>JAJDVC010000178.1 GCA_022826305.1 Gammaproteobacteria bacterium | reverse complement strand
GGCAGGCCGACAGCCGGGAGCGGCGGGGAGACGCATGTTCCTGCGGAGCGGGTATTCCGGGACGCGGCTCCGCTGCTGGGAGATTTCCATCTGGTGGTACTGGTGGACGAGGCCCAGAACACACCGGTTTCCGACAAGACGAAGGGCGTGATGGGTTGTCTGCACGATCCGCCGGCAGGAATTCCCCTGGTGGCGGCGTTCTTCGGTCTGAGCGACACCCAGCAGGTGCTGCGCGAGTGCGGCCTGTCGCGGTTCGCAAGAGGGCGGGTGGTGACCCTGGACCCCCTGCCGCATGAGGATGCGGCCAGTGCCATCCGGAATGTCTTCGATGCTTACGGTTTCACGGGTACGCCGGAAGATCGGAAGGTGTGGGTGAACAGGCTGGCCGAACTGTCCCAGGGGTGGCCGCAGCATGTCAACAGCGTTGCGGTAGCGGCCTGTGAGATCATCCGGGCTAACAGTGGACGGCTTGATTCGGGGCATCTGGATGCGGCCATGGCGGCTGCGGAGGAATACAGGCGGGAATACTATGCCGGACGGCTGGCCGCCGGCACGGAGGATTCCGGAATCTACAGGCGGATTGCGCTGGTGGCCGGATCCAGTCCGGACGGCATCCTGTCCCGGGCGACGCTCCGGGGGCTCGTGCGATCCGTGCCGGAGAACGCTTCAGGTGATTTCAACGAATTCCTCGCCAATGCCCTGCACGCCGGTCTGCTGGCACCGACGCAGGACCTCCCCGACCACTACCGGATTCCGATCCCGTCCTTCGGCGACTGGCTCCGGGCACTGCCGGTGGAACCGTCGCAGGCCTGATGCAGTTCCACCTGGACATCAGGCTGGAAAGCCGTGACAAACTGCCTGATGCCAGTTGGCCGGGCAGCCTCATGACCATCCTTCCACTGCAGCAGTGTGTCCGTATCGATGGGAGATGGTGTGTGCCCGAAAACCGCTTGCACCCGATTCCGGGGAGGTGTGGAGTTCACTGCAATGGCGGTTCGTCAGTCCCCTGAACCGGCAATCTGAAGCGCTTCATGGCAGGACCCGGGACGGTGCCGGGCTGAAGGGCCCGACTCCTTTTTCATGATCAGGGCCGGAAGACATTCCGGTTCCTTCCTTGATCATCGGGGAATTTTCATCCCCGCATGGGGGAGACGTTTCTCCGGTGGCTTTTTCCGGAACCACAAGCCACGGAGGACATCATGTCCTGCCACTTCGGTCGCGTACGCAACACGATCAGGATCGGCCAAGCCACAACCTTGCATGAGCATCGGAAAGTGGATGATTTCCGGAGTTGTCAGACCCGGGAGGTGTGGTGCTGAAGGTTTGCGGAGGCCCGTTGCCAGCCTGCCGGAATCGCATGCCTGCGAAAAATGCCACTGAAATCTCCTGCACATCATCCGGATCGGGGAAATCCTGCTCTGAAACAGGTAATTTCCACTGCTCATCAGCACTCATGCAATGTTTCGACCAGGGTGAGGTATTGGGTCTGGACAGCACCAGCATCAAGGCGTGTTCCGACAGCACGGGGGTACGCAAAAACGGTCCGGAGTCGGATGACAAGTTCCGGGGCGGATGGAACTCCAGACTTCATGTAGTTGTTGCGGCTGCCCTTGCAATTCGCGCCCAGATAGGCGAATCTACACGCGGGACGGGTATTTTTACAGGTGTTGCCCATGCCGGATTATCTTATGAACAGGCCGTTTATCGCCCTCGTCGGTGCACTGGTGTCCTTCCTTGCGCCGTCATCCTGGTCCGATCAGGACAACCCTGAACTGGATGACCTGTTTTTCCGTCTGCATGAAACGGCCAGCGTTTACGAGGCACAGGCCATCTCCAGGGAAATCTGGAAACACTGGTATCAGAATGACAACCCTGACATAGAAGTGCTGATGGAACAGGGTGAAGTCAGCATGCGGCGTACCGAGTATGCGGATGCGGTGCAGATCTACACTCAGGTGATCGAGATGGATCCCGGGTTCGCGGAAGGCTGGAATCGTCGTGCCACGGTGTATTACCTGATGGGGGAATACCAGTTGTCAACCAGCGATGTCGATGAAACGCTTCTGCGGGAGCCCAGGCATTACGGTGCATTGTCCGGCCAGGGCATGATCTATCTCCAGCTGGAAAACCATGAACGCGCGCTTGAGTATTTTGAAAGGGCGCTGGACGTCAATCCGCACATGAGCAATGTCCGGGACAGTATCCGGCTTCTGGAGAAGATGCGGGATGCCGAGGTGATCTGATCCCCTGATCACCTTGCTTGTCGAGAAACGGTTTCCGCCAGCAGACACAGGATTTCGAACATCATGGTGGCGCCGACCAGCGCCGTGTTTCCGCTGGGATCAAAGGGAGGAGACACTTCCACCACATCCCCGCCGACGAGGTCAAGACCACGCAGTCCCCGGAGCATCATCTGTGCTTCGAGCGTGGTGTATCCACCTACTTCAGGCGTGCCGGTACCGGGTGCAAAGACCGGGTCGAGCGCATCCACGTCAAAGCTGACATAGGTGGGGCCGTCGCCCACGATCCTGCGCGCTTCCTCGACGACGTTTTTCCAGCCCATTTCGAAATACTCCTCGATATAGATGACGCGCATGCCCGAGTCGTGACTGAATTTCCACACATCCGGATCGTTCAGCGATCCCCGGATCCCGATCTGGATGGTGCGTTTCGGATCAAGCAGTCCTTCATCAACGGCAATCTTGAATGGCGCGCCGTGATGAAATCTGGATCCCAGATAGTCGTCGCCCGTATCGCAGTGAGCATCGAAATGCACCAGGCCGAGCGGCTGTGCTTCGGCGATTGCCCGGAAGATGGGTAGCGTGATCGAGTGGTCTCCGCCAGCCGACAGGGGTATCACTCCGGCTTCGTGCACGGACCGGAAGAACGCCTCGATTTCCCGGTGGCTGCCTTCGAGGGTAAAGGGTCTCTGTACCCAGGCGTCACCGATATCCCTGATCCGGCACAGTTCGTGCGGCGAGATGCCGGTAGCCTGGTTCATCTTCCGGATCAGGCTTGACTGGTTGCGGATTTCCCGCGGGCCGTGCCTTGCGCCAGTCCGGTTGGTGACTCCGCCGTCATAGGGAACCCCGATCAGACCGATATCCGCATCTTCGAGACTCTCCGTATAGGGCGCCCGCATGAATGTCGGCAAGCCGGTGTAGCGGGGGCGTGTGATCGGATCATCGTATTCAGGATAGTCGTTCATGATTCAGTATTTGTCTGGAATTGATCGGACTCGGTCAACCCGGGATAATCCCGATGCCGACAAACCGGCCATTGCGGTGGCACAAGTATTATGGATTCGACCGAAAAGGACAACCGGGATATCGATCAGGATCAGGGTCCATGCGCTGTCCGGTTTCGCAATTATCGGGGATCGTATATGATCCGCGCAACTCATTGATCTTGCGGAATCCTGCACCGTGTCCGAAAAACATCTCGAGAATCTCCAGAAAGGCCTCTCCCCGGTTGAACGCCTCAACCTGATAACGGAACACGCAATGTGTATCGGTTGCGGTATCTGCCGAAGTGTCGCGAAACGCGGCCGTATTGCCTTTGTGCCTGTGCAGAACGGGACTTTGCGACCGATCGCCGACCAGTCCCTGACGCACGGGGAAATGGACCGGATCGTGGATATCTGCCCCGGAACCCGGGTCGACGGACTTCCCGAGCACGAGATCCGGCCGGACAGTCATGTCGACAGCGTATGGGGAGTCTGGCGCGAGATTTACGCCTGCTGGTCGGCTGAGCCGGCGGTTCGGCACCAGGCGGCAACTGGCGGCGTGCTGACGGGACTTGGACTTTACCTGGTGGAAGGTGGGGAAGTCGATTTCCTGTTGCATGCAAGGGCGCCTGATGAGTACCCGACATTCGGCGAGCAGCATGTCAGCAGGCACCGTGAGCAGGTCCTCCGGGGTTCGGGATCACGCTATGGCCCGACTGCCACAGTGATCGATATTGCAGGCATCCTGGATTCGGCAGAGCGGGCTGGCGAAACCTTCGCCTTCATTGGTACGCCCTGCGATGTCAGTGCATTGCGCAATTACGCCAGGCACGATTCCAGACTGGATGCCCGTTGCCGCTACATGCTTGCCATGGTCTGCGGCGGATTCATGGAACCTGATGCGAGCAGGCGGGTTCTACGGAGATTCGGACTGGAGTTTGATGACGTGGAATCCCTGCGCTATCGCGGTTACGGATGCCCTGGTCCCACTACCGTCAGAATCAGGAGCGGTCAGACGGTACGGATGAATTACCTGGATTTCTGGGGGGATGATGAATCGACCTGGGGTTTGCCTCCCCGCTGCAAGATATGCCCGGACGGGATCGGTGATGCTGCGGATATAGTTGCTGCCGACACCTGGGACGGGGGTAGTCCGACCAGGCAGGGACAGGAAGACGATCCGGGCACGAATGCGATTCTGGTTCGCACCCCGAGAGGGGAGTCGCTGATGAATCGGGCCATCGACGCAGGCTACCTCGTGCGCGGCCCGGACATGACCTGTGGTGACATGAACCGGGTCCAGCCGCATCAACAGGCCAGGAAACGGGCAGCCTGGGCCCGCCATGAGGCCCTCGGGGAGTCAGGCCAGGTCTTCCCGGTTGCAAGGGGGCTACGGTTAAGGCGCCTGCACGGGGACAACACGGAGGCTTTCAACCGGCGTGAGCGCGAAGGAACCGCCGAACGAATCCGCATGGGAAAGTTCTCGGAAGAGACACCGGTAGCCAGTGTCCGGGAAGACGGGTAAATCGCCTGTCAGTCCCCGGTACCGGCCGTTGCAAGCATGGCATGCAGCAGGACATTGCAGCCAGCCTCGAGATCACCCGGTTCCGCATGCTCCGCCTCATTATGACTGAGACCTCCTTCGCACGGCACAAAGATCATGGCGGTCGGTACCACGCGGCAGACCTGGCACGCGTCGTGCCCGGCTCCCGAGATGATTTCCAGGTGGCCGTATCCCAGTTTTTCGGCTGATTCGGCTACTGCCGCAACGCAATCAGGGTCGAAACGAACCGGCGGATTGTGCCAGATCTCCTTGCAGTCGTACACGATTGACCGGCGTCCGCAGATCTTGTCCAGCCGGTCAGCAAGTTCTCCTGACATGGCGTTCAATATGTCCTGATCCGGATTCCTCAGGTCCACGGTCAGAAAAACCTGTCCGGGAATGGTGTTGCGTGAATTTGGTGTTACGGTAAGCTGCCCGACTGTTCCGACGCCGTGCGGCGAATGTGCATGAGCGATTTCATGTACCGAGCGAATGGCTTCGGCCGCTGCGACCAGGGCATCCTGCCTGCCTTGCATGGGCGTGGAACCGGCATGGGAATCCTGCCCGAAAAATGTGATGTCGAACCATTTCTGCCCCTGTCCTCCGGTAACGATGCCGACCTGCCGGGCGGACTGTTCCAGTATCGGACCCTGCTCGATATGCGCCTCGAACAGAGCCGACATGGGATGTTCACCACAGGGCTGGTTCCCTAGATAGCCGATACGCTCGAGTTCGTCACGTAGCAGGGTTCCGGCCAGGTCGCTCCGGGACCATGCATATTCCTTGTCAAACAGACCGGCAAAAACTCCCGAGGCGAGCATGGCCGGCGCAAAGCGCGCGCCCTCTTCGTTGGTCCAGTTAATGATCTCGACGGGAGCGCTGGTCTGAATGCGGTTCTCATTGAGTGTCCGGACCACTTCAAGCGCCGAGAGCACTCCGTAGATGCCGTCGAATTTGCCGCCATGCGGTTGCGTGTCCAGATGACTGCCTGCACATACGGGTGGTAACCGGTCATCCTTGCCCGGCCGACGGGCAAAAATGTTGCCCATGTCATCCACGGTTATCGTGCAGCCCGCTTCGCTGCACCACTTCACGAACAGGTCGCGCCCCTGCCTGTCCTCGTCAGTCAGGGCCAGGCGACAGGATCCCCCTTGTTCGCCGGGGCCGATACGAGCCATCTCCATGATGCTGTTCCAGAGTCTCTGCCCGTTGACCCGGAGCATGTTGTGTGATCCGCGCATTCTGTCTGCCTCCTAGACCGCATCCCGGCGCAATGCCTGGCACAGGCAATGGACGCCGCCGCCGCCGAGCGTGAACATCGACATGTCAGGATCAAACACCTGGTAGCCCAGGGCGCGCAGCCGGGCGTTGAGTTTTTCGCTTCCTGCCATGGACAGCACCTTGTTATTGCCCAGCGCGACCAGATTCACGCCCAGGTTGCGCGCTTCCTCGAATCCGACATCGACAAATTCGAAGTCCCTGTTCCTCAGCCAGTCGACAACCCAGCCCTCCAGCGCATCCAGGCAGGCCACCAGCAGTTTGCGGTCCAGCGGAACCACCAGTCCGTCCATATGAACGAACAGGGCGGGAATCGGGACCACCTCGCATTGCCAGCCCTGTTCGCGCACGAAACCGGCCACCTGCTCGGAACCAGCCTGTTCCGAGCGTTCCCCGCAGTATCCGATAAGTACTGTTCCGGGTTCCAGGATCACGAAGTCTCCGCCCTCGAAATGACCTGCCGTGACGTACTTCCATATCGGGATGCGGTTCTTCTGGTAGAAATCAATCACGCTGACATAATCCGCCCGTCTGCATTTCAACTGCATGTGACAGATCAGTGCGCCCCACGGAGTCATGGCGCTTGAGTCCCGGGCAAAGAAATTGCGGTGCAATACGGGATCTGACTCCAGATAATGGCATGTGACTCCCGCCTCTTCCTCGTAAATGCGTACCATTTCCCGGTGCTGGGACCTGGCGAGCGCCAGGTCGAAGGTGACGCCGGTCTTGTGCATGTTCTGCAAGGTGCGCCGGATCAGCGGTCCGGCGTCCACCCAGCGATAATGATCGGGCTTGCCAAGCAGGACATCCCGGAGGGTTCCGTAGTCGTTGTCGATGCCCCATTCACCTGAAGAGACTCGTATTTCGTTCATCGTGCAACCTCGGTTAGTCAACAGGGTGCCTAGTTTAACAACTATCCATTGAGGATTTGCAGCCAGGACCGGTAAAACCGCGCTACCCAAGGCGATTTTCCCACTGCCGGCTGCAAGGATTGCGGGTCGCGTCAAATCGTTCCGTGCTGCTGCGGGGAAGAGAAAATAACGTTGTCCGAGTCTGGTGGAGTGGGTCGCGAAGGTTCGGCGCCTTGTTTATCTGGTGCATAACCTGTCTGGCGACAGGTACAATCAGGCCTGCTTCAAACTCACACATGGTACTGGCCTGCACAGGATGAACTCTGAATCGTCGAATATTTTCTGGCACCAGCCCGTCGTGACCCGGGAGATGCGCGAGACAAGAAACGGGCATCGCAGTTCCGTGGTGTGGTTTACCGGATTGTCCGGCAGCGGCAAGTCCACCCTGGCTCATGCGGTAGAAGGTTTCCTGCACAGGCGGAATATCCAGACATTCGTCTTTGACGGAGACAACGTTCGTCACGGACTATGCGGGGATCTGGGTTTTTCGATTGGCGACAGGGCAGAAAACATCCGGCGCATCGGACAGATGTCGAAACTGTTCATCGATGCAGGCGTCATCGCGCTGACTGCGTTCATTTCTCCTTTTCGGGTTGATCGGCAGCGTGTCCGCATGATGGTGGACAACGATGCCGATTTTCTGGAAGTCTGGTGCAAGTGCCCTCTGGAGGTGTGTGAAAGTCGTGATGTCAAGGGACTGTATCAACGCGCACGAAAGGGCGAGATATCGGACTTCACCGGCATTTCCTCGCCCTACGAGGAACCGCAGAATGCGCACCTGATCGTCAACACGGCTGAACTTGCCGTTGAAGAATGCGTGCAGCAGGTGGTGAATCTGCTGGTTGTGCGGGGGATTGTCCCGAAAATGCCATGAATACCACCAGGGAGGCACCCTGACCCGTCGATTCCGCATGTCGTAGCGGATTTCTGCACAGGCTGGCGGATACCGTTCAGGCGGCGGGGTTATTTCGCCGATGACATCTTGCCCCTGTCCGGTGGCCCGTGGGATTGACCGGTGCTTGTAACGCCATGACATCCCCTGCAATGCGGATCGCGTTTCAGACGCATGTGCTGCCAGTCCATGCTTCGCGCATCAAACAGCCAGACCAGACCGCAGAGACGGGGATTGCCCAGCAGGATGTTCATTGCCTCCATGGACTGCATGGCGCCGATGATCCCGACCAGAGGTGCGACCACGCCTTCGCCCTCGCAGGTGGCGCTTTGCATGCCGCGGTCTGGATACAGGCACTGGTAGCAGGGGCTCCTGTCATCACGCGGGTTGAATGAAGTGACCTGTCCCTCCCACCTGATTGCGGCGCCGGATACAAGCGGTATGCCGGTTGCCCGGGATACATCGTTCAATTCAAAGCGGGTCGGGAAATTGTCGGTGCAGTCGACGAGCAGGTCCGTTCCATCGCTTTGCTCAAGGAGGTCTTCGTAATCCAGTGCATGGTTCAGTGTCCGGACTTCGATCTCCGGGTTGATCGCGAGCAGTCGCGCGGCTGCGGATTCTGCCTTGAGATCGCCAATGCTGTCGTGCTGGTGGATAATCTGCCGCTGCAGGTTGGAAAGGTCAACCTGGTCGAAATCCGCTATGCACAGGTGACCCACTCCTGCTGCCGCGAGGTACAGGGCAACCGGGGATCCGAGCCCTCCCATGCCGACGATGAGCACGCGCGATTCCGACAATTGCGCCTGACCCTCCGGTCCGATCTGCGGCAGGCGTATCTGGCGGCTGTAGCGCCGGGCAAATTGATCCTCTGTCATGGGTCCGTGTTGGTGGCCAAGGCGGATTCCAGTTGGAATTCTATCTGATTTTCCTTCCTGATCGGTATCATGTCAGCAGGCAGTTAATGCACATGCAAGGATGTTGCATGACAACCCATGAAGGGCACGGCCGGCAGATGGCTGACGCAAGGAAATACTGATTTCGGGTGTCCGTTGGTCGAGAATTTCCGCCATTCACACCGGCCGGGGGAGAGCTTTCCCATGGGGTGTGCCGTGTCTGCCGCCACCGGACAGGAACATGATGAAGAACTGGAGTCGAGACTCGGATTGTGGGTGGTGCGGCTGCTTCCCGATGACAGCGGCTGCCGGGGTGTTTGCGCCGGAAAGTTCCGCTCCGATGACGGAATATCCGACGGTCATGGTCCAGGCGGGTCATGGATGCATTTGACTGCACATGGCGAGGCTGACCACATCCTCGGGAGGAGTATTCAGATTTTCAATGTCCGGCAATTGCGGGATGGGGTCGGAAACCAGCGATTTTCGAGGCATGATCGTGGGCCTCCTGATGGAGATGAAGATGACTTCCACAGCGGCTTGAGCACCCCCGGCAGGGTTATCGGACCAGGGCAGGCATGCAATCTTTGCCTGTGTACTTGTTGAAGGGTTGAGGTAAGATTGTCGTCATGAACGAGAGACCCTTTCCGAAGCCGCCTCCGGCCGATCCGTTGCCGTTGGAAATCTGGTTGAAACGCACGGACCGGTCCGAGGCGGGCCGCGAGCCGTTCTTCCGGGGACGTGAAGCGGAATACGCGGTTTACCGTTCCGCCATCACAAGTCTCAGCGAAGGGATCGTAGGCGGCGGCACGATGATCTTCCAGGGCGCCCCCGGCGCCGGGAAGTCGGCATTGATGGAGGAGTGCATGGAGGCGGTGCGGCGCCATTCGACCCCCGAGGCGCCCTGGGTGACGGTTGCCATGAATCCGGATGCCTTGGGGTCCCCTGCTGCGATTGTCAGGACCATGGTCAAAGCTGCCAGCGCGGAAAGCGAGCGCCTCCGGGAAATGGCTTCCGGGACGTCTGTTGTCAGGGTGCTTGATGACCTTCTTGACCTTGCCGGAAAAATGTTCCATGAACTGTCGGAGCGTGGTGGCGGCGCCCTGGGTGTTTCAGTGGGCGGCCGGAATGATGATGAGGGGATGCCGGCCAGCTGGGTATTCCAGAATGCTGCGCCGCTGCTGAAGAAGTTCCATATCGTGGTGTGTGTGGACGAGGCCCAGAACACACCGGTTTCGGTCAGCACGAAGGGGGTGATGGACTGTCTGCACCGGGACCCCCAGGGGGTTCCCCTGGTGGCGGCGTTCTTCGGTCTGAGCGACACCCAGCAGGTGCTGCGCCAGTGCGGTCTTTCAAGATTCGCCAGCGGGCGGGTGGTGACCCTGGATCCCCTGCCGCATGATGATTCGGCCTGCGCCATCCGGAGCGTCTTCGAGTCCTACGGTTTCACGGGCACGCATGAAGATCGGGAGGTGTGGGTGAACAGGTTGGCCGAGTTGTCCCAGGGGTGGCCGCAGCACATCAACCGGGTTGCGGTTGCGGCGTGTGGCATCATCCGGGCCAACGGCGGACGGCTTGATTCGGGACATCTGGATGAGGCCATGGCTGCCGCGGAGAAATACAAGAGGGAATACTATGCCGGGCGGCTTGCGGCCGGTTCCAGCCGGGCATGGGTCTACCGGGATCTGGCACTGGCCGCCCAGGAGAGAGGCGGTGACTTGTCCCATGACAGGATCGAGTCACTGACCGAAGAGGTGCGCGGGAAAGCAGGACAGTCGATGGAAGATTTCCTGACCAATGCCCTGCATGCCGGTCTGCTGGCCCCGTCCCGGGACATGCCCGACCATTACAGGATTCCCATTCCGTCCTTCGGGGATTACCTGCAGGCATTGCCGGTGGATTCTCCATCACGGACTTGAAGCTTGCCGGTGTCTGGGAATGGTCCTCGTTGACAGTCGCACGACTGGATTGTCAGGGTATTGGGTGAATCCGATTGCCATGCGATTGCGACGGCATTGTATTTTTCATGATCCTTGAAATTGAACTATTGATAAATGACAACAAGCATCAGGGCATGACCATGCTGGATTCATGTTCCAGCAGAATCCATTCATCATTCGATCTTTCCGGCAGGCACGAGGTGGAGGTGGGACCGGAAGGATTATGGAAGTCCCTGAATGATCCGGCGGCGTTGCAGGCGTG
Organism: Gammaproteobacteria bacterium; assembly: GCA_022826305.1. Taxonomy (GTDB): domain Bacteria; phylum Pseudomonadota; class Gammaproteobacteria; order Arenicellales; family Poriferihabitantaceae; genus Poriferihabitans. Next base: position 19,878 of record JAJDVC010000178.1, on the reverse strand, counting down.
TATCGGAAGATGTAGTCGGGTGGAGATGCAGGCACCGGGAAGCTTTGTCTTCGAGTTTGTGCTGCAGCTGGGTCCGACACGCAGGAAACTGCTGGTTGATGTGCGGGTTGTCGACATTGATCCCCCCGATCGGTATCGGCTGATTGCGCAGTTGCAGGGACAGGGTGCAAATACGGCAAAGGGTACGGCCGATGTCTTTCTGGGATCCCTGCCAGGTGGATGTTCCAGCCTGTCGTACGCAGCCCGCATCGAGGTATCGGGCTGGCTTGCACTCGTCGGGGAACGCGTTCTGGCGCATGCCGCCAGGCGAAGCATGAAGCGTTTTCTTGCCGATCTGGAGCAGTGGCGCCAGATCGGCTGACCGGTTCAGATCGTCCTGATATCCCGCAAAGCCTTTGTTATACTTCTGCCGTTATCGCGATCTTATCTTGTTTGCTGAAGCGCTGGCTGAATCATGACCACATCGCAGAACGGGAAGCTCCCCGACCTCGGGTTTCTGAGCGGTGGGAACATGACTTATCTCGAATCCCTGTATCAGGAATCGATCCGGGCTGGATCCGGTTCCGAGATCGACTCCTGGCGTGATGTGTTTTCGGCACTGCCTGAGGTCGTGTCGTCTGCGGGGTCCGGAGAGGATGGGGGATCCCAGCAGTGGCTGAATACGGCGGTACACAAGCAGGCCCAGGTATCCAAGCTTATCATGGCCTACCGTGCCCATGGTCACCTGATGGCTGATGTGGACCCGATCGGTGTCATGCCGAGAGGGGATGCCAGCGAAATAGAGTTTCACCAGTTCGACCTGTCGGATTCGGATCTCGATACCGAATTCGATGTCGGCGGGTTGTCGCGCAGCATTCCCGGCGACGGGAGAATGACGTTGCGCGATGTGCTGGCATTCCTGAACCGGGTGTATTGCGGTTCCATCGGGTATGAAATCCGGCATATCAATTCCCATCGGGTTCGCGAGTGGCTGATGGATCATGTGGAGCGGTCGTCTTTCGAGGATTATCCGAAAGCCGGGCACCGGATCGAGGTGCTGGAGCGGCTGACGGCGGCGGAAGGGCTGGAAAAGTATCTGCATGCAAGGTATGTCGGACAAAAGCGGTTCTCACTGGAAGGCGGGGACTGTCTCATCCCCATGCTCTCCGATCTCATCCAGCAGTTCGGTGAGCGGGGCGTAAAGGAAGTGGTGATCGGCATGGCTCATCGTGGCAGGCTCAATGTTCTGGTGAATATCCTGGGCAAGGCGCCGAGCGAACTGTTCAGCGAGTTTGAGGGGGAATACGAGACGCAGGACGCTGATACCCAGACCGGAGATGTCAAGTATCATCAGGGGGTCTCCTCCGATATCCAGACACCGGGAGGAATCGTTCATGTGGCCCTGTCGTTCAATCCCTCCCATCTGGAAATCATTTCTCCGGTGGTTCAGGGATCGGTCCGTGCCCGACAGGAAAGACGTCAGGATCAGTCGCGCAAGCAGGTCATTCCCATTCTGGTACACGGAGATGCCGCATTTGCGGGCCAGGGAGTGGTCATGGAGACCCTGAACATGGCTCAGACACGAGGCTTCTCGACGGGCGGAACCGTACATATCATTGTCAACAACCAGATCGGATTCACCACCAACACGCTTGACGCGCGTTCCACGCTTTACTGCACCGAGGTCGCCAAGCTCGTGCAGGCGCCGATATTCCATGTCAACGGGGATGATCCGGACGCCGTGGTCCGTGCGACCAGGCTGGCGATGGAATACCGCATGAAATTTTGCGGGGACGTGGTGCTTGACCTGGTGTGTTATCGCCGTCATGGCCATAACGAGGCGGATGAACCAACCATCACGCAACCCGTCATGTACAGCAGGATCAAGCGGCACGAGACGCCCCGGCATATCTATGCGGAGAAGCTGGTGGGCGAGGGGATCATCACTGTCTCCCGTGTTGATCAGATGGTCAGCCAGTATCGCGACCGTCTGGATGAAGGGCATGTGGTCGCCGGGCAGGTGATCAATCCCAACAAGGCACTGGTCGTGCTGGACTGGAGTCCCTACATGGGGCAGGACTGGCGTGAGCGGGTGGAGACCGGATTCGACGAGGGGCGACTCGTCGAACTGGCGGGTCTGCTTGCCCGATCGCCCGATGATTTCGTCGTCCACCGCCGGGTCCAGTCCATTCTTGATGATCGTGTCGGGATGGCTCGGGGGCTGAAGCCCATGGACTGGGGCTGTGCCGAACTGCTGGCTTATGCCTCGCTGCTGGATCAGGGTTATCTGGTGAGGTTTTCCGGTCAGGATGCCGGCAGGGGAACCTTTTCGCATCGCCATGCGACCCTGCATGACCAGTCGCAACCCCGGACACATATTCCCCTGCAGTACGTTACCGGCAATCCGAGCGATTTCCTGATCATCAACTCACTGTTGTCGGAGGAGGCGGTTCTGGGATTCGAGTACGGCTACTCTACAACCGAACCAAGGGCTCTGGTCATCTGGGAGGCCCAGTTCGGAGATTTCGTGAACGGCGCCCAGGTGGTCATCGACCAGTTCATCTCCAGCGGACAGGCCAAGTGGGCCCGGATCTGCAGTCTGGTGATGTTTCTGCCGCATGGCCTGGAAGGTCAGGGGCCTGAGCATTCCTCGGCACGACTTGAGCGGTTTCTGCAACTGTGCGCGGAACATAACATGCAGGTCTGCATGCCGACCACGCCGGCACAGATGTTTCATCTCCTGAGGCGCCAGATGATGCGCTCTTTCAGGAGCCCGCTTATTGTCCTGACGCCAAAAAGCCTGCTGCGCCACAAGCTGTCCGTCTCTGCTCCCGGGGAGCTCGTGACCGGAAGTTTCAATGCAGTGCTCGAGGAAGTCGACAGACTGGATCCGGAATCGGTGCGCAGGGTCGTGGTATGCAGCGGCAAAATCTATTTCGACCTGCTGGAGCAGCGTCGTCTGAACCGGGTCGGGGATATCGCGCTGATTCGTCTTGAACAGATCCATCCGTTCCCGGGCCGGGAACTGTCCCGGGCCATTCATCGCTATGCCAATGCCGAGGAGGTGGTATGGTGTCAGGAGGAGCCCAAGAACCAGGGATGCTGGTACCAGATTTACTATTACCTGAGAAAAGCCCTGAAATCGGATCAGTCCCTGCGTTATGTAGGACGAGAGGGGTCCCCTTCTCCTGCTGTCGGCTATTACAAGCTGCATGTCAAGCAGCAGCAGGAGATCGTGACCCGGGCGATGTCGATGGACGATCTGTGATCGGGAGCCGGATTCTCAGGGAACCGATTTTCCAGCACGGGAGAACAAGAAGTGACCATAGATATCAAGGTTCCGGTGTTGCCTGAGTCTGTTGCAGACGCTCTGGTACTGGACTGGACCAGGAAAATTGGGGAGACGGTCAGTCGGGACGAGGTCCTGGTTGAAGTGGAGACCGACAAGGTGGTGCTGGAAGTGCCGGCGCCTGAACAGGGGACCCTGGTTGAAATACTGGAGGAGTCCGGAACCACCGTGGCGGCAGAGCAGGTCCTGGGAAGAATCGAACCGGGAGCAATGACGGAGGGCGTCGGCGATGTGTCCTCCAGTGAAGACACCGCCACGGTCGATGTGCCGCATGAGGCGGTGGATGCTGCGCCGGACGAGGGCGTCAGGTTCAGCCCCGCCGTTCGACGGTTGCTGGAGGAGAACGGGATCAATCCCGCCGACATCCAGGGAACCGGGAGGGGAGGGCGGCTCACCAAGGAAGATGTCATCGGACATATCCGGCGCTTTGCCGGTTCGGCTGCGACCCCGGTTCCGGCATCCGGTCCGGAACCGGAACCGGAACCGGAATCGGCCAGGGTCACGGAACGTGATCCGGAAACGGTAAAGCCCGCACCGGGAATCCGGGAGGAGATCCGGGAGCCGATGAGTCGGCTGCGCCAGACCATCGCGCACCGTCTGGTGCAATCCCAGCAGGGTGCCGCATTGCTGACCACGTTCAACGAGGTCAACATGCATGCCCTGATGGCGTTGCGCACACGATACAAGATCCAGTTCGAAGAAGCGCACGGCGCGCGACTGGGATTCATGTCGTTTTTCGTGAAGGCCAGTGTGACCGCGCTCGAACGCTATCCGCTGGTCAACGCATATGTTGACGGTACGGACATTGTTCGTCACATGTACCAGGACATCGGTATCGCGGTTGCTTCGCCACGCGGACTTGTGGTGCCGGTATTGCGGAATTGCGAGTCGCTGGCACTCGCCGACATCGAGCAGATGGTCCGCGATTTCGGGGAGCGGGCGAGAAACGGAAAGATCGGCATGGAGGAGCTTGCCGGGGGAACCTTCACGATTACCAACGGCGGGGTGTTCGGTTCGTTACTGTCCACCCCCATCGTGAATCCCCCCCAAAGCGCCATACTCGGCATGCACAGGATCCAGGAACGCCCCGTAGCCGAAAACGGCGAGGTTGTCGTCCGGCCGATGATGTACCTGGCGTTATCGTATGATCACCGGATCATTGACGGAAAGGAGGCTGTCCAGTTTCTTGTGACGGTCAGGGACATGATTGAGGATCCGGCGCGCCTGTTGCTGGATTGTTAGGTTGCCGGATACAGGGAAAGCCATGCTGGATAATTATGATGTGATCGTGATCGGTGCCGGACCGGGCGGATATGTTGCCGCTATCCGTTGCGCGCAACTGGGTCTCAAGACTGCCTGCATAGACAATCAGGTTAATCCGCAGGGGGAGCCGAGCCTGGGTGGAACCTGCCTGAACGTGGGATGCATTCCCTCCAAGGCATTGCTGGACTCCTCGGAGCAGTTTTACCGACTGATGCACCAGTTTTCTCTTCACGGGATCCGTTATGAAAACGCATTCATGGACGTGGATGCCATGCAGGAACGCAAGCGCGGCATCGTCAACGGACTGACAGGCGGAATATCGCAGCTGTTCAAGGCAAACGGCATTACTTCGGTCCACGGGTTCGGACGGTTGATGTCTCGCAACGCAGTCAATGTGCTGGACCGATCGGGCCAGGTGACCGCCACCCTGTCTGCACGGGACATCATCCTGGCGCCGGGCTCCGTGCCTGTCGAAATTCCGGCCGCACCGATTGACCGTGAATTTGTCGTGGATTCGACCGGGGCGCTGGAGTTCTCCCGTGTGCCGCGTCGCCTGGGGGTTATCGGGGCCGGAGTTATCGGCCTGGAACTCGGCAGTGTCTGGAACCGGCTTGGCTCCGAGGTCGTGATCCTGGAGGCGCTGGACGAGTTCCTGTCAATTGCCGACCACGAGGTCGCGCGGGAAGCGAAGCGCCGGTTCACCAGACAGGGGCTGGACATACAGCTGGGAAGCCGGGTCAGCAAGGTGGAATACGGGGCAGAGGGAGTCATCCTGCACTATGCCAGGAAGGACGTGTCCCGTACTGTCGAGGTTGACCGGGTCATCATCGCGGTGGGCAGGCGTCCGGCAACGGAAGGTCTGCTGGCCGCAGACAGCGGTGTGATGGTGGATGGCAGTGGGTTTGTCGAGGTTGATGAAAACTGCAGGACCAGCATCCGGAATGTATGGGCCGTCGGTGATGCGGTCCGCGGTCCGATGCTGGCGCACAAGGGATCGGAAGAGGGCATGGCGGTGGCGGAACGGATCGCCGGTGGCAAGGCGCATGTGGACTTCAACTGCGTACCCTGGGTGATTTACACGTCACCGGAAATTGCCTGGGTCGGCAGGACAGAAAGACAACTGAAGGAAGCGGGTCGTGAAGTCAGCACCGGGTCATTCCCTTTCGCGGCAACGGGCAGGGCCAGGGCGATGGAAGAGGCATACGGGTTCGTCAAGATGATTGCGGACAAGTCCACTGACCGACTGCTTGGGGTTCACATGATTGGTCCGCACGTTTCGGAGTTGGTGAACGAATGTGTCCTGGCCATGGAGTTCCAGGCAAGTTCCGAAGATCTGGCGAGAACAATTCATGCTCACCCGACCTTGTCGGAAGCTGTTCACGAAGCCGCGCTGGCCGTGGACAAGCGGGCTATCCACAGGGCAAATTGATCGGTTGTCGAGATACATGCCTCCGGCCGGTGCCCGGGGGCGACGAATGTCGGAATCGCTGATCCGGATTTGCCCGCAGTCGGGCGTGGCGGTTGCAGGCCGGCCTGATCGGCAATAGAGAGATGACATTCCCGCACGAGATTTTCAGGGCTTACGACATCCGCGGTGTCGTTAACCAGGCCCTGACCGGCGAACTCGTGGAGCAGATTGGCCGGTCTGTCGGGACGGAGTCCCGCGAAAAGGGGATCGATACGGTAGTGGTCGGATGGGACGGAAGGTTGAGCAGCCCGAAGCTGGCCGATGCACTGTCCAGCGGACTGATGGTTGCAGGATGCCGGGTACTGGAAATCGGCCAGGTACCGACTCCCGTGCTTTATCAGGCCGCAGCCGACCATGGTTCAGGGACCGGGGTCCAGATTACCGGCAGTCATAATCCGCCCGGGTACAACGGGTTGAAGATCATGATCAACGGACAGGCACTGTCAGGGGACGCGATCCAGCACATCAAGGAAAGAATCCGGAGACAGGATTATGCTGCCGGTTCCGGAATGCTGGAGCGTCTGGATTATCTGCCTGAGTACAGCCGGGCGGTTATATCCGATGTCCATCTTTCGAGACCGCTAAAGGTCGTGATTGATTGCGGCAATGGCGTGGCTGGCAATGCCGCACCGGAGATTTTCCGGGAGCTGGGATGTGAGGTGATGGAACTGTTTTGCGAGGTGGACGGCAACTTCCCCAACCATCATCCGGATCCGAGTCAGCCCGAAAACCTGCGAGACCTGATCGTAGCGGTCAAACGGCACGGGGCGGATATCGGGCTGGCCCTTGACGGGGACGGAGACCGCCTGGGCGTGGTGTCCTCCCGGGGCAGGATCATCTGGCCGGACCGCGTAATGGTGCTGATTACGGAAGCTGTTCTGGCTGAACATCCCGGTGCTGAAATCATTTTCGACGTGAAATGTTCGCAAGTGCTTCACGACGCCATCCTGCGCAACGGCGGCAGGGCATGCATGTGGAAGACGGGCCATTCGCTGATCAAGGCGAAGCTCAGGGAAACTGGCGCGGTGTTTGCCGGTGAAATGAGCGGCCACCTGTTTTTCAACGACCGGTGGAGAGGTTTTGACGACGGGATTTATGCCGGTGCGAGATTATGCGAACTGATCAGCAGGCAGGCAGGAACCTCGGATCAACTGTTTGCCGGTATTCCGGATACCATCAATACCCCTGAACTCAGACTGGACATGTCGGAAGGAGGTCATCATGAACTGGTGGCTGCCCTTGTCCGCAGTGCACACTTTCCGGGTGCGCAGGTGAGTACCCTGGATGGCATCCGGGCGGACTATGCAGAAGGGTTCGGCCTGATACGGGCATCGAATACCACCCCGTCGGTGATAATGCGGTTCGAAGCCTCGGATGCCAGACGGCTGGAATGGATCATGGCCCGGTTCAGGCAACAGATTCTCAAGGTCAGGCCGGGAATCGTGCTGCCGTTCTGATCGCCATGGCCGATTCACGGATGCCTGCTTGATCGGTCCCGGTCTGCTGCAGGATATCGGTATCGTCTCGACCGATCCGGGGCAGGTTGAGGAAAAAGACTCCGCTGGCTACCCGCCATGGACCGATGATATGCCACGAACAACTCCTCACCGGAGTTGATTCTTGCGCCTTCTCATTATTTCCGTCTGCGCTTCTTCGGTGTATCTTTCAATGAATGCCGACTGATCGAAAAACAGGAATCTCATCAGCTTCGGAATAATGCCCAGGGCGGTTACTTCCTCGGTGAAGGTTCCGACTGTCTGATCCCCTGCTTTCCTGAAGTCGGCAACATATCGACCCTTGAAATTGCCTGGGGAGCCGATTCGCAAAACCAGTCGTTCGGGCCGTGTTCTTTCAAGGATTTCGAAATGGATGGTCATACCGCCCCGTTTCAATGTTTCGGTCCATGATTCTCCATCCTCGCTTACCGATACGGAGTCTATATCCGATCGCCAGTCAGGCTGTTTCCCCGGCTCGGTATATATGGTCCAGACCTCTTCGATCTGCGCCTCGAATGTGACTTCCCTGGTCGTGGAAAAAGTGTCCGGGATCAGGAAAACAGCCATCGCCGCTGCAGTTGCCAGGGCGAGCACCGCATATGCAGGATAACTCATCGATATGGACTAAACGCCATCGGGTCGTTCGCGGCTGCCCGGATCCCCGGGACGGATTTCATGGCAAGGCATGTTTTTCAAGACTATCGCTCAAGCAGGCGCGGCATCATTTCAATCAGGTTGCAGGGGCGGGTGCGATAGTCCAGCTGGTGTGTGATCAGCTTTTCCCAGGCCAGCTTCACGGCGCCAATGGAACCGGGCAGAATGAACAGGTACGTACCGTTTGCGACGCCTGCCAGTGCCCGTGACTGCAGGGTCGAGGTGCCGATATCCTCATAGGACAGAACCCGGAACATCTCCCCAAAGCCATCAAGCGCCTTGTCGAGCAGGGGCGTGATCGCTTCGGGTGATCCGTCCCGGCCGCTTATGCCGGTCCCCCCGGTTGTGATGATGACCTGCACTGACGGATCGGCTATCCATGTCGAGACCCGGGCCCTGATCCGGTAAATATCGTCAGGAACAATCAGCTTCTCGTGCAAGGCATGCCCTGCACGAACCAGTCGGCTGACGATGGCTTCGCCAGACCGGTCATCCGCTTCGGTACGGGTGTCTGATATGGTTAATACGGCTATGCGGGCCGGTATGAATTCACGTTGTGACGATGACATGGAACAATACCCTGACAGGATAACATCCTATGGTAATCGAAAACCGGGTGCAAGTAATCCGGGCAGTGCCATCCGATTGACTTCCTGTACCAGATTGATGCAGTCGCGATCAGCCACCCCGGAATCCGGGGCCCGACGGATAGTCATGATTGCAGCATTTCTGCCCGACTGTCCGGTTCATCGGAGCCGGATGCCAATGGAGGCATCTGTCGTGCGGGGATATCCGCCTCCCGGCCTGCCGGTTGAGATTTTGGCCCGGGTACCGGGCGTGCAGCCGTTGACGCAGCGGGTTCAGCATGTTGTGCCAACAACCCGCCTGGTGACGGGAATCGCCGATCAGCCGGGCAATCCGGGCAGTCAGGCCGAGTCGGCGATCCTGTTCGCTCATCAGCCCCCACCGTTTGCGGTTTGCAAGGCGGATCATCCTGCGGCACAATGTGTCATGGGCGGGGTCTCCGGTAACTCGCTTTCCATTCATCTCCTCTTCTCCCATGCATTTTTCGGGTTAGTGTACCTTCGTATGAAATTGTGGAGCGTCTGCGCGAATTGCCGCTTGACGGCAGTGTCTGACAGGGCTGTACAAACGGAAATCATCATCCGGATCTGGAAAACCATGTCTTCATGCCGATAATGTCCAATGCTTCACAGCGCTCATGCAATGTTCGGGCTGGGGCGGAATGCCGGTATCGTGGGCAAATCACCGATTATCCGACTTGTCTGGCCGATAGGGTTCAGGCTATTGTTGCAGTGTCGGGTGTCAGGTTGCCATCTTCCCGGAACCGGACTTGTCCATGCCTTCCATTGCTTTTGCAGATGTCTGACCAGTGAATCTTGAGCTAGACGCAGTTTCCAGGACAAGGAACCGCGCAAATCCCGGCATGTTCAATCTGAATCATCTCCTCAGCCGGATCAGGCAGGACATGAGCCAGCGTATTGCCGCTGCAAGATGTCAGGGCGGAGAAGTGGCGGTGGTGGATTTCGGGGGTGATCCGTTGCTTTCACTGGAAGCCGGCAACCTGCATCTTCTTCCGGCTCAGGACTACTTTTGCGGCACGCAGCGGTGGCCCGCGAATCCTGAAATTCCTCTGGACGGGATGGTGGTCAATCTCCTTCCTTCATGGTTCGGGTTCGATCAGGTGCTCCAGTACTTTCTCCGTCCGCTTCGTTCCGGTGGCCTGTTTGCCTTTTCGGCATTCGGCCCGGATACGCTTCAGGAGGTCGAGCGCGCCTGGCGAGAGGTGGATGAACTGCCGCATGTGCACCCCTTCCTGGACATGCACCATCTGGGGGACATGATGCTGAAGGCCGGATTGAAGGACCCCATCGTGGATGCCCAGTGGATTACCATCGAATATCCTGATTATCCAACCTTGGCAAGGGATCTGAGATACAGCGGATTCGGCAATGTGCACGCCGCACGCCGCAAGACGCTGACCGGGAAGAATCGTTATCTGGCATTCCTGAATGACCTGCAGGCGAACAGCGCCCATGCATCGCAGATCAATGTGACATTTGAAATGATTTACGGATTGGGCTTCATGCCGTTAGCCAGAGTCCCGGACAGCACTGGGCGGATTCTGGTTGATCCGCCCGCATGAAGACATTTACAGGCGGAATCCGGGTGCGCGCAGTGTGACACCGGTGTCGTTCATGGTCTGGTAGATTTGCAGGGCCAGCAGGTCAGCGTGATGTGGCGGCGGCGGGACGGCACCGCTTCGGATATAGCAATCGGCATACTGATCATGCAGGGAAATCCAGGCGGACTCCCCGGTTCTCGCGAGTTCCGAGAGGCTGTACAGGGGAAATCCGGTCGTATGTCCCAGTGCGGCGCTCAGCACTTCTCCACGTAACCGGTTTCCCGCGTTGTTGACATGGCATGTAGCGCACGAGAAATTGTTCTGTCCTCTGCGGGACCAGAATACCGTGCGTCCCCGAAAGTACATCCGCCGTATCAGCGGGTCATCGATATCGACGTTGACAGGCTTGTCGCCGGCCTGCTCGCGAAATACGGCGACAAGCGCCACCACTTCGTCCCGGTTCCCGCGGTGTGACGGCCCGTTCAGCCAGCTCAGGCAGCGGGTGATTGCCTGCCGTGCAGTGATGATTCCGTTCGGTGTCGCATATGGAAAGCGGTTGCCGGTCGGATGGGACGACATGCATTGTGCCAGGCTTCTGCCGCCAGATTCCCTGTGCCATTTTTCTCTCGCCTCGGCCATGGCATGCTCGTACGGGGGAATGTGCATCAGCATGTCCCAGCCGGTTTTCAGTCTGGCAGACTGTGGCAGGGAGTAGGCTCCATTGTTGAAATCGGAAAGGGCCAGGGAAGGAAACCGTTGCATGAAGAAATCCTGGAATTCACGGATGTCCTGACGGACAGAGGTCGATTCCAGGTCGGCTTGACCATTGGAAGCGGCAGAAAAGGCAAGTGCGGCAGCAAGCACGATTACCCGGGGCAGGTTGTCTCTCATGTTTCCTCTGTCAGTTCCAGGACGGTGCCCCGTGCCTGTCCGGAGTTGCCTGTGGAGTCAAGCCACACCACCTTGATCGTGTCGTCCTTCCGCAGGAATTTCAGGTGAATGCCGACCTGTGGGTTTTTTGAAGTATTCGGCCCGAAATCGAGCGTTGCGGCCGGTTTCCCGTTCACTGCGAATACGGCCCGTGTCACGAATCGGTCAGGGTCGTTTACTTCATGCCCCAGCGCATGGTGAATGGAGCACACCACGTCATGTCCCCCGTTTCGTGCCAGCAGTGTCAGCAAGGTTCTTGGCAGCATCCTGGAAGCGTCTGGTTCAGGAGCTCTTGCCGGCAATGCGGACGGGTGTGGAGTTCCAGTACAGCAACCCTTGGCGCAATACATAGCAGGCGACCTCGGAACTGCGTTCCAGCCTTATGGTTGCGATCACCACGCCTTCCGGATAGTCCGCCGATTCGCAATGCAGTGCCAGCGGGTGTCTGTTGCCCTTTACCAGTACTGCAATCCTTTCGGCGTCCGGAGCCGAAATTCTCAACGGTACGGTATCGGGATTGATGACTTCAGCGGGAATTTCAATGCGTATACCCCCCTCTTGCGCAGTTTCCGTCGTTTCGAAAAGCCGCATCAGAATGTGTTCCGTACTGGTTTCCCGAAAGGCGGTGACGGGATAGGCAGCCAAGGCGCCACCTGTTCGTCCGAAGCCGGTTGCCATCATGCCCAGGGCTGGTATCACCGAAAGGAATTGTCTTTTGTTCATGTCGATTTCGCGATTATCTGGTCTGTAGCAGGAATGTTGCAATCAGGTTCAGTTCCCGTTCGTTCAGGATAAGATGCTTGCCGAACGGCGGCATGCTCGTATCGGGATACAGCTCGGTGGCGTCATGCAGGAACTGTACGAGTTCTGCACGCTGGTTGAGGCGCCTGGGCGGTCTGTCGAGGATCGGGCCGATGTTGCCTGCAGCGGCAAGATTTCCCGGCCACTTCTCGGTTGCGACATGATGACAGGACAGGCAGTTGCCACGGGCTGGATCAATGATCAGGCACCACCCCAGGATATCCGGCGAATCGGAATCCGGGGCCTCTATTCCATTTCGGCACTTGTCGACATCGGGGAGTTCGGTGCCGTATGAGATGGTACATAATCCCCAGAGGCTGAAACACGCAAAAGCGAATCCCATACGGCGAAAAGGCGATGCAGGCCAGCGATTGGGTCGGGCAGGGAACAGGATGCAGGCAATCGACATGCCCGTGTTATAGGAAACTGTCCTGCCGCGGTCAACCCGGCAATGTTCCCTCAAAAGGCCACCACCTGTCTTTTCAGGCGGAGCAGTTCTTCGAACTCCTTGATCCTGGACTGAATGCTTTGCCCGAGGTAGCTTTCTTTCCCGGTCTGTTTCAGGGCGCGCTTGAGAACCGCCATGGCTCCCTTGTAGTTGCCCAGCAGACCAAGGTACTCGGCCTTTGACTGATCAGCCTCGGCTGGCCTGTCGAGCGCCACATTCGTTTTTGAAAGCAGGTGATGCAGTCTCCAGTCATCGGGGTTCCGGCGAATCTGGTATCGCAGGGATTTGTGGGCCGATGCCGGCTGGCTGCTGTCGAGATACGCCTGAGCCAGATAGTAGCTGATGTAACGTTCCTCGGGATGCTTCTCAAGGATTCGCCGGATCCGGTCTATCCCATCGTCAAATTTTTCGAGCTTCGTTTCAATCCTGCCATGCAGAAGCTGGACCCACGGGTGACCAGGATAACGAAGGGACAGGTCGATTATCGCCTTTTCCGCACCGACCGGGTCATTGTCGTTGAGCAACGCCAGTGCAGTTCCATATTCGGCAGCGGCCCTTTCGTGGACTATCGGTGAATTGGCCTGTTCAAGGAAGAAGGGAAGCGGGTCATCCTGTCTCTCGACAAACAGCGCCCGAATCCGGGCCTTTGCAAGATAATATTCGAAACTGCTCGTGTAGACTCTCTCGGGGTATTCCCTGGCCCGATTCCGGGACTCCGCAATCCGGGTGTATGTCAGCGGATGGGTCTGGAGGAATGGCGGCACCTCTGTCCCCGCGTGCTGGCTGTAGCGTTCCAGCTTGTTGAAGAACTCCGCCATGGCTTTCGGGTCGAAATCGGCTTGGGCCAGTAGCCTGATGCCGATTGCATCGGCCTCCCTTTCGAATTCCCGGGTGTAGCTGAGCTGGTTGGCGATCAGTGCAGCCTGGGTAGTGACCGCCCCGGCCACGCCGGGCTGACCACCTATCAGGACTGAGGCGAGAATCGCCGCCAGAGCCGGCACCTTCTGCCGGTCGGCTCGGGCGAGCAGCCTGGGCAGATGACGCTGTGTGACATGGGCGATTTCATGACCTACCACGGAGGCCAGTTCACTTTCCGTCTGGGTTGTGCTGATCAGACCGGTGTGAAATGTGATGTAGCCACCAGGTACGGCGAATGCGTTCAGACTGTTGTCCTGGATCAGGCTGAAAGTCAGATGCAGGCCTGTTTGTCCGCCAATCCGGTCTCCCAGGGACTGCAGATAGTCCTGAAGTTCATGATCATCCGCATATCTGCCGTTAGACAGCAGTCTCCAGAAGAAGTCCTGACCGATATATCTTTCCTGAATCGGGCTCAGGACCTGTGCCGCCTTGTTGCCCAACTCCGGCAAGTCACTTACCTGTCCGTAGCCGGGAACCGCAACGTACAGGAACAGCAACAAGGCAACACAGGGTCGCATCGCAGGATCCGGCCATCGTGCACAGTGTTTTCCGGAACCCGGCTTGAGAGTGAAAGGAGAAGGTACGATCTTCATCATGAAACTGAAATCGGGTCAATCAGCCGGATATCCGGTTCGCGATGTTACAGGAAATCGCCGATCCCGGCACGGGCCCATTCGGCCGACACTACCTGCCATCGGTCATCGAAAACGAAATCAACCTTGAACCGCATAAGTTCCGCGCGCAGGTTCCGGAGGGAGTCTGCGGATTCGATGGGCTGTCCTGTCATCGCGACAAGGATCGCTGCCTGGGCATGTTGCGCCTGACTGACCTGTAGCTGCGTGACCTGATGAAAGAGATGCCGGGTCCTGTTGCGCAGGATATGCAGCCGGGCAAGATTCCGGATATCCTGTTTTGCATGTGCCCGGCCGTCCAGATAGTCTCTGGAAACATGATCCATGAATTTGTCCAGTTCTCCGTTTTCAATGTTCTGCTGCATTGCTGAGAGAATACCCCTGATCAGCTCCTCGTCACTTGCTTTGCGGGAGCATCCGCTTGTGAACAGTACACAGAGGACAAGCAGCACAATGAAGCGGACAGGTCTCGAAGACTGCATGTCAGGCTGTCAGGGTCTGAACATCGCTACCACTTCCAAGCACCAGGATGTCGGCTCCCCGCAGTGCGAAGATGCCAACGGTCACCACGCCGGGAATCTGGTTGATGGTTCGCTCCAGTTCTACCGGGTTGATCATATCGAGATTATGTATATCCAGTATGGAGTTGCCGTTGTCCGTTGTAAATCCTGCGCGAAGCTCGGGTTGACCGCCGAGCTTCGCCATCTCGCGCGCAACCATGCTCCTTGCCATCGGAATTACTTCAACCGGCAGGGGAAATGCGCCCAGCCGATCTACCAGCTTGCTCCGGTCTGCAATGCAGACGAATTTTTCCGAGACGTGCGCGACGATCTTTTCCCGGGTGAGGGCTCCACCGCCGCCCTTGATCAGGTGCAGGTTCCGTGTCGTTTCATCCGCACCATCCACGTACAGCGGCAGCAAGCCTACCTCTCCCAGGTCGAGGACAGGAATCCCATGGCTGCGCAGACGCTCGGCAGTAGACTCGGAGCTGGCGACTGCTCCATCGATCCTGCCCTTGATCGGGGCCAGTGCGTCAATGAAGAAGTTCGCCGTGGAACCGGTTCCCACCCCGATGACATCTCCCGCCTGTATGTATTGCAGGGCGGCCTCGGCGGCAACCTGCTTGTCGGTCTCCGAAGACATGTATGTTTCGCGCTCAACGGTTCATGCCGGACAGTGTACCAGATTAGCTGATGGTCATCCGTCACCAAAGCCCGTGTGCGGGACAATCCGGGCGACTTGTTCCATCTCCGATGCGCCCGATTGCTGCTGATGATCGAGGTCTTTTGCGTCTTGGTTTGGCAAATTTGCACCCCGCTTCCCCGGGAAAAAGCACCTGATCCAGACCCGGGGAATCGTGCCTCGAGACGGATGATATCCATGCTTCCCGGTTCTTCTGCGATGTTCGAACCGGGTGCAGACATTGCTGCAAGGCACGCCAGCGCATTCAGCAAGTGTAATTCATGCCGATCCGGCCGCCATCCACATAAATGGTCTCACCAGTGATGTAGCTCGACTTCTTGCCTGCCAGGAAGGCAACCACATCGCCGATTTCCCGCGCAGAACCCACGCGCTTCAGCGGCGTACGGGACATGATTCTATCCATCGCCGCCGGATCAGCGTTCACACCCGCCAGCATCGCGGTGTCAATGGAACCGGGTCCCACCGCATTGACACGAATATTGTGCGGAGCCAGTGCAAGCGCCGCGACCTTGGTAAGCTGCATCACCCCGCCCTTCGAGGCGCAATACGCGGGAATGGAAGGAATCGCCACCAAGGCGTTTATCGAGGACATGTTCACTATCGCCCCTTCAATTCCCGCATCAATCATGATTCTGGAGGCGCGCTGGGTTGCGACGAAAACCCCACGCAGATTGATATCCAGAACCCGCTGGAAAACATCAAGATCATAGGTCAGAAAATCTCCGGGCATCGCAACCCCCGCATTGTTGACGAGTACGCCTATCGGACCGTGTTCTTTCTCTATGGTGTCGAACATGGAATTGATCTGGTCGACATCTCCCATGTCGCAGACCATGCCAACGGTACCGTTGCCCAGCCTGTCTGCTGCCGCGCTGACGCTCCCGGCATTGATATCGGCGAGGATCAGATGCATGCCGTCCTCTGCCAGCGCTTCAGCGCAAGCATAACCAATCCCCTGGGCGGCACCGGTAACCAGCGCCAGTTGCTTGTCGGACATCTTTCCCTCCTTCAGGTAACGGATTTCGTGGCCGGTTTCGGTTTGTTCATCACAATCATACACAAAATTCAATCGGTTGATATGGCAACTGAAACTGGTGATGTATTTCAGATACCGTCCAACCAGGCAATCCTTGGTCTGAACATTGCATGGGTGCGGGGAAGCGGTGGATATCATCCGTTTCGAGTCAATGAATCATATCTCGTAATGGGGGTCCCCCCCTCATGCATTTTTCGGGTTGGTTCCAGCCGAACAGGCTGAGGTCAATCGCCTATAATATGCGCCATGTTTGAACTGTGGGTCCCCATAACCCTGGTAGCAGGATTCTTCCAGAATCTGCGATCAGCGATACAGAAGCAGCTCAAGAACCGCCTGTCTACCGCGGGCGCCGCTTACTCCAGATTCGTCTATGCACTGCCTGTTTCGATAGTCTACCTTGCCGTACTGCTGGCTACTGGGGAATTTCCCATTCCGGAACCGAATTACCGATTCTTCATTTTCTGTCTTGCGGGAGGAGTGAGCCAGATACTGTTCACCCTGACGCTCCTATGGACCTTTTCCTTCAAGAGTTTTGCTGCAGGAACAACCTTCTCGAAGCTCGAGGTGATAATGGTCGCTGTTGTGGCTGCGATCGTGCTGGGTGAATCGCTGAATGGCTGGGCCGTGCTTTCAATCGGTGTTTCATCACTTGGAGTAGTCGCCCTATCCATGGGACAGAGCAGAATCTCACTTTCCATCCTGCTTCGCAACCTGCTTCACAAGTCCACATTTCTGGGTCTGACCAGTGCTGTCTTTCTGGGTGCCTCCTCAGCCCTCTACCGCGGTGCAACCCAGGCACTGGATTATGATCCATTTTACGTCAACGCCGCTTATACTCTCGTGGTTTCACTGTGCATCCAGACGCTCTTCATGGGCATCTGGATGGGATTCAAGGATGTTGACGGATTCCGCCGGGTCTTCAGACAGTGGCGCTGGGCCGGGCTGGCCGGGCTGGCCGGAGCACTGGCCAGCATTTGCTGGTTCAGTGCATTTGCGCTACAAAAGGCCGCCTACGTACGGGCGCTGGGACAAAGTGAACTGATCTTCACGTTCATCGCATCGCTGATCTTCTTTCGTGAAAAGGTGACATCAACGGATGTGGCAGGAACGACTCTGGTTGCCGCCGGAATTGTCATGTTGCTACTGCTCGGCTAGCCGAAATGCCGACAAGGAGGTCATTGCCGGAAACTGCCCTGACACAAGGAAGCCGTTGAATGGGGGCAACACCCTGTCGGCTCATGGGCAGTTGAGCAGTTGGTGCATGATACGACGGGGTACAACATGAAGAACGCCGCACCTCACCTGCCCGGAACATGCAGGTCAGGAAAGCCGTGCAGCCATTTCCCGATTTTCAATATCATGACGCAGGCTGCCGAGAGTTCTTCTACCTTGCCGCGGGCTGGTGCATGCATGTTCATTATCCCTTCAAGGTTGACAGATGTCACGGAGCAACGAACCGGACGGCACAGGCATTGAATCCGATTCGTTCAATACTGCGCTGTATCTCTCCTTCCCGGACTGTAAGCGTCGGCTTCGGAACTGGTTCTGTCGAACGCACCGAACCTGCTGTCCCTCTTCACATGCCGTCTGCAAGAGGCGCTCGTGGGCTGAGGCATGACGCCATAACCGCCGGGGAAGCTGTCATGTTACATGAACTGACCAACCTGTCTGCAGCCACGCAATCTCGTATCGATAACAGATGGCACAGTCGTGCGTCCATTCGCCTGACGCAAGACAGCTTCCATGTTCCCAGCACCTCCCCAGGAACAATCATCCAGGGAAGCAGGAAAACGGGACATCAGTATTTACGCAATCTTTACACTCTCCTGACCCAACCTTTACGTGCCCGCCGCCACAATCCGGTTTCCATTGTACAACCTTCATGCAGGAGTCCTTTATCATGAAAAAACGAAATCTGATCATCGCGGCGCTATTCACTACGGTGGTCGGGGTCGGTGTTGTTTTTGCCGGAACCCACTCATGCAAGTTCGGATACGGGCACAAGCACGGCAGGCACATGGACCACAAGATTGACCATGTGATCGCCAGAATCAACCGTCACCTCGATCTGACCGATGCCCAGGAAATGCGTATCAGGGAAATACTGGACAGCAATATGGACCTGGTTCATATTGGTCGTGATACACGGCAAATGCTCCAGGAACATCTGCTCGGCATGGATCCCCTGTCCGAAGACTACCAGAAATCTGCCGATGAACTGGCTGGCATGCTGGCACAGCAGGTTCGGGAAAAAACGCTCGCCTCGGCCCGGATTGTCAGGGAAATCGCCGAAACGCTTGATGCAGAACAGCTGGAGATCGCCAGAAAGCATCTCGACCAGCGGATCAAGCGGTTCGAGAAATGGCACAATAAACACCATGAAGAGAATTGACAGGAGATCATTTCAATTCCTGACCGACCATTGCCTGCGGACTGAATCGGCTATCTGAGCGGCATCCCGGTAATATCATGGGCATATTTGGGCACAGGTCCTCTTCGACATGACGCAAGGCAGTTCTGGTTCCTTGCGTCTGCTTGTGGTGGACGATGACACGATATTTTCCGGAATGCTCAGGAAATATCTTGAATCCGAAGGATGCTCCGTTGACGTGGCCTGCAACGGCAATCAGGCAATCAGGATCCTGGGCGAGGAAGCCTTCGACCTGATGGTTCTCGACATCATGATGCCGGAACTCACGGGAATCGAGGTTCTGAAGCGCCTCAGACCGGACAATCCGATACCCGTAATCATGCTGACAGCCAGGGGAGATGACCTGGACCGCATACTCGGTCTTGAACTGGGGGCGGATGACTATCTGACAAAACCCTGCAATCCCAGGGAGCTTCTGGCGCGTGTCCATGCCGTGATGCGGCGGTCAGTTCAGGCAGGCACGGTTCATCAGCGATCAATCCGGATAGATGATGTCCATATCCTCCCTGATAACCGGAAGGTTATCATCGGGGGGAGTCCAGGTTCCTTGAAAAGTCAGGTGATATTCCTCACCCAGACCGAATTCGACATGCTCTACCTGCTCATGTCGCATCCGGGGAAGCTGATCACCAAATCCGAAATCTCCCGGGAAGTGCTGGGAAAGCCGCTCAGCCGATGGGATCGCAGTATTGATGTTCACATAAGTAACCTGAGGCGGAAACTGGGCAGGCATCCCCGAGGAATGGAACGCATCAGGACCGTGCGGGGCAGCGGATACATCTATGATCCGAACAGGGACACACGATGAAGAGCCTTTTCATCCGTGTTCTCGCCGTCCTGTTCTGTTCACTGGTCGTCGTCGCCCTGGCGTCCTCGCTGGTCTTTCGATGGGTCAGCCATGAAATTGACCCTCACCACCGGCATTTCCGGAGTCTTTCCCGTCACGTTGCCGATCAACTTGTCGAGGCATATGAAGGAAATGATCTTGGCGAATTCAGCCAGCGCCTGCAACACAGGTACAAGGGGGATTTCTGGATTCTTGGCGATGACGGCCGTTCCTTGATTGACCGGCGGCCTCCGCAGAAAGTGCTGGACCAGATCGTACAGTATCCCATGATCGTTTA
>JAJDVC010000221.1 GCA_022826305.1 Gammaproteobacteria bacterium | reverse complement strand
GACAGCTTCGTCAGTGCAGATTCCCGCTTCAGACGACGCACGGTCTTCATGCGCATCGCACCTTCATGTAGCATCGGCAGAAATGTGCGGATGTATACCCAGGCGCCATGATCACGCTTGCTCCCCAGGCCAGAAGAATACCTGTTACCAGTCTCGGCAGATCCAGACGATCCATCATCTCCGTTACCAGCAACAATCCGCTCGTCCGGGACACCTGACATGCATGTTCCTGAATCGCCCTTGATTGCGCACACCCATCAAGTGAATGTCAATCTGTCCTGAAAGCACTGTACAGAAAGGTCGTCCCTGTTCTTGACCCTCCATCTCGGAATCAGCGTTTCGGCGTCTGCATGCGAACGGACACCCACCCTCACCGGATGATCCCTTCCCTGTAAAGCCACTTCCTATTGCGTTACAATAAGTGAAAGTATGTGAGTTTCTCATGCATTTCCAGGAATTCATTGAAGATCAGGTGTTCTCACCTGCCCTTGTAGCCGACACCCTGCGTACTACCAAATCCGAAATCGCCGCAACGCTGGGTCTCGGGCGGGATGCCTTCACACGCATGTCGCGAATCCGGGCACGCAAGACCCAGTCCCGCCTGCGCCAGATGCTGGAGATTCTCAACCGTGTTGAAGTCGCAACCGGTTCACTACTCGCGGCTTATGCCTGGTTCCGTGCCGAGCCGTTGCCGGGCTTCGGCGGCGCCACGCCGGATCAGCTCCTGAGGGAAAACCGGGCCGAACACGTGCACGCATACCTTGACCG
Organism: Gammaproteobacteria bacterium; assembly: GCA_022826305.1. GTDB lineage: Bacteria > Pseudomonadota > Gammaproteobacteria > Arenicellales > Poriferihabitantaceae > Poriferihabitans. Next base: position 11,286 of record JAJDVC010000221.1, on the reverse strand, counting down.
GATCATGGTGGGCGGCCATGCCTGATGCGTTTTCGCGGGCGGGTTTACCGGGCGCACAATCCACAATGGAACTGGGCGCCTCGGTCCGGTGAGGGTGCACGTCTCCATGGTGGTCGATTCAACCGCCGCGGCGTTCCCACACTCTACACATCCCTCACTCCGCTGACGGCTCTTCGGGAAGCGCAACCACTTGGGCGGCCCATGCAGCCTCTCATGCTCTGCGCTTACGATGTTGACGCCGAGTCTGTCTTCAATGCACTCAGTGAAGAGTGCTGTCGTTCCCTGGGTGTGAGCAAATACGATTTGGCGTGTTCGACCTGGGAAGCCGACATGCTTGCTGGAGTCGTTCCGGCTTCGCAGGCACTGGCAGACCGCCTGAGGGCGGCAGGGTATGCGGGTATGCTGGTTCGGAGCTTCGCGGCAGGAGTCGGCAGTGATGACCGAAACCTTGTGGTGTGGAAATGGGGTCAGGATCAGCTCGCTCGCATCGACCTCATTGACGATGAAGGACGGCTCTCTGGTGTTTCGACATGCTGATATTCGAGGTGAACATGTGAGCCTGGAAGCAGGTTTGCAAGGCGCATTGTTCCCAGGCGGCATGCGGGGTGTTGTGATTTCCTCTTTCACCCCGAAGGACTGCAACAGTCTTCTTCTCTCCAGTCGACATGCCCTCAGCTGCTGAATGATTCAGCATTTCACATAAGGACTGACACGGAAGACGGTGTCGATCAGGGTAGTCGGTTGTCCGGGCACCGTACGGTTTTCTTGAACTGCTGGCATCCGTAGCCTGATGCCCGAATCGCGGTTGATTTTCGTGATGTTCATATTGCCGTTGCCTTCACGCTCTCCCCCGGCAACGCGCATGACGCCCCGTAGGGGCGAAAGTTCCCGAACCAGACACATACCGGCTCTGCTCATGGATCAGGCATACGAGGATGATGTTACCCGGTAACCGATACGGGACAGGGCTTCCTGCCCGTGGTTCCGCCACAGTGCAATCGTACCGCTCCCCGGGCGTACGATCAGGAACCGTATAGGCGGCACAACGGTGTCGAGCGCCTGTTCCGACGGTTCAGGGGATTCCGCAGGATCTTTCCCCGCTCTGACAGACTTGATGTCATCTTCCCCGGATTCGTTACACCTCGGACTCATCGTCGAATTCCTTCTCTCATACTCGCCCTGATTCATCTCCGTTGTTTCTAGCCCGAAAAATGCATGAGGGAGGCGGGTGGAATCTCCATCATGAGATATAATTCAATGACTTGAAACAGAATTACCGGAGCTTCCACCCTCCCTGCTCATGCATTTTTCGGGTTAACGCACCCTAATCGCATCGTTTTGAAGTATGATCCAGACGAACCAACCTAAAGAGTTCAATACCTGACATGCAGCGTCCTTCTGGTCAGAAAATGAATGCATGGGGAAAGACTGACCTGGACAGAGGTAAGACCCATGCCCTGGTGCACCATAGTGCCGACGTGGCGGCAGTACTGATTGGTCTTTTCGAGCAGCCGGTGTTCCGGCACCGGGCCGAGGTTGCTGCGGAACGTTCGCTGGACGAAGTAGATTGCGCCCGTTTAGGGGCACTGGCCTTCCTGCATGACATCGGCAAGCTGGCACCGGGTTTTCAGGCGAAGGGCTGGCCAGCCGACTTGTGGCCATGGTCCAAGGTTGGTCATCTTACTGCTGGCTGGCAGTGGTGCGACAGTCTTGATGATCGTGCGGAAACGGCATTGAGCGGAGCTGTGCCGGATATCTGCCATTGGATGGGGGGAGAAAACTGGATGTCGATACTGTTCGCTCATCATGGCAGACCAGTTGCCGAATCCAGGCCGGAACATGCTTGGCGTAAACTTCCGCACTATGACTGGGAAAAGGAAGAAGAAACGATGGGCCGGGCAATGAAAGCCTGGTTTCCACTGGCCTTTGGATCAGAGGGAGGTTCCTTGCCTGCCAGTCACAGGTTCAGGCATTTCTTTGGCGGTGCCTTGGCACTGGCCGACTGGGTGGGATCCGACAGAAGGGCCTTTCACTTTGTACCTGTGTTCAAGATTGAATACTGGTCCCATGCAAAGGAGGTGGCAAAAAAACGGTTGCAGGCGGTCGGTCTGGATGTGCAAAGGAAAAGCATCTCCGTGCCAGCCGGGTTTAGTGAACTGACTGGCCATGAAACGCCAAATTCCGCACAAATCGAAGTCGAGAAGGTTGCCACCGAAAAGCAACTCCTGATCCTCGAAGCGGAAACCGGTTCAGGGAAGACTGAGGCGGCACTCTGGCGTTATCTGGCGCTTTGGAAAGCGAGAGAGGTGGAAGGCCTCTATTTCGCGGTACCGACGAGGGCGGCGGCGAGACAGCTGCATGACCGAGTCAACACTTCGCTGAAGCGGGTTTTCGGACATGCCGCTGAAGCGGTGCTTGCCATTCCGGGTCAGATCGAATCGGGTCAGGCAACGGGCCGGCGTCTTCCTGACTGGTCGGTGCTGTGGGATGACGATGAAACGGTCGAACATCCCAGTCGCTGGTCGGCAGAGCACGCTATACGTTATCTTGCGTCTGAGGTCGCGGTGGGGACAGTGGATCAAGCAATGCTAGCCGCATTGACGGTGAAGCATGCCCATCTTCGGGGATTTGCTTTGTCCCGGAGCCTCTTGGTGATTGATGAGGTACATGCCTCTGACGCCTACATGCGCCGTATCCAGAAGGAATTGCTGGCGAATCACCTGTCGATCGGGGGGCACGCCATGCTGATGTCGGCGACACTGGGGGTCGTGGCGCGTTCCGAGTTCCTGGATTCTGATGCCACCCCTAGCCATGAGGATGCCGGGAAGGCCGCCTATCCGGCGGTCTGGATCATGGGGGAGACCGATCCGCGCAGGATTCCAGATTCGGATACCAACAAGGCTGTGCATGTTTCGGCATTGACAGGCTGGAGCGGTGGAGAGGCGGCCCGGAGTGCCATCGAGGCGGCGAGTCGGGGTGCCCGAGTGCTGGTGATCCGAAATACCGTGTCGCGGGCGCAGGAGACTTTTGAAGAGGCATGCAGATTGAATCGTGGCCTTGTGTTGCGGGTGAAGGGGGGGCCAGCCCTGCATCACAGCCGCTTTGCCGCTGAAGACCGCAAGCTACTGGACCAAGAGGTGGAGGACATACTCGGAAAGGAATCCGGAAAGTCACGGGGTTGCGTGGTCATCGGCACGCAAACTCTGGAACAGTCGCTGGATATCGATGCCGATTTTCTGGTGACCGACCTTTGTCCAATGGATGTCCTACTGCAACGGGTTGGCCGGTTGCATCGGCACTCCGTCAGGAAGCGTCCCGATGGGTTCGATGTGGCCCGGGTGAATGTGCTTTGTCCCCAAGGCGGACTCGGTCCGCTAATCGGCACGCCGGAGAATGGGCTTGGCAGCGATACGAGGGGATCCCTGTCGGGAGTGTATGTGGACATCCCGGGGCTACAGGCTACGCTGGAGGAAATTCACGCACATCCGGTCTGGAATATCCCGGGCATGAACCGGGCACTGGTCGAGGCAGCTACGCATCCCGAGGCGCTGGAAAGAGTGGCGGAACGGCATGGCTGGCAGGATTATCAGCAGAAACTGAGCGGCATGGGCCTGGCCCAGATCGGGCACGCTGGCAATGTCATTCTTGATTGGGTAGCAGAACTGCCTACTAGATACCCGGATGATGAGAAGATCAGGACACGCCTTGGAGAAGAGGGGGCGGTATTCGATCTGTCGGAAGCGGTGATAGGTCCATTCGGCAGCACCGTACAGCGCTTTACATTGCCTTCCCATTGGTCGAGGGGAGTAGACGGAAAAGAAGAATGCGTCAAAGTGCCGGGGGCAGATTTTGTCCTTGAGATCAAAGGGAAGCGATTTTCATATACCCGTATGGGGTTGAGAAAATGTGAGAATCAAGATTAATTTCAATTACTGCTTGTTTGTGCATAGGGTTCATGTTACAATTCCCAAAAAATTAATGAGGGACATGCCGATGAAATTCAAATTTCGAATGTTATTTGAGACTTTTTCCCAATTCCGTCAAACACAAAAACACACAACCCGGCAGTTTATCGGCAGTCTTTTATATACTCATGAGAAATCCCCCGCCAAAATCTGTGGGGATAGACCCTGCTTGTTTGTACATCCTGTATATGACAAGGAATCTTCCCCGAAATCATCGGGGCACATATCCAATAGTGATGATCAGAAGTGAAAACTCGGTATGGATGATGCATTAAAGAGCAACCTGTTGACGGAGTCGTTGCTGACGGTTTGCGTCGGAGAAGCGACGGAATGTTTTTCCTTGGCTGGGACAATGGCAGCGATGGTTCGTGGGGAGATTTCAGGGTTCGTCCGTCTCCGACCACACCAACGCCCAGCATGGCACATGTTCCTCGTGCAACTCGGTGCCTTGGCGCTATGGACTGGCGGCCGGAAGGAATTTCCGGAAGAGGAAGAAAATTGGCAGGCGTTGTTGCGCAATCTGACACCGGGGTTCAAGGAGGATGAGCCCTGGAGGCTGGTCGTCCCGGATCGTGGCAAGCCCGCCTTCATGCAGGCTCCAGATCCGGGAGCGTTGAAATGGACTCCGGTGTCGACACCCGATGAACTGGACATGCTGATCACCACTAGGAACCATGATCTGAAACGGCAGGTGGCCAGACAGTCGGCTGTCGAGGATTGGATTTTCGCATTGGTGTCGCTGCAGACGATGGAGGGTTTTGGCGGATCTGGGAACTACAATATTGCACGGATGAATGCGGGATCGTCGAGCCGCCCCATGGTAGGACTGGCTCCCGCGGGTCGCCAGGTCCATACCATCGACCAGAGCTCATGGTGGCGCCGTGATGTGAGCCTGTTGCTGCAATGGAGGGACGAGGGCAATGAGGGAGTCGTCTGCAAGGCCGGGGGCAAGGCCCTGATCTGGCTTTATGACTGGCCGCAGGAGAAAAAACTTGACCCGACGGGTCTGGATCCGTGGTTCATAGAAATCTGCAGGCGGCTGCGGCTGAATGCCGGTTCGAGCGGAATTGTGGCGGAGAGAGCTACCTCGAAGTCAACGCGGGTCGGGGCGCGGGAATTCAAGGGGGTGCTTTACGAGCCTTGGGGGCCGGTGCACAAGACCGAGAACAAGTTGCTCACCCTGGGGGAGCAGGATATCGATTATCGACTGTTGTGCCGGGTACTGTATTCCGGCGACTGGGTGGTACCACGGCTCGCACAGATCACAGAAACGGACCGGGGAGACATGGTCCTGGTTGCCGAGGCTCTTTCGCGGGGCAATTCCAAGACCACCGGGTTCCGCTCTTCCCTTGTGCCGATACCAGAAGCCGTGGTTCGCAGTTGCCTGTTCAAGTCGGCGCGGGATATTTCTCAAGAGCAGATCAAGGATATCGAGGATGTCGCCAAGGTGCTTGATACTGGTCTGGCTGTGCTGTCAGCTGGTGGAAAGAAGGACGAATCCACCAATAAGTTCGTGTTGAGGAAACAGGACTTTGCCATTGCCAAATCGGCCCAGGATGCATTTCAGCGGCAGGTGGACAGGCTGTTCTTTCCGGCCCTCTGGAAACAGCTGAAGGTGGCTGGCAGTGCACAACAGGGACGGGTCGAGGCCCGGGTTGCTTTCATCAGGAAACTGGCGGCTGCAGCGAAAGCTGAATTCGAGGCAGCTCTGCCCGGTATTTCCTGCACTTCAATATATCGGCCCCGGGCAGAGGCGCGTGCGCGCCGGTACCTTGGGGGTCGGCTTCGATCAATGACACACGAGATGGAGGTTGAGAGCGATGTCTCAAGCTGAAAGCTGTGTTCACCATGTGGCGATCAGGATTGCGAACTCTCTGTCGAAGGCGCAGCCAGGCGAATTGGCGGAATTGCGCCGCATGAAGACCAAATCCGGGGCCCGCCTGTTCTGGCAACTGTCGGCACAGCATGACAGGATTGCCAATCAGCCTGAAAAGTGGGCAACAATCGTACGAATGCTGGCGTTGCTGACGCCAACCGGGGACCCCGAAACCAAAGAGAGCGTGCATGACGGCAAGTGCCCACTCGGAGCGGTTCTGTGCGATGGGGGGGGAACAGGACCAGTCGAACGCCCCCTTCTCAGCGAAATCCGGTTGATGCGCCTGTTGGCGGCACGGGGCGCGGCCCGTCTGGATGCGCTGGAACGGGCTGTGAGGATGTTGGCGCGGCGGAATCAGATCAAACTGGATGCCGCCGAACTTGCTTGGGCCGTCATTGCTCCTGAGCATGCGACGACCAAAATTGCCAAAGCCTATTACAAACGGCTTGACACAACTGCGAAAGATCAAGCAACAGAGGAATCCAAAGATGAGTGAACAGCGTTTTCTGCAAATCCATTTCCTGACCCCCTACAGTTCGGTCCTGCTGAACCGGGACGACAGCGGGCTGGCCAAGCGCATCCCCTATGGGGGCTATTTGCGAACCAGAATAAGTTCGCAGTGCCTCAAGCGCCATTGGCGGATCGCCGAGGACCCGCATGCCCTGAAGATGATCGATGGTGCGAAAGCCGCGTGGCGCTCCCGGGAAATCGTGGACCGCAAGGTCTTGGGTGATTATCGTGGAACAGAGGATGCGGGGGTTCTGGGGGAGTTGGAGAAGGAGTTCAACAAAGTGGTTTATGGAGACAAGGGTGAGGATAAGAAATCACGCCAGACCCTGCTGTTGGGAGATGTGGAAATCGATTGGCTCAGAAAAGAGGCCGGACGTCTCCTGAATGAAGCGGCTGGAGACAGCGAAGCCATGCAGAAACTGGCAACGCAGTGGAGCAAGAACGGTAGGGAGAACTTCAGGGCGATGCGGCGGGAAGCTGTATTGCCCGGAGGCCTGATCGGTGCACTGTTCGGGCGAATGGTGACCTCGGACCCCGAGGCCAATATTACGGCACCAGTGCATGTGGCCCACGCATTTACAGTTCATGCGGAGGAATCAGAAAGCGATTATTTCGTTGCGGTGGATGATCTTGCCCTGGCGGACGAGACTGGTGCCGATACGATCCAGGAAACGGAATTGACTACGGGGCTGTTTTATGGGTACGTGGTCGTTGATATTCCGGGTCTCCTGTCCAACCTCGGAGGGGATTCGGTGATGGCGGGTGAAGTGTTGCACAACCTTGTCTACCTGATCGCGGAAGTATCGCCTGGAGCCAAGCTTGGTTCCACGGCGCCATACAGCAGAGCGTCGATGATGTTGCTTGAGGCCGGAAACAGGCAGCCGCGAAGTCTTGCCGAAGCCTTTCGTACTCCCTGTTCACCGGAGGCAGATCAGGCGATCAAGGCTCTTTCGAATCATCTCGCATCCCTTGATGAGGCGTATGAGACAAACGAGGCAAGGAAGGTAATGGCCTTGACGAATGTCCCTGTTCCCCGCGCCGGGATGGGAACACTCGGGGAATTAGCCGATTGGGCGGGCAGATTGCCCGGACAGCCGGGATGAGTCACCGCTGGTTGCATTTGCACCTGCGCGCGCCACTGATGTCCTTTGGCGATGTGACTGTCGACCAGGTGGGCCCGACGCGGGATTTCCCGGCCGCCTCCGCGCTGACCGGACTCTTTGGCAATGCCTTGGGCTGGCAGTGGCAGGACCGCGCCGTGCATCAGGCATTGCAGGACAGGCTGATTTTCGGCGTCGGTATTGCACGGCAGGGAAAGTTGATGACGGACAATCAGAATGCCCGCGTCTACGAGGGCGAGTCGGGATGGACCACATGGGGCGAGCCCGACGCACGCAACAAAGGCCCCAGCTACACGGGAAAACCACAAAACAACCAATTCGGCAATCAGGATGGCAGGAAGTGGCTGACCCATCGCCGCCAGCGGGATTATCTGGCCGATCACGACTGTCACGTGGTTCTGCGACTGACCGATGGTGGGGGACCGGGGCTGGAAGAGTTGGCGGTTGCCCTGAAATTACCTGCAAGGCCCCTGTTTATCGGGCGCAAGCCATGTCTTCCATCTATTCCGATATTCTCGGGATGGGTGGAAGGTGACACGGCCCACACCGCGCTGGTGAATCTTGGCGTGGACTGGAGCGCCTGTGGTAAGGCGCTCTGGCCAGAATCGCATGATTTGCCGGAGGATGCCCGCCTTCTGGATTTTTCCGATCTGCGGAACTGGGGAACCGGATTGCATGGCGGTTCACGCCGTGTGGTGTTGGGGAGGTTGGAATGAGCGATCTCCACCTTGTCGGAATTCCTGTCGACTTGCGTCAACTGCATCATTGGGGAGCACGCCGTAGTCTGTCCTGCAAAGGTTATCTCGACGAGGGCCTTGCCTTGCACCACCTGCTTGGCGAGTGTTTCGGCCGTGCGGAGTTGCAACCCTTCCGGATGATGGTGTCTCGCGGGCAAAGATGCGGTAAGGTCTTTGGATATGCCGCTCGGGACGGCGCTACCTTGGATCAGACAGCCCGCACCGTGGCCACCCCTGATCTTCTGGAAGTAATCGATCTGGACAGAATACAGTCTGCGCCGCGTCCGGAATCAGCCTGGCGAGAGAGTCAAAGACTCGGTTTCGATCTGCGGATTCGTCCTGTTGTGCGTCTGGTCAGGGCCATTGAACATGAAGGCAAGTATTTTCGCCAGGGTGCCGAGGTGGATGCTTGGCTGTCCCATGTGCTGGCTGGAGGCAAAGCTGATCGCGAAACACTTTATCTCGATTGGCTGGAGGCACGTCTTGGTGGGGCAGCAACGCTTGATCGTCAGACTTCAAGGATGGCGATGTTCCGACGTAGCAAGGTGGTTCGCGGCAGTCGGATGACCGAAGGCCCGGAAGTTGTGATCCACGGCACACTGTCGGTGCGTGATCCAAGGGAATTTGCCAAGAAACTGGCTCAAGGGGTCGGCAGGCATAGAACCTATGGTTACGGGATGATCTTGCTGCGCCCGCCACAAGGCCATGCTGAAAGGAAGGCTCGGGCTTGATTCGGCGCATATTCCCCATGCGGATCGTGCAGGTCTGCTGTATCTTGCGCGTGGTGCGCTGACAGCCCGTTTCGGCACCCTGACATTCGAACAGGGTACATCCTCAACGACGGATGCACTGGAACCTGGGGAATATTCGATTCCGCTACAAGGTGTATCAATAATCCTGCTTGGGCCGGGTTCGACTGTGAGCCACGATGCCCTACGGCTGCTTTCCTATGCCCGTACCGCACTTGCGGCGGTGGGTGAGGACGGTGTGCGCTTCTATACTGCTCCGCCCCTGATACCCGACCGCTCAGGTTTGGCCCGGAAACAGGCGCGGATTTGGGCCGACGAGAATTCGCGGCTGATGTGTGCACGGCGCATGTATGCATGGCGGCTTGGGAAGGTGCTGCCGCATCGGGATCTTGACGTGCTACGGGGCATCGAGGGAGCGCGAATGAAGGAAAGTTATGCCCTGATAGCCCGGCAGGTGGGTGTCAACTGGCGAGGGAGACGTTACGACCGCGCTAACCCTAACGCAGCCGATCTGCCAAACCAGGCACTGAATCATGCTTCCAGTGCTGTCGAGGCTGCCGCGGCAATAGCGGTGTCTGCTACAGCTACTATCCCCCAGTTGGGCTTCATCCATGAGTCTCCCGGACAGAGTTTTGTTCTGGATATTGCCGACCTGTTTCGCGATACGGTGACAATTCCCTGTGCTTTCAGGGCAGCAAAGAAGGCGGCTGATCACCCGGATATCGGTGTAGAAAGAATCACGCGGCGGCTGACGGGAGAAACCTTGGCTGAAGAAAACATCATTCCGGCTATGATTGATCGCATCAAGTCCTTGTTCGTTGAAGAGGAATAATGCCGCTGACCATAGTCGTCACGCGGGATGTCGAGGATCGCTACAGGGGCTTTCTCGCATCGGCGATGCTGGAGGTGTCCCCGGGGGTTTATGTAGCTCCCGACATGAGTGCGGGGGTGAGGGAGAGGGTCTGGACAGTGATGTGCAAATGGCATCAGGCACTGGGGAGAGGATCAGTCACGCTTGTTTGGCGGGACAAGAAAGCCACTGGACATCTAAGGATTGAAACCTTGGGCGAGCCGCCAAAGACCATAGTGGATGCGGATGGGGTGTTGCTCGTAAAACGGAAATAGGAAATTCAGTACCGCTATTTCATATATTATTATATTTCAGCGAGTTGTAGTGAAGAGGTTTCCCCGCATGGGCGGGGATAGACCCCGAACATGATGCTGGTGAACCGTCCGGCCTTTGGGTTTCCCCGCATGGGCGGGGATAGACCCCGATTGTGTCGGCAGTCTATCCAGGTGTCGCGGGTTTCCCCGCATGGGCGGGGATAGACCCTCCCGATACAGGAGGATCCATCATCACCCGATGGTTTCCCCGCATGGGCGGGGATAGACCCTGCGGGCTGCGGTACACAACGGCCATTTGCATGGTTTCCCCGCATGGGCGGGGATAGACCCATAAACGGCATCGTCGACGACGCCAACAAGATGGTTTCCCCGCATGGGCGGGGATAGACCCTTCCGTACAGGAAGACCATGCCCGAGCTTTTGGGTTTCCCCGCATGGGCGGGGATAGACCCCCATCAATCACGAATGCGCCGACCAGGAATATGGTTTCCCCGCATGGGCGGGGATAGACCCTACCATCTAGGGAGCCTCCAAGATATTGATTAGGTTTCCCCGCATGGGCGGGGATAGACCCGTCACATAGTCACCATCACACTGGATGATAACGGTTTCCCCGCATGGGCGGGGATAGACCCCTTGGTTTGGGTGCGGGGCTACGAGAGCTTGTGGTTTCCCCGCATGGGCGGGGATAGACCCTGCGCTGACCAGCTCGAATTCGTCTCCAGCCAGGTTTCCCCGCATGGGCGGGGATAGACCCATCGGGGCGTAGGCGCCGTAGACATCATCCTCGGTTTCCCCGCATGGGCGGGGATAGACCTATACTGATCGCCGTGTGCGGCATGCTGGGCATGGTTTCCCCGCATGGGCGGGGATAGACCCCACGCCAGGCGCGCGGTGTCTGCGCCGGCGGAGGTTTCCCCGCATGGGCGGGGATAGACCCCCGGACCTGGGCGGGATCGCCGAGGTCCGGGTGGTTTCCCCGCATGGGCGGGGATAGACCCACCTTGCGCGGGCGGTGCCAGATCATCGTCAGGGTTTCCCCGCATGGGCGGGGATAGACCCTGGCGGCGCCAATCGGACCATGCCGTACGCGCGGTTTCCCCGCATGGGCGGGGATAGACCCCAGCCCGATCCCGGCGCGTACGCCGGGCGCAAGGTTTCCCCGCATGGGCGGGGATAGACCCAATACAGCCAGGATTCCTG
>JAJDVC010000025.1 GCA_022826305.1 Gammaproteobacteria bacterium | reverse complement strand
CGCCCCCATCTCCTACTTCGAGGTCGTTGTCGGATATGTGGGCGCCGCAGCCACCAAGTCGCTGCTGATCGGAGGCATCATACTCGCGACTGCCGGACTGTTCGTGCCCATCAGCATCGCGCATCCGGGCTGGATGCTGCTGTTCCTGGCACTGACATCGATCACATTCAGCCTGTTCGGATTCCTGATCGGCATCTGGGCGGACAATTTCGAAAAACTTCAGATCATCCCGCTGCTCGTGGTGACACCGCTGGTTTTTCTCGGCGGCAGCTTCTACTCGGTCGACATGCTGCCGGATATCTGGCAAAGGATCACGCTGCTGAATCCGGTGCTGTACCTGATCAGCGGCTTTCGCTGGAGTTTCTACGAAATCGCCGACGTAAGCATCATGACCAGCCTGGCCATGATCACCCTGTTTCTTTCCTTCTGCACCACACTCGTATGGTGGATCTTCAAGACCGGGTACAAGTTGAAACAGTAGTCCGGGCCAACTTGTCCGGGCCGGCACACACGTCAAGGGACGCAACGGGCGGTCCCGCCCGATACCGCATGGTTCCTGTAACATGAAGACTGTCGTACAGGACAGCTGTCTTTTCTGCCGGAGCGATATCGACAGCGTCTTCATCCGGGGCGAACTCGGATTCGTGTGCTGGGACAGCTATCCGGTAAGCGACGGGCATGCCCTGGTTATTCCCTATCGGCATGTTGCCGACTACTTCGACGTTACCGACCGGGAAAGGGTGGAGCTGTGGGATCTCGTGGACAAGGGAAAAAGGGTCATCGATGCCCGGCACCGGCCGCATGGATACAATGTGGGAGTCAATGTCGGACGCACGGCAGGACAGTCCGTTTTCCATGTCCACATCCACCTGATCCCCCGTTACCGGGGTGATACGGAAAACCCGAAGGGAGGCGTTCGGGGAGTGATTCCGGAAAAACGGCTCTACCCGTAGCCCCGTTGCAGCGTCCCCATACGGGACAGGGTGCAGTTCAATTCCGGGGAACGCCCATCCCGGCAGGCATGTGCCTCCCGACAAATCTCCAGGCGGCGATATTCCCGCATATGGCGCAGGGCACGAATGCCGCAAACAGCCAGAAGGCCGCCGTTTCCAGGGACTCCGCCGGGACGGACTCGCCCACCCCCAGACCATTGGCTATCAATCCGCTCAGCGCAGCACCGAGCGCAAACCCGGTCTGCTGGGTAAACGGAATCAGGGCAGCGGCGCGATCTTTTTCCTCCTTGTGCGCTGCAACGACTATTCGCCTGATCACGAATCCCCACATCATGCCGAATCCGCCTCCGGATATCTGCACCACGATAACAAGCGCCCACAGGGGGCCGCTGGGGATAACGACAGCAGTCAGGACCAGCCCTGCCAGGACCAGGGCGCTGCCGCAACGAATCAGGAAGGGCTCACGGCCCCGCTTCGTCCCGGAGAAAACCAGTGCGGCAACGCCCCAGGCCAGCGATTCAAGCATGACCACGAGTCCTGCGGTGAACGGCGTGAAGTCATGAATCTCGATCAGGATCAGAGGGCCGTATACGATCAGGGACATGATGCACAAGCTCAGCAGGAGGACCATTGACACGCCATTTGCCAGGGGATGACTGAAGTTCCTGCTCTCGCGGGGCAGCATCCGGCCGGTTGATGCATGCCAGTCGCGATGGACGAACACGAGCAGCAACAGGATGCCGGTTCCCGCCATCATCGCCGAACGAACGGGGTCGAATCGTGCTCCTGCAAGGGAAATCATCAGGATTGCAGCAGCAAGCAGGGCCAGCCGTACAACCGGTATGGTGTCCTTGCGGATATCGGAACGGGTGCTCGTCGGCTCAAGCAGCATCCGCACGGCAATGACAAAGAAAAGCGCCTGGCCCGCAAATGCCCAGTAGGCGTAACGCCAGACTCCCCAGGTCGAAAAAGCCCCGCCTATCGTCGGACCGCAAAGCGTGGCCAACATCCATACGACGGACAGGCAGGCGACAATCCTGGGCATGAAACGGTTCGGAAAAAACCGGTCCTGGGACACGTAGACCGTGGCAACGAGGCATCCGCCGCCGAGCCCCTGCAGCACCCTCCCGACCAGGATGACCGGCATGCTCGGCGCCAGCGCGCATGTGGCGCAACCCAGGGCATAGACAAGTGCCGAACCGACCATCGTGCCACGCAGGCCGTTTCGCATGACAAGCAGGCTCGACGACGCACCGGCAATGATGGAACCCACCAGATAAAGCGCAAATGTCCAGCTTATCAGATTGAGTCCGCCCACCTCCTTCGCCGCACTTGGCATGGTGGTTGCAGTCAACATGGAGTTCGTTGCATGAAGCCAGACGCCAAGTGCAAGGACGAGGATCTTCAGAACATGCTCACGGGCAAGAATCTCCCGCCAGCTTGTATCCTGTTCCGCATTGATGCTCCCCATCTTCATTCCTCAAGGTAATCATGATCATATGGGGGCGTGAAAAACCTCCGGCGCCGGTATTCCCGGATCCGGTCGAACCCGCCAGGCAGAGTATAGGCCAAATCAACCTTGTCCGAAGCATTCCCCGAGACCCGGAGTATTTGGCCCGTACGTCATGCCCGTATCCATGTTGCCCCGGCAACCGGCATCACGGGAGCTTGCAGTGGTACAATTTCACACCTGCCCGACCCAACCTGAAACGGTAACCATACTGGATAGCTCGTACATTCCCCTGGCCGACCGGATGCGCCCGACAAGCATTGATGAAGTTGTCGGGCAGCGTCATGTGCTGGCAGACGGCAAGCCGCTGAATGTCGCCATCCGGGGCTCGAATCTGCACTCAATGGTATTCTGGGGCCCGCCGGGGACCGGGAAGACCACCCTGGCCAGACTCATGGCCCGACACGGGAACTCGGAGTTCGTATCATTGTCGGCCGTGCTTTCAGGGGTGAAGGATATTCGCGAGGCGGTACAGTCGGCCCGCATGCGCAAACAGGCGGGAAACGGGGAAACCATACTGTTTGTCGACGAAGTTCACCGTTTCAACAGGTCCCAGCAGGATGCCTTCCTGCCTCATATAGAAAACGGCACCATTCTGTTCATCGGAGCCACGACGGAAAACCCGTCGTTCGAACTCAACAACGCGCTGCTTTCAAGGCTCAGGGTTTACGTGCTCAGGCCCCTGACCGACGATGAACTGGAGCAGTTGATCCGTACGGCGCTTTCGAGCCCTGGGCGCGGACTCGGAAAACTCGGCATAGGCATGACCGACCAGGCCGTCCGCAACCTTGCAGCCCTGTCAGACGGGGATGCCAGACGCGCCCTGAATGTACTGGAGATCGCATCCGACCTGGCAGGCAAAGGGGGGATCACGGATGAAACCATACAGGAGATTCTGAACAGCGGAGCCGCCCGTCGCTTCGACAAGCGGGGCGACGCATTCCACGAGCAGATATCCGCACTGCACAAGTCCGTCCGGGGATCCGATCCGGATGCCGCCCTGTACT
>JAJDVC010000013.1 GCA_022826305.1 Gammaproteobacteria bacterium | reverse complement strand
GCCTTCGACAGTTTCCACGACCCGTGGGGTCTGTCCGTCATCTTTACCCTCAGTATCCGAAACTCTTGATCATGACCGCAGAAAGTCGCTGACCGGCCATGGCTTCCGGCTTCGTCATTTGAAACTGCAGCAATCCACCGTCGACGCCCATTTCCCAATACCACCACTCCATACGCGGCAGAAGATTCATTCTTCCACAAGTCTTCTCTGATCATTCCATGATCCTTGCAATGTCTCCATACATGCAACATCATTGCTGCCCTTGAAAGCAAGTCTTGCCAGCTTGTCCATGTCTCGTCCGAGGGCCTCTTCAGCATCCCTTGCCAGTGCAGGAAGAGAGATACTGGAAGTGACTTCAACGGCAACATCCGAATCTGGTAATGCGAAAGCAGTTCCTTCGTGTGTCAGCTTCATGGCCGAGATGCCCTGAATGCTGCTCCGCATCTCGAATCCTCTTCCTGTCTGGTTTCTTGTGTCGTTTCCAGAACATGGTGCCATGCATCCATGGGTCGCTTAAGTGCCATCTTCAGTGGCAGGGCGTGTGCGACCATAACGGTACCACTCAAACAACACGTTGGGGTAGTTGTCTGGAAGTGAAGGGGTATGGTTTCACTTCCGGTGTGGTGTGTATGGGTTCGTATACCGCTGTTCGTCCAGAGCTAGTGGTCGGCCAATTCCAGCCTTTTCTCGATTCGCTGAATTCGTTCGACAAGCCGATCAATTGTCACCTGCTGACGAACCTGGGAGCCGTATCCGTCTGCTTGACAGACAGAATCATGGCCATCCCCCTTTCCAGCTCTGTGAGCCGCATCTTCATGTCCTGCATGTCCGAGGATAGATTATTGGTCTGTGCCCGAATTGCTTTCAGGTGTTCCAGGACCAGATTGTCGGATTGCCCTGCCATGGCGAGATTCTATCAGAATTTCCCAACCTCGGATTATTCCGTCCTCATGGGTTCGGTACTATTCATGAGGAATGCGATTTCTATCGGGATATTCGGACACCGGCCATGGTCAGTTCCTGTATGCATCAGCCATGTCGGAGCGGGCGCGATAGTGATCGCCTGATTTGGGCCACTTGGTGATCATCCCGGGACGGGTTGACGCAAACGCAGGAATTCGACGATGAGCGCGAAGGCCACGAATCCGGGGAACACGACATCGAGCTTGTCGAAGCGAGAAAAGGTCCTGCGGAAACCCTTGAGGTGACGGAACAGGCGCTCGATCTCGTTGCGCTGCCGGTACAATGCCTGGTCGCATGGCCAAGGCGCGAGCCGATTGCGCCTGGGCCGAACCACGGGCCTGAAACCCCGTTCATGGACCAGTTGGCGGGTCGCGTTGTCTGCGTACGCGCGGTCCATGAGCAGGGCCGGACTGGCCGCTGGTCGCGTCAGCCGGTTCAGCAGCCTGCGCCCTTGCGGAGCGTCGTGTGCGTGGCCGGGGGAGAGCGTGCAGGCAACGGCTGTTCGGGCATGCGCGGCAACCACATGAAGCCTGATATTCCATCCCCGGGACTTGTCGATGGGCTGTGGATCGTTTTCTTTCACGTCCCCGTGCCATCGGGGTGCACCTTGATGCCGGTGCTGTCCAGTCCGTACGCCGCAACCCGGATCCGCACCATCCGTTCCCGTTGCAGTTGCCCGAACACCCGGTCGAGCACACCGTTCCTCGACCACCGGTTCATGCGTGTGCAGAGTGTGTGCCGGTTGCCGGAATGTGCTGGCAGGCCACGCCACATGCAGGATCGCGTCGAGTACCTGCAGGTTCGACAGGCCGACCTTGCCGCGCGGCTTCAGGCACAGCGGTGCAATCCGTTCGTATTGGTCAGACGTCAGCTTCATTGGTGCTTGCCTCCTCTGTTTCTCAATAAATTCAACGGATAATGAGCATGCCACGTTTGTCAGATTGTGTTGACACGCCCTTGATCATGGCACATGAAAGAACAACGATGACTGTCCGCGCTCGGTGCGAGCACGAGGCATTCGAACGTCTCGAGGCAGAACTGGAATGCACATTTGGGGCTCCGGAGGAAAGTTGTCGCAAGCTGTCCGTTGCCAATGTGATGGAAGAATGCAATTCATGGTCCGTCGTATGGCGCCGATACGAATTCAGGAGACGGCGACTTCGCGTCAGAGCGATATACTGCTGCAGTTGGGAGCGCTGACAGGGTCTGGTCGGAATGCCTTTGTCGAGGGTATGTTCAAGGTGTTTGACAGGGTTGCGACAGGTTCAGTGGCGTCTCGTCCGGTTCCGGCAGGGTCCGGGATCGAAGGTCGTCTTTCCGCCACGAGCAATCTGCATGGGCGCGCGCCAGTTCGGACGTTTCCTGCGTACAACCCGGATCAGGGCTTTCCGGGCAAACCGGACTGGCTGGACCGGGTCGCAGTATCTCAAGCATATCGTTTCCGAACCGGATCGGAAGGTTCAGGGTCAGTCTGCATGTATTCGCGAAACACAAGGAAAGATTATCCGGTGGGGGTTGGTATAATCCTTCCAGGAGGAGAGGACATGTCAAGAATCGTGTTGGTTACCGGCGGTGCCGGATACATCGGATCCCACACCGTGCTGCAATTGCTGGAAGGAGGTCATGAGGTGATCGTGCTCGATGACCTGTCCACCGGGCATCTTGAGGCAGTCAGGGAAGGGGCTGTCTTTTACCGGGGCTCCATTGATGATCGCGAGGCCGTATCACGAATCCTGTCGGACCACAGGGTCGATTCGGTCATGCACTTTGCCGCACACGTCGTTGTTCCGGAGTCCGTATCGGATCCATACAAGTACTACCGCAACAACGTGATGGGATCCCTGTCGCTGATTCAGTCGTGTATCGAGAGCAGGGTCAGTCACTTCGTGTTTTCCTCAAGTGCCGCTGTCTACGGTATCCCCCGGGAATTGCCGGCCAGGGAGGATGCGCACGTAAACCCGATCAGCCCCTATGGTACGACCAAGGTCATGACCGAGTGGTCCCTGCGCGACCTTGCGCAGGCAACACGGGGCGGTTTCCGTTACGTGGCGCTCAGGTATTTCAATGTCGCCGGTGCACACATGGGTGGGCAACTCGGACAGAATACCCCGCAGGCCACGCACCTGATCAGGGTCGCCTGCCAGGCGGCATGCGGTACAAGGCAGGAGTTCTCGGTCTTTGGAGGAGACTACGACACGCCGGACGGCACCTGTGTCAGGGATTTCATCCATGTGGACGACCTGGCCTGCGCGCATCTGTACGCGCTTGAATACCTCGAGTCCGGTGGGGAAAGCACGGTGGTGAATTGCGGTTACGGTCAGGGCTACAGCGTCCGTGAAGTGATTGAATGCGTCAGGCAGGTCAGCGGGAGCGACTTCCCGGTTACTGTTGCCGATCGCAGGCCCGGCGACCCGCCCGAGCTTGTTGCCGATATCGTCAGGATCGGTGCACTGTTGGGATGGAGGCCAAGGTACAACAGTCTCGAGAAGATATGTCGTTCGGCCTACGAGTGGGAACTCGGCCGGAAATCCCGCAAGGGCAATGGTTCGACGGCAGACCTCCGGAATTCATGAGGCTGGCATTCTGCCTGTACAGGTATTTTCCGTACTCGGGACTGTCCCGGGATTTCCTGCGCATCGTGGAGGAATGCAGGGAGCGAGACCACGATCTGCATGTTTATGTTTCCGAGTGGCAGGGTCCGCGCCCCGAGGGCATCAGTGTCAACCTGCTACCAGTATTGCCGCTCAGCAATCATTCGCGGCTTGATTCGTTTTACAGGCAGTTCAGGAAGGCTCGACGTTCCGGCCGTTTTGATGCGGTTATCGGGTTCAACAAGATGCCGGGGCTGGATCTGTATTATGGAGGGGATATCTGCTATGCGGAGAAGATGGCCATGCGCTCCACTCCGCTACATCTTCTGACCCCTCGATACTACGGTTTCCGTTCATTTGAACGGGCTGTTTTCGGCATGCATTCCCATACGGTCATCCTGTCCCTTTCTGAAAGGGAAAAGGGAATCTACCAGCAGCACTACTGTACGGCGGAGAGTCGTTTCATCGCATTGCCGCCAACACTTGACAAGAGCAGGATATCCGGGGTCGCTTCCCGGGAAAACATGATGGAAAAACGCAGGGAACTCGGTATTCGTGATGATCAGAAGCTGTTGCTGTTCATGGGTTCAGGATTCAGGACGAAAGGACTTGATCGCGTTTTGCTGGCTATGGCTGCATTGCCTCATGAGATCAGGGACACAGTCCGTTTGCTGGTCGTCGGTCAGGATCGCGAGAGACCATACAGGGGGCTGGTGTCCGGAAACCGATTGACACGGCATGTCCGGTTTCTGGGAGGACGGGATGATGTGATGGAGATCATGGCCGCGGGGGACATCCTGATTCACCCGGCATACCGGGAAACAACGGGAACAGTGCTGATCGAGGCCATGATTGCAGGTCTGCCCATCCTGGTGACCGACGTATGCGGCTATGCCGATCATGTAGCCCGGGCGAATGCCGGTATTGTGCTCAAGTCACCTTTCGACCAGGGGACGATGAACCGGATGCTTGGGTCGATGCTGGTGTCGGAAAACCGCAAGCTGTGGTGTGAAAACGGAAGACGGTACGCCAGGGATCCCGGACTTTGCCGGATGCCTGAAGAGGCGGCCGATGCCATAGAATCCTGGGTGACGACATGCCGGAGCGACGCAGCGAAGCCATCCGCAATCCCTCCCGGTCAGGTTCTTTACCTTGACGAGGAGCTTCGGAACCAGTTCAGTTGCGGCAGGGAGCTTGAACAGATCATGGCCCTGGACGGGCTGGTAGTTCGTGACGAGCCGAATCGCAAGACGGTCCGGCTTGATCTGGCCGGGAAGTCCTACTATCTGAAAACCCATGGTGGCGTGGGGTGGAGGGAAATCCTGAAGAATCTCGTGTATCTGCGCATGCCGGTACTCGGTGCGTCGAACGAGTGGCATGGGATACATCATCTGCGGCGTATCGGTGTCGATACCATGACTGTCGCAGGTTTCGGAAAGACGCCCGGCAATCCGGCCACGCAGCGATCATTTGTCCTGACCCATGAACTGAAGGACTGCATCAGCCTTGAGGACTACTGTGCCGGCTGGATCAGCGATCCTCCCGGTACCCCGGGGGAAATCCGCTTCAAGCGGTGGCTGATCGGCAAGGTCGCCGGGATTGCAAGGGATATCCATGAAAGCGGCGCCAATCACCGGGATCTGTATCTCTGCCATTTCCTGCTGAGGACCGGTTTCACACAGGGAGAACCGGATCCGGTGAAATCCCGGTTATACATGATCGATCTGCATCGTATGCAGATACGCAGACGGACCCCGTCAAGGTGGATCATCAAGGACCTCGCAGGTCTCTACTTCTCAAGCCATGATGCGGGGCTGACGACCCGTGATCTGTACCGGTTCATGTGCGTGTATCGCTCCGGGTCGGTAGCGCATGCCCTGACCCGGGACAGGGCATTCTGGGAGCGGGTCAGAATCCGGGGAGTCAGGCTGCATGATTATGAGATGCGCAAAAAGGTTCGCCAGGAAAGGGCCTGTCGCGCGACGTCAGGTATCCGCTAGCTGTTTCATGTCATACGAGATAGGATTTTCCTCTGATCCGGCGCAATGCCTGGACCTGGTGCAATTGTGCAGGGACATGGACGGCAGGACGGGGGGCGGTTCGGTTTTGCTGAAGGACGATACACCGGCGACGTTGCAACTGGTGGATACGGAAATCGGAAAACTGGTAATCAAGCGATACAATACCAAGAATGCCTGGCATTTCATGCGTAGAAACTTCCAGATCAGCCGGGCCGCAAACTGCCTGAGGATGTCGGAAGAGTTCACCAAGGCGGGAATTCCGGTTCCTGAACCGATCGGGGTTGTCCGGCAACGTATCGGGCCTTTTTCGGGCCGGTCATGGTTTGTTTCCAGATATATGGATGCCGAATCGCTGATCGAGTTTCTGAAACGTAATCATGATGCCGATTCCATGCGGTTCGTCTCCGACAGGATCAGAAGGATTTTCCGCGCCCTGCAGGAGCATCGCCTGTCCCATGGCGATATGAAGGCCACCAACATGCTGGTGCAGGGCAATGAGCTGATAATGATTGATCTGGATTCTGCCAGACGCCATGTCTCGAGTGCCCGGCACAGCCGATCACTGGATCGGGACAGAAGAAGGTTCCTCGCCAACTGGAGTCCCTGGCCGGAGATGAAACACCATTTTGCCGAAGTCCTGTCCGGCCACGAAGTCGAGGAGTCATGAGCACGATTCCGGATAACCTTGTCGCCAGACTTCTGGACAGGGATATGACGCTATGGGCTGACAGCGAGCCCGATGGTCGTCCCGATCCCCGACAGCTTGACTGGCTTGATGCGGTGGCGTTCATGGAACACCATGCTGCGGATATCATGAACTGGGCGGCAGGGATTCGAGATGAAATGCCTGTCGATCAGGTGATGCTGGTCGGCATGGGAGGCTCAAGCCTTGCCGCGGAAGTCATGTACTCCCTTTTCCGGGAGTCTGGCAATGGACCCGGGTTCAGTGTTCTGGATACGGTTTCTCCGACATACCTTGCAGATCTCGGCATTGATTTTGAAAGAACCCTGTTTATTGTTTCAAGCAAGTCGGGCACAACGGTCGAAACAGCTGATCTTCACGCCTGGCTTTATGCCGAAGCCGACCGTTTTCACGCTCGCCCGGGTCAACGATTCGTTGCGATTACAGACCCGGGCTCGCAACTGGAAAGGACCGCCAGGGATCAGGAATTCCGGCAGGTGTTCCTGAATCCCCCGGGTATCGGCGGTCGCTTTTCCGCCTTGTCCCATTACGGGTTGGTTCCTGCCGCCCTGTACGGCGTGGATCTGATCCGGTTGCGGGAACATGCGCACAGATTCGTTGCCGCAGTGGCCTGCTCGCCAACCGGGAGTCCGGTTCGGGATCTGGCCCAGGTGATGGTGAACGCCACCCGTTCCGGATGGGGGGTTCTGGAGATCGAATCCGACAACTTCCTGTGGCCCCTGTATCCCTGGATCGAGCAGATGGTTGCCGAAAGCACGGGGAAAGGTGGTCTCGGCATCCTGCCGGTCAGGCAGGGGCAGGTGGCCGATAATCACGGAATCACGGAGCCCCGGCATGCCCGGACAGTCATGAAACGGGTATTGCACGACAGTACGCATGTCGGATGTGTCATGCACAATGCGCGACAGGTCTCGATCGGGATGAAGGATCCGTATGATATCGGAGGAGAATTCCTGCGCTGGCAGATGGCAACTGTGCTGACTGCTTCGAGGCTCGGTATCAATCCCTTTGACCAACCCGATGTGGAACGCACCAAATCCAGAACCCGGAAACTGATCCATTCCGGTGAAGGGAGCCGGTTCCGGAAATTCTTCGAGACAGGGGAATACGATCTGTACGCATGCGGGCAGGATATCTCCCGCAACCGATCCTGCGACTGGATCGAGGCACTGGAGATGCTGTCCGATACCCATCGGGACGGTTATCTGGCAATTCTTGCATATCTGCCCATGTGGCACAGTGTCGAAGTCCGGTTGACGGGCCTTGCACGGGTCTTGACCCCTTTGTTCGGTGTGGTGACCGTCGGATTCGGCCCAAGATATCTGCATTCGACCGGCCAGTTCCACAAGGGAGGGCCCGGCAAGGGGTGTTTCCTGCAGGTTCTTGATGATCGGGTGCCGGAATTGGATATCCCGGGCCGTGAATACGGTTTCCGTCAGTTGCACCGGGCGCAGGCCGAGGGAGATGCCCGTGTTCTGGCGGAAATCGGCTTGCCGGTGGTGCGGATCATGATAAAAGCGGATAGACTCGGGACTCTGGAAATCCTGACGAGTCAACTCTCCGAATCCCGCACCGCAAGCAGATCGAATTAGCACGGACTCTCGCCCACTCTCATGCATACCTTCCAGCAGTTGATCATGATTTTGCAGCAATACTGGTCCGATCAGGGCTGTGTGGTTCTGCAGCCCCTGGACAAGGAGGTCGGAGCAGGAACATTTCATCCTGCAACCTTTCTGGGCGCAGTCGGCCCCGAGCCCATGCGGGCGGCTTACGTGCAGCCGTCAAGGCGTCCTGCCGACGGACGATATGGAGCAAATCCGAATCGGCTTCAGCATTATTTCCAGTTCCAGGTGGTTCTGAAACCATCCCCTGGAAATTTCCAGGACCTTTACCTGGATTCTCTCGTGCGCCTGGGACTTGACCCGCTCAAGGATGACATCCGTTTTGTGGAGGATGACTGGGAATCTCCCACGCTGGGTGCCTGGGGATTGGGCTGGGAGGTCTGGCTGAACGGCATGGAGGTATCCCAGTTCACCTATTTTCAGCAGGTGGGGGGACTGGGTTGCAAGCCGGTCACGGGAGAGATCACCTATGGCCTGGAACGCATCGCCATGTACCTGCAGGGGGTGGATTCGGTGTATGACCTGATCTGGAACAAGGGCGCGAGAGGCTCGACAGCCTTCACGTACGGGGATCTCTACGGACAGAATGAACTGGAGCAGTCGGCCTACAACTTTGAAATTGCGGATGTCGGGTTTCTGTACAGCCAGTTCGATGCCGCCGAAGCCATGGCCGGCGATCTGCTTGAGCGCCGGTTGCCGTTGCCCGCCTACGAGCAGGTGCTGAATGCTTCACACACGTTCAACCTGCTGGATGCCAGGCACGCCATAAGCGTCACGGAGCGTGCGCGATATATAACAAGAATCCGGAATCTGGCGAAAGGAGTGGCGCTGTGTTATTGCGACAGCCGCAAGGAGCTCGGTTTTCCGAGAGGCAGGAACCGTTTCCGGAGTCGTAAAACCGGCAGGGCATGATGATTCAGAGAAAGGCATCCCCGGGCAGGAGACGCAACCTCCTGATTGAAATCGGCACGGAGGAGCTTCCTCCAGGGGCGCTCAAGTTCCTCGCCCGTTCCTTCGCTGAATCCCTGTTTCAGGGTCTGGTTGAGGCTGGCGTCGCACAGGATGGCTCTGGCAGGCACGAGGCCTATGCGACCCCTCGACGTTTGGCTGTCTGGGTGCGGGGCGTATTGCCGAGGCAGCCGGGACGGGTAGTGGAGAAGCGGGGGCCGGCCCTGGGTATTGCCTTTCGTTCGGACGGTACGCCTACTGAAGCTGCCGAAGGGTTTGCCCGTTCGTGCGGCGTTTCGGTCCACAGGCTCAAGCGGGTGCAGACGGAGCGGGGGGCCTGGCTGGCTCACAGCCGCAGTATTGCAGGGCTCAGGTTGAACAGGATTGTCTCGGATTGCCTGGATGCCAGCATCCGCAATCTCCCCGTACCGAAGCGTATGCGTTGGGGAGAGCACGATCACGAGTTCGTCAGGCCAGTCCACTGGATCCTGGCGCTGCATGGGAGCGAGGTCATCAGGATTCATGCGTTTGGCTTCAAGGCGGGTCGGATTACCCGGGGACATCGTTTTCATGCACCCGGACAAATCAGGATAGCCTCTGCCGACCGCTATCTCGATACGCTCAAGTCCAGTGGTTTTGTTATTGCCGATTACCGGGCCCGGCAGTCGATCATAAACAGGCAGATCCGGAGACTTGCCGCCAAGTCGGGAGTTGAAGCTATCGTCGACCCGAACATGCTTGATGAGGTAACCGGGCTTGTGGAATGGCCCGTGGCGCTGATGGGCAGTTTTGACAGGCGCTACCTGAAATTGCCTCGCGAAGTGCTGATCGCAACCATGGAATTACACCAGAAATACTTTTGTACCGCGGATGGACGGGGGAAACTGACCCCGGGATTCCTGGTGGTCAGCAATCTCAAGAGCCGGTCTCCCAAGCGCGTCAGGGAGGGAAATGAGCGCGTCTTGCGTGCCCGGCTGTCCGATGCCGAGTTTTTCTGGCAGGCAGACCAGAAACGATCTCTGGAATCCCGGGTTGATGATCTGGCGGGGGTGATGTTTCACAAGCGTCTCGGCTCTGTGCTGGACAGATCGAGGAGGATCAGGGTACTGGCCGTACGCATTTCCACGATACTGGGGCTGGAGACGGAAAACACCGCGCTGGCTGCACGGCTGTGCAAGGCAGATCTGGTTACCGACATGGTCGGAGAGTTTCCGAAACTGCAAGGAGTGGTCGGACGCTACTATGCACTCAACGAGGGAATGGAGAAAACGGTTTCCGGAGCCATAGAAGGGCACTACCTGCCAAGGCATGCTGGCGACAGGCTTCCTTCCGGCGGTGTCGCCCAGAGTCTTGCCCTTGCTGATCGAATCGATACGCTTTGCGGCATTTTCAGTTGCGGGGAACTGCCGACCGGGGATCGCGATCCTTTCGGCCTGAGGCGTGCAGCCCTGGGTATTCTGCGTATCCTGATCGAAGGCGGCCTCAACCTGGATCTCGACTTGCTGATAGACCAGGGAATGGATAACTACCGTCAGTCCGGCCTCGAGGGAATCGATACCGGAGGAGGCACGACAGCACAGGTCAAGCATTTCATACTTGAAAGGATGAAGGGATATGCTCAGGACAGGGGAATCGGCATCGATGTACTGCTTGCGGCGCAGGAATCGGGGGATACCCATCCTTGCGATCTGTTTGCCCGGTCACTGGTTGTGCAACGATTTCTTGAGGAGCGGACGGATACGGCGGAAGCCCTTGTCTCCGCGAACAAGCGTATTGCCAACATACTGTCCGGTGTCACGATAAGGACGACTGCTTTTGATACTGAAATGATGAGCCCCGGCCCGGAGAGTCGTCTGGCAAGAAAGATGCTTGATGTCGAGAGACGGATAGCGGACAAGTTCGCTTCCGGCGAGTACTGGAAAGCGCTTGAACTGATGTCCGGACTCAAGAAGCCGGTCGACCTTTACTTTGACTCGGTCATGATCATGGTGGATGATCCGAAAATCCGGGATAATCGGATTGCCCTGCTTGCTCATCTCCGGTCCCTGTTCCTGAGTGTTGCGGATCTGTCAAGGGTAAGAGCCAGGCCATGAATTCCGATTCCTTCGACAGCATGATGGCTACTGTCCAGGCGTTTCATGACAAGCATGGTTTCAACGAAGCCGGAGGTGAGGATATGATCTATCGCGTTGCCCTGATGGCGGAGGAGCTCGGCGAGATCTCGGCATGCGTCAGCAAGGGGAAAGGAGTTGAGGAGCTTGCCGAGGAATGTGCGGACCTGCTGATTCTCCTGATGGGAAATGCCATCGCCGCTGATTTTGATCTGAAGCAAGCATTCTGGGAGAAGATGGGGCGGTTGTCCAAACGTGCCGGAAGAATGATAGACGGTCGGATCAGGGTATCGGATTTCAGGCAGGACAATGGATAGTTCAAAACTGGTTATCCTTGACCGGGACGGTGTGATCAACCAGCAGTTCGACAACCCGATCAGTTCTCCTGACGAATGGGTAGCTATCCCGGGCAGTCTGGAAGCCATTGCCCGATTGTGCCGGGAGGACTATCGTATCGTGGTGATGACCAATCAGGGCGGTATTGCCCGGGGCCTGTTTTCGATTAATACGCTCAACCGCATTCACCAGAAGATGCTGGATGAACTGAATCATCTGGGCGGCAAGATCAGCGCGATCTTTTTCTGCCCGCATGACGATGCGGCCGGATGCCGTTGCCGAAAACCGGCTACCGGAATGTACGAGGAACTGACGGATCGGCTCAAATGCAATCTTGACGAGGTCTGTTCAGTGGGGGACTCGCTGCGGGATCTTCAGGCAGCGGCTGCTGCGGGGGCCAGGCCGATACTGGTCAGAACCGGTCATGGCACAAGGACCCTGGCCGAACTGGAATCCGGTCAGGGTTCGGAAGCTGTCCGGTCTGTTCCGGTTTATCCTGATCTGTCGGGCTTCGTTTCGGATTTTCTCAAGGCAGGCGGTCATTAGCCCGAACATTGCATGGGTGCTGTGAAGGATTGGATATTCCGTATGCAGGTACAAGGCACAATCACGTTGATAACGGGCATGTACAAGGATGAAGACGAAGGAGAACCTGCAGATGCGGCCGCAAGGATGATTGCCACGACAGCCTGTTGATCGCGAATATCGGCTTGACAGGCCTGATTCTGTATTGCGGGTCTCCCTGACCAACCGGATTCCCCGCTTCGGTGGGGGTTCGCAACTGGTTGCTGTCCTTCGGAACGGTGATCAACCCGGGGCGCAAGTCTTCATGCCAATCCGAAAATTTCCATTCCCCTCCATGGGCGTGGCGCCGGGGTAATCGCTGCATGCATCGGACGTTCGGAGAAGCATGGTATCTGGAGCACAAGCGCTGTCCCGAGGTCTGGGTGGGTCTGCAGTTCCCCGTCCCCCTGGTGAACGATCGGATGAACTGCTTCACCAGTACTGCATGGATCGATCCCATCCGGGAGCGCTCTGCCCGCGACTCGAACCGGCAATTCGCTGATCAGCTGGTCAATCCCGGCGGTCCGGTTCGCTGACCAGCATCACTGCGCCCTTTCCGGTAATCGCTGCGCCCTGGAAACCGGCATCCACCCTGCACCGCTTGCGGTTTGCAAGACGGATCGTCCTGCCGGTACAATGTATCATGGATGGAATCTCCTGGAATTCTGTTTCAACTCATTGAATCATATAGCATGATCGAGATTCCTCTCTTCTCTCTCATGCTTTTTTCGGATTAGTTAAACGCCTTGGATGTGATGCTTTACCTGCGCTCATTCCTGTATCTCATCGGTCAGGTATCAAGTGCGGTCGTCATTTGCCTGGTGGCCATCCCGACCTTGCTGTTTCCCATAGCTGTCCGCAATCGGGTGATTGCCCAGTGGGCACGGTTCAATCTCTGGACGCTTCGTCATCTATGCGGTATCACATACCGTGTGGAAGGGGAGGAGAACATACCGGATGAACCGTCTGTAATCATGTCGAATCACCAGTCTGCATGGGAGACGCTCGGGTTTCAGATGATATTCCCAACCCAGTCCTACCTGCTCAAGAAGATATTGCTGTGGATTCCTGTCTTCGGTATCGGACTTGCCATGATGCGACCAATAGCCATAGACCGAGGCCAGAAGCTCAAGTCCATGAATACACTGGTCAGGGAGGGGATCATCAGGCTGAATGAGGGGCGCTTCCTTGTGATCTTTCCCGAGGGGACACGCCAGCCCCCCGGCAATCCGGGGAAGTTCCAGCCCGGTGGGGCCATGATCGCATCCAGATCCGGTGCCCCCATCGTTCCGGTGGTACATGACAGCGGGGCTTTCTGGCCGAAAAGGAGTTTCCTGAAGTATCCGGGAACGATCACGGTCATGATCGGTCTTCCAATCACTCCGGGTGGCAAAAAGATCCGTGAACTGAACGCTGAGGCCGAGTCATGGATTGTAGGGAACCTGTCCCGCCTGCCAGGTAACAAACCTTGAGAATATCTGCAGTAAGGTGCTTGGGCGGATAGTTCAAGTCCCACGATAGAGATCGTGAAGTCGCCATGAGTCAGAGAATCTGGCGGATCAGCAAGTGATATTTTTCTTCAGGGATCATGCGGGCCGGATAACGCATTATATTTCGCACAATTGAAAGGCGGTGGTTGATGAGATGCAGTGGTAGTTGCAAGCCATCAGTGATCACAGGGGAACCGGGGCCTGTTAACACAATCTGACAAACGTGACATGCTCATTGTCCGTTGATCTGATTGAGAAACAGAGAGGGCAAGCACTGATGGAACTGATGCCTGACCAGTACGCACGAATCGCACTGCTGTTCCCGAAGCAGTGCGGCAATGTCGACTTGTCGAACCTGCAGGTGCTCACGTGATCCTGTACGTGGCCGAACAGGGCTGCAGGTGGTGCGGCCTGCCGACGCATTTCGGCAACTGGCACACGATCCATACGCGCATGAACCGGTGGTCGAAGAACGGTGTGCTCGAGCGGGTGTTCGAGCAGTTGCAACGGGAGCGGATGGTGCACATCCGGGTTGCGGCGTACGGACTGGACAGCACCAGCATCAAGATGCATCCCGACGGTACGGGGGCGCTGAAAGAAACGGTCCACAGTCCATCGGCAAGTCCCGGGGCGGCTGGAGCACCAGGCTTCATGTGGTTGCCGCGGATGCCCGAACAGCCGTTGCCTGGCCGCTCTCACCCGGCCACGCACACGATGCCCCGCAGGGGCGCAGGCTGCTGAACCGGCTGACGCGGCTGGCGAACAGTCCGGCCCTGCTCGTGGACCGGGCGTACGAAGACGACGCGACCCGCCAATTGGTCCGGGCGCGGGGTTTCAGGCCGGTGGCGCCGCCGAAGCGGCATCGGCGCGCGCCCTGGCGATACGACCGGGCATTGTACCGGCGGCGCAACGAGATCGAGCGTCTGTTCCGATGACTCAAGGGTTTCCGCAGGATCTTCTCACGCTTCGACAAGCTCGATGTCATGTTCCTCAGTATTGGCTTTCGATAGGAAAGATATCAAGTGGTTTGTGGGAGGCGGTGATACAAGCCGCCATGTCAGCGTTATTCTGCTAATAGCCCTGCTTGCCTGAATGTGCGCTTGACTGCGCAAAACACGTCATCGTATTCAGGTAGAGATACCATTTGGGTGCTCAGGCGCTTTTCCCACAGTCTCTTTAGGCGAGCTTCTTTTTTCTCAAACTCACCACGGCGCGCCTCAAGCGAATGACCCTTGAATTGTAGCTTGGCTTCAACGTCATCAACTGGAAAATCAATTTCTACGCCTTCGTCCTCTGTAAATAGATGTCATACAAGTCACGAGGCTCATTCCGTGAAGGAAAATGTAGCGCACAGATTTTTTCAATGATGACTTCATTTAGGGAGTAGACTTCTATAGTGGCGTCTTCAATGAAATCGGTATATTCCTCATAAGTCTGAATAACAGGTAGCTCCTCAACGAGGTGTAGCAGGATTTCCCTGAATGAAATATCTACCTTTGCATTTTTTCCTTGCCGGGAATATTCGTCGGCGAGGCCTGTCTGGCACAGCGACCTTGCGGCCGCGTTCGTACCTGCAGATGAACCGTGTTGCGTTCTGGCGGCCATGGAGGGTTGATGCCATCTCCTTGCCCGGGGACGCTGCAAATGACGATTTTCTGCGTGGACCGCCCATGTTGGGTTAAGATTGCCGTCATGAACGAGCTGCCCTTTCCGAAGCCGCCGCCGGCAGAACCTTTGCCGCTGGAAACCTGGCTGAGACGCACGGACCGTTCCGAGGCGGGCCGCGAGCCGTTCTTCCGGGGGCGAGATGCGGAATACGGGGTGTACCGTTCCGCCATCACAAGTCTCAGCGAAGGGGTCATCGGTGGCGGCACGATGGTCTTCCAGGGTGCGCCGGGCGCCGGCAAGTCGGCCCTGATGGCGGAGTGCATGGAGGCGGTGCGGCGTCATTCGACCCCTGAATCGCCCTGGGTGGCGGTGGCCATGGATTCCGGCTCCCTGAAATCTCCTGTCGATGTCATCGAGGCCCTGGTCGAGGCTGCCAATGCAGAAGGCGAGCGACTCCGGGAGAAGGCTTCAGGAATATCCGTGACCGGCAAGGCGCTGGATGAACTGCTTGATCGCGGAAGAAAGCTGTATCGGGAGTTGTCGGAGCGCGGCGGCGGGGCGTTCGGTCTGTCCATGGGCGGGCGCCGGGACGAGGGGGTGACGGCAGGGCGGGCATTCCGGAAGGCCGCGCAGCTGCTGGGGAAATACCACATCGTGGTGTGTGTGGACGAGGCCCAGAACACGCCGGTTTCGGTCAGCACGAAGGGGGTGATGGACTGTCTGCACCGGGATCCCCAGGGCATTCCCCTGGTGGTGGCGTTCTTTGGTCTGAGCGATACCCAGGGCGTGCTGCGCGATTGCGGTCTTTCAAGATTCGCAAGAGGACGTGTGGTGACCCTGGA
>JAJDVC010000114.1 GCA_022826305.1 Gammaproteobacteria bacterium | reverse complement strand
CTGGATCAGAGTGAACTGGACAGCATCTATCAGGCATTGCTGGATTATCTGGTGATTTTCTTCCCGGGGCAGGAACTTGATGCAGAGACACAGTTGAGTTTTGCCAGGACATTCGGCGAGATTGGCAGACCCCATGTGGTTTATCCTCACGTTGACGGTTTCAGAGAGGTCACCCTGCTGGAGAATGATCGTGACCGTCCACCCGATACGAATGTCTGGCACACCGACCTGACGTACTATCCCGAGCCGCCATTTGCCTCGATACTTCATGCCCGCGCCCTGCCCAAATCCGGTGGCGACACGCTGTGGGCAAGCATGTATGCGGCCTATCAAGACCTGCCGGAAAGCATCAAGGAGGAAATCGACCAGTTGGAGGCGATACACGATCCGGGGTCGTTCCGCAATCAGTTCCTGGGTCCGGACAAGGACATAGGTGCGCTCAACGAGGCGTTGGGATCGATTGGTTCGGCACTCCATCCCGTCGTTATGACCCATCCCGTAACGGGTCGCAAATACCTGTATGTGAACCCGGCATTCACCCTCCAGATCTACAGGCTTTCAACTGGGGAAAGCGCGCGCCTGCTTTCCTATCTCTTCAGTCATATCGATCAGCCGGAATATCAGCTTCGACACCGCTGGACGGTTGGGGACGTGGCCATGTGGGACAATCGGGTTACCCAGCATTATGCAGTAGCGGACTATGCTCCCAACTACCGGCGCATGCACAGGGTTACGGTGGTCCGGGACAAGCGGATAGCCTGACAAGCGGGTGGAATTCACTGGAGAAAGGATGAAGTGTGTCACGTACAATATCCAGTATGGCAACGGCCCGGATGGGGTTTTTGACCTGCCCCGGATAGTCCGGGAGATTCAGGGAGCGGACATCATTGCACTGCAGGAGGTGGAGCGATTCTGGCCACGCAGCAACGATATGGATCAGGTGGATTTTTTCCAGGGCAACTGTCCTGACCATTACTGTGTCTATGGTCCGGGAGTGGATGTACACCTTCCCGGCACTCCTCCCGGGGATGCGCGCAGACGCCAGTTCGGAAACCTGATACTCAGCAGGTATCCTGTACTGTACATGCGCAATCACTTGCTACCGAAACGCGGCAGTATCGGTCCCCTGAGCATTCAGCGGTCCGCCCTGGAGGCGACGGTACGAGTGAATGGAATACCATTGCGGATCTATTCGATTCATCTCACCCACCTGTCGGCACAGACCCGGATGCCGCAAATCGCAAGGATACTCCAGTTGCATCGGGATGCCCTGCATGAAGGATTTCCGATATCCTGCGACCACGGGAGCTTCGATATTACGGATGAACTGTTTGATGCGGCTGTGGCGGAGCAGGCTCTGATGTTTGGTGATTTCAATTTCGGGCCGGACAGCAAGGAATACGAGGCGATAGTCGGCCCGGTATCCGACTATGGTGGTCACATTACCAGTCATGACGGCTTTGTCGACGCATGGTGTCAGGCAGGTGGCAAGAAGATGGACGGGGCTACAAGCGATGTACAGGGAGTTCCTGCACGCATGGACTACTGCTTTGTCAGTGCCTCCCTGCGCGACCGAATCGTATCCTGCAGCGTTGACAACAATGCCAGGGGATCGGATCATCTTCCCGTATGGCTGGAGATTGACCTCTAGCCGAGGTCGAGGAACACTGTTCCATCGCAAGGAATCCTGGCTGTCAGGGTAGCAGGAGGGTGATCGTGGATTTGCGGCGGTCTCTTGCATATCCACTGCCGAGTGCTGCGGATTTGCTTTCTGATCTCGTCGCAGGTAATATCCGGCACCCGGTTGAGTAGCGGGCACGCTACCATCCTGGCCGGTATTGACTGTTTATTTTCAAAGATCTGTCCGTAGTGCGAAAACCCCTTGTAGCTGGCAACTGGAAGATGAATGGCTGCAGGGCCATGGCAACTGATCTGTGTACACAGGTGTGCGACTATTCCCGGCGCGTGGGCAAGACAGGCATTGTTGTTTGTCCTCCGTATACGCTGCTGGATGCTGCAGCGCAGATCCTTGAAGGCAGTACCGTGTTGTTGGGTGCCCAGGATGTGGATATCCATGACAGTGGTCCGTATACCGGACAGATATCAGCTGGTATGCTGAAGGACATGGGTTGCGACTATGTCATTGCCGGACACTCCGAGCGGCGCACCCTGCATGCAGAGACTGATCAGCTGGTTGCCGGGAAGGCTGGCAAGGCGCTTGAATGTGGTCTGGACGTCTTCCTGTGCATCGGGGAAACCAGGGAAGAGCGGATTGCAGGTGAGACCCGGAAAGTGGTTTCTAGACAGTTGCAAGCGGTGATCAGCCGGGTGGGTATACAGTCCTTCACAAGGATCATTATCGCCTACGAACCGGTTTGGGCCATTGGAACCGGGCTGACCGCCACCCCCGCTCAGGCTCAGGAGGTCCATCAGGCGATTCGACAGCAACTGGAATATCTCGACAAGGAGGTTGCCAGAGGTTGCCGTATCCTCTATGGTGGCAGCATGAAACCCGGCAATGCTGCCGAATTGATGGTTCAGCCCGATGTGGATGGCGGGCTTGTTGGTGGTGCCTCCCTCAACGCCGACGATTTCATCGGAATCTGTCAGGCGGTACAGGGAAAATAGACAGACAATACAAGAAATCATGCTTTCAAACCTTTTGCTCGTTGTACATCTGTTGCTTGCGGTGGCGATTGTGGTGCTGGTGCTGTTGCAGCAGGGCAAGGGCGCGGATATGGGCGCTGCCTTTGGTGGCGGGTCTTCACAGTCGCTGTTCGGAGCGCGCGGTTCCGGTAATTTCCTGAGCAGGCTGACATCCATTATCGCCGTGTCGTTCTTTACTACCAGTCTGGTGCTGGCATATCTCTATACACGGGAAGGAGAACAGCGGAGCATCCTGGAAGGGACGGCCATCGAACAGTCAATCATGGAGACCGATGACGATGTGCCGACGGGAGAGGTTGTCATTGAGGAAGAATTCGATATCCCGGAGGCCCCGCAGTAAGACTGTCCTGTCCTGCCGTTCAGCAAAATCAAAATTATTTGTAACGGATACCCGGCATGGGATACAGTACTCCGCTTTCAGGCAGACTGGCAAGCGTTTGTAGACGTGTTTCATCAGGAGCGTATGCATTCAAGGCTGGCGATATTGAGACAATGGCCGAAGTGGTGGAACTGGTAGACACGCTATCTTGAGGGGGTAGTGGAGCAATCCGTGCGGGTTCGAGTCCCGCCTTCGGCACCAATTGAACCATCCAGGAACGTCCGAGGGAATCCATGGACATCCATGAAAAACAATGTGGAGTTATATACTTGCCCAGGCACATTGTTCTGCATGGTGCGGCAATTTCACAAGCTCTCCGTGTCCTGCATCCTCCCCATGTGCCGGGATATTCCCGTCCGGCCAGTCGGACACAAGTCCGACCGAAAGAATATTCTTCGCCGCATTCACGTCCCGGTCTGCCTCGTATCCACAATGGTTGCATTGGCACGTCCGATGGCGTCGGCCCCTTGCACTGATCGAAGCAGGTGCCGATTCGTTCCTCAAGGGTGGCATTCCACAAGTCACGCTGTTGCTGAAGGAATGCATCCAGCCTGACGTGTGTCTCTCGCGATAATCCGGCCGTGTGCGTCAGGGTCAGCATGGGGGGTTCATTCCGCGCTCAGTCAGTCATGGATATGATTCTCATCAGAAACAATGGATTACGACTCATAATGTTCAGAAACCGGCGTAGATTCGGCCTTGTCAACCAATAGATACAAGTCCCATGACTTGATGGTATCTCAATTGACTTTCTGACAAATTACTTGGAGGTATCAACCCATGTGGAGTCTTCCCAAGCACATCATGGAGCATGCGGAAGCCTGCCCGGAGGCCACGCCACTTTGCCCGGGTGCGCTGCTTCATCTAGGCAAACGGGCTGCAGTCGATCAGGCATTATCCCGGCTTGCACGATCCGGCAAGCTGCTGCGTATCTGTCAGGGGGTCTACATGCGCCCGATCGAGACTCGTTTCGGCATTCGCGCGCCTGGCCTGGTCTGGGCAAGGCAATCACTGCACTTTCCGTACTATGGGGTGAGACGATCGTGCCCTGTGGCGGTTCAGCAGCCAACCGTCTTGGCTTG
The DNA here is from genome assembly GCA_022826305.1 of Gammaproteobacteria bacterium. Classification (GTDB taxonomy): domain Bacteria; phylum Pseudomonadota; class Gammaproteobacteria; order Arenicellales; family Poriferihabitantaceae; genus Poriferihabitans. The sequence goes on along the minus strand of JAJDVC010000114.1, from coordinate 10,117 downwards.
ACCGATCAGAATCCGGTACGCATGGTGTATCTCACGTCCGGCTCCGGTCGCTGGCTGCAATTCGACGGACATCCCGTCGAATTGCATCATGCCCCGCGCTGGCAACTCGCTGCACCCTGCCGCAAGGTGGGTGATGTCATCCGGGCACTGACATGGCTGGGTCCCAGGGAGGTCGAGGATGGTCTGGAAGCCATTCTGCCTGAGCTTTCTTCGGATGACCTGGATGAGCTTGCTGTTGCGCGGGCGGCAATGCCGAACTGGATGGCTGAGCCGGCAAGTGCACGGCTTTCGTATGGCTGAGACGCGATATCAGGACTTGTCTGTCGACGATCGCCAGGATGCCCTGGAGGTGGCGGGTCGCAACAGCGACCACAAGGCCCGCTTGCTTGAAAAGGACATCTGGGTTGTTGCAGCTCTCGACGTACTGTTCGATGCACCCTTCGCCGGGCACCTGACCTTCAAGGGAGGCACATCACTGTCGAAGGCATGGCATGCAATCCGTCGTTTTTCTGAAGATGTCGACACCACCCATGACATTTGTGCGTTCGCGCCCGATCTTGTGGCTGATGCAAGTGGCGTTGCCGCCCACGCGCAGTCAGCAGAAGCGCTGGACGCGGCGACACGGATCCCATAGCACCTTCGGCCCGCCGCACGGTGGCTGGAAAATCGGGATGCCGCAGCCGTGTGAAACGGAGGGCTTTCGAGGTGTGATCGACATGACCATGGATTCCATGGCTTGACCACTTCCGGCCCAGCCTTCGGGACGGAACAACTATACCATTTTCAGCCGTGTACTTGCCGAAGGGATAGGGTAAGATTATTCGCATGAACGAAATGCCATTTCCGAAGCCGCCATCGGCCGACCCCCTGCCGCTGGAAATCTGGTTGAAACGCACGGACCGATCCGAGGCGGGCCGTGAGCCGTTCTTCCGGGGACGTGAAGCGGAATACGGGGTGTATCGTTCCGCCGTCACAAGTCTCAGCGAAGGGGTTATCGGTGGCGGCACCATGATCTTCCAGGGTGCCCCGGGCGCCGGCAAGTCGGCCCTGATGGCGGAGTGCATGGAGGCGGTGCGACGCCATTCGACCCCCGAGGCGCCCTGGGTGGCAGTGGCCATGGAGCCGGATGCCTTGCGACATGCCGACCGGGTGATCAGGAAGGTGGTGGATACGGCCAATGCGGAAAGCGCGCGTCTCCGGGAGAGGGCGTCCGGAACCATTTCCAGGGCACTGGGGGGTCTTCTGGAGCGCGGCAGGCAGATACTTCAGGAGATACCGGATCGGGACATCTCGGTGGGTGGCGTGTCATGGAGCGGGCGGGAGCGGGAAGTGTCCGCTTCTGGAGTGTTTTCTCATGCCGCCCCGCTGCTCGGCAGGTTCCACATCGTGGTGTGCGTGGACGAAGCCCAGAACACGCCGGTTTCGGTCAACACGAAGGGGGTGATGGACTGTCTTCATCGGGATCCCCAGGGGATTCCTCTGGTGGCGGCGTTCTTCGGTCTGAGCGATACCCAGGATGTGCTGCGCCAGTGCGGTCTTTCAAGATTCGCCAGCGGGCGGGTGGTGACCCTGGATCCCCTGCCGCATGATGATTCGGCCAGCGCCATCCGGAGTGTCTTCGATGCTTACGGCTTCACGGGCGCGCCGGAAGACCGGGAAGTGTGGGTGAACAGGCTGGCCGAACTGTCCCAGGGGTGGCCGCAGCACATCAACCGGGTTGCGGTTGCGGCGTGTGGCATCATCCGGGCCAGCGGCGGACGGATTGATTCAGGACATCTGGATGAGGCCATGGTTGCCGCGGAGAAATACAAGAGGGAATACTATGCCGGCCGGCTTGCGGCCGGTTCCAGCCGGGCATGGGTCTACCGGGGTCTGGCCCTGGCCGCGGAAGAGAGAGGTGGTGAAATGTCCTACGACAGGATCGAGTTGCTCACTGAAGAGGTGCGCGGGAAAGCAGGACAGTCGATGGATGATTTCCTGACCAATGCCCTGCATGCCGGGTTGCTGGCCCCGTCCCGGGACATACCCGATCATTACAGGATCCCCATCCCGTCTTTCGGAGACTACCTGCGGGCATTGCCGGTGGATTCTCCATCACGGACTTGAAGCTTGCCGGTGTCCGGGAATGGTCCTCGTTGACAGTCGCACGACTGGATTGTCAGGGCATTGGGTGAATCCGGTTGCTATATGATTACGGCGGTGTTGGATTTTCCAGAATTTAAAATTTAACTTACTGATATATAATAATAAATACCAGTTCCTACCGGGGACCCACATGTAGCAATTGCCGATGATTACGCAAGGATGCAGGACGATGGCATGCTCCTTGAGGATGAATGACGCCCATTATCATGTCATTTATTTGCAGGACGATACACTAGCGTTTGAACCGAAAAACAGCTGTTTGGAAAGTGGGTTTGCTCTTGACAGTACTTTTCAGTATCCGCGAAAATTGGAAACAAGAATACTTATAAATAACAGTTTTTCAGTTTAAAAATTCGAGTCCGGCCATCACGATGCATTCGTGCCAGGCTGCACCTGTGTGTCCGGATCCTGGGGCGGACTTCAGAGAGTCCCTTGTCGCAAGGTCTGCGCGGCATGAAAAAGCGAGATCATTGATCAAGTCCAGCGATATGTTTCGATTGGCGCGACGATTGTCAGATCATGTCGCATGGGCTTTCAACCGTTAGCGGACGTCATGAAAAACACGACACTTCGGGAACTTTCCCATCAGATCCGGAACTGCTCGGTTTCTGCAAAGGAGATTGCCGGGCAGGCCCTTGGACTGGCACGGCTGAGCGACAGTGTCTTTACCCGGATAAATGAAGGGATCGTGGAACAGGCTGAGCAGGTTGATTACCTGCTGTCGTCCGGCAAGTCGGTAGCGCCGCTTGCAGGAATTCCCGTAACGCTCAAGGATCTCTATGATGTGAAAGGAGAGAAGACCCTTGCCGGCTCCATCGTCCTGAAACACGAGGCGCTTCCGGCATCGGAGGACAGTGATGTGGTGGCGCCGCTCCGCAATGCCGGCATGTTGTTTCTCGGACGGGTCAACATGAGCGAGTTCGCTTTCAGCGGTATGGGTCTCAATCCCCATTACGGTACTCCCAGGAGCGTCTGGGACAGGCAAGCAGGCAGGTTGGCGGGTGGTTCATCGTCCGGAAGTGCTGTCAGTATCGCGGAGGGCATGGTCCCGGTTTCCATGGGTTCCGATACGGCCGGATCCTGTCGTGTGCCGGCATCCTTCAATGGGGTTGTGGGGGTCAAGCCCAGCTATGGGAGATTCTCCCTTGCAGGCGTATACCCGCTGTCCCATTCGTCGGATACGCCCGGTCCTCTCGGGATGGATGTGGATAGCTGTTTCATCATTGACCAGTTGCTGTCCGGGCAGTGGAACGGGGTTTCGGAATTTCCGGTTCTGGAGGAAGTGCCCTTGCCGTGCCTGCGTCTCCTCGTTCCGGAAGGAAGTTGCGTACTTGATGATCTTGATGCAGCAGTCGAGAAGGCTTTTGACCATGCCCTCTCCAGGCTTGCGGAATCTGGCGTGAAGATTGTCAGGAAGCCGTTGCCGGTTATCGACGATTGCATGGACATGTTCATGACCCGGGCAATTGCGGGATTCGAAGCCTATCAACAGCATCGTGAACTGCTGGTGCGATACGGTGACGAGTATGATCAGTTTGTTCGAAAGCGACTGATGAGCTTCAGTAGCGTATCGCATGAAGAACAGCAGTCACGCTATGCTCTCAAGACCAGATTGCGCAGACTGTTCGAGGTGGCTGTATCGAAAGAGGGAGTGGATGCGGTGCTCTACCCCACCACACCATGTGTGCCACCGAAAATCCCGGATACCCTGGATACTGCGGACATCGGCAGGATCAATTTGAGATGTCTGAGAAATACGGCAACGGTCAACAATTTCGATGGCTGCTCCATCAGTCTGCCCTGTCATGAGAACGGGCAGCCTCCGGCAGGCCTGATGATATCTTCAGGGCATGGCAGCGATACGCTCTTGTATCGCATTGCCGCCGCAGTGGAGCGTGCTCTGGGTCGTGCCTGCTGAATCCGGACAAGGTCGGGATAGGGCGGGTCGGTCTGTTTTTGGCGAGCCTTTGCGTGCGTGACAGGGTGAACAGGTGCGGAGCCTTCAGTCCCGTTTTTCTCCTTCTTTTCTCCTGTTGCGAATGATCCAGTCGATGAAAAAAACAGTACATGCACAAATACCGGACAATCCTGCCCATTGAATCAGGGAGTTGATTTCAGTTCCGAACAGGCTGCTGATCGGGAAAAAGCCGGTAAGGGCTGCTGCCAGGAAAATTCCAACCAGCACCTTGATCAGGAAAAAGATCACTTGCTCAACGGCTTCCATCTGATTTCTCTGGTGCGGCATCAGGATTCCTGCTCTTTGCTTGGATGATCACTGGAGGTTCCGGTACTCAGGACAGGAAAGAGGAACTGATTTTCCTGATACATGTGGAGTTGTGTTGTGCGTACTCGAGAAGAGCTTCAAAGTCTTCGGTATCGCCGGCATGTGCCAGGAAGGTTTTCGTTTCGCCAGTAACGGTTTGTGCATCGAAGTCATCCTGTACAACCAGTGAGAGAGCTCCATACGCATTGTCCAGGAAAGTCATGGCCCTTGACAGTTCTTCCATGGTTTCCTGCTGGACCAGTTCGTGTGCATGCAGTTTCTGCAATATGGACTGACAGTCTCCCGACAGGATGTCGGGATAATCTTTCAGGTGTGTTCTGAGCAGATAGTAGATCAGCAGCCTGATGCGTTTCATGTCCATCAGGATTGCCGGCTTGTCGAATGATGGCTTGTGATCCACATCTTCCTGGGCGAAAGTCAGGTCTATCGCCAGATCTTCCGGATCGCACTCTCGGCTCAGGATTTCCTGCCGCATGGTCTGAAACCGTTTTTCCATATCGCCATGGGCATAGAGTACGTGTGCATCGACCAGAACACATTCCTCATCTATTTGCCAGTTTTTCCTGGAGAGTTCCTGTATGGAGAACGCACCGACCGTGTTGTGCACGGGATGGACCATCATGCTGCCCTGTGAGAGTAATCGGGTGGCGGCGTGAAGCCTTCTTGCAAATTCACTGAACGGGTTGTGGGATGGCCGGGATGATTCTCCGGAGTTGTCGTAGACCACGACAAGGTCGAATTTCCAACCGAGAAGTGTCCAGGAAGAGTCCAGTCGATCAAGCATGATGACCGCAAAGCTGCAGTCAGGACCTGCTCCCCGGTTGATGCCGAGTTCGTATCTCAGTGATTCGGACAATACCTTGAAATAGATCCTGGAGATGTTTTCGTATACCAGTATCAGGTCGGAGGGAAATACATGCCTCCGAAGTACTCGTACACATGCCTCGAAAATCACCTGGTTGGACCAGTTGATGGCGGCGTCCGTGATGTCTTCGTAATTTTGCAAGCCCGCCTTCTCCAGTTGTTTGCCTGCTTGTTGAAAGTCCAGTTCCTGTAAATAGTAGACAAGCAGCATGCCCCGCCGGGCGATGTTCAGTTCCGTCATCTCGATACCAAGATCATCAGGAAAATCCAGGTTGGCGAATTCGGTGCTCAATGTATTGCTCAGCAACTCGGGTTGTCGATTCATCCATATGGCCAGCTGGGGGACTGTGTTGGATATTTCACCGATCAACAGGGCAGATCCCGGATGTTTCTCGAACAGGGAATGTTCAAAGAGGCCCCAGTCCCTGATATCCGGATAGAAATCCGAGCGCCAGCGTTCAACAAGGGGGTCCATGATGTAAAACCAGAGAGGCGGCATCAGGGCGACTGGCATCAGGATCGAAGGAGAAAACGGCAGATGTGGTGCGCTTGATTCCGGATAGGTCTGAAGAAGCGGATATTCCCGCGCCGGATGGTGGTGGTGATCGGAATGCCGGAGGGCATTGAATTGCATCAGGTTGCTCAGGCCGAGACTGCAGTTCCAGGAATGGTGCAGCCTGATCGGCTCCCAAATATTGAGTTTCGGATCGTATTGACGCTGTAGACCATAGTGCTGCATGTAGTCCATCGCTCGCAACGCCAGTACTGCAGTCATGGACTGGATCAGGAACAGGGATATTGTCCAGGTTCCGCCCAGCCCGCCGCATGCAGCAATCCACAAGACCAGTATCAGGGTTCGACGCAAGAACGGGTTTCTGAAATGCCAGGCCGGGAGTCCTTGACGTGCCAGACGATTTCGTTCGTGACGCCATGCCAGAAGCAGGCTCCGGGACATGGCTCTACAGAAGTAGCGGTAGAAATTCTGTCCCTTGCGGGCAGTTACCGGGTCCTCAAGCGTGGCAACATGGGAATGATGAACATAAACATGTTCGGAAATGTAGTGAACATAGCAGATGGAACCGAGAAGAATCTCCCCCGACAGTCGTTCGGCTCTGGAGCGGCGATGCGACAGTTCATGCCCCACCACTCCCCCTCGGCTTGATATGGTAAGGCCTATCAGCATGGCAAGCAGCACCGATTCCAGGGTTCCCAGGGATTCTGTGCGTGTGGCCGTATCAAGGAAATGGAGGAGCGTCAGAATTTGCAGGGGCATCCAGATGGACATGAGAAAGTTGTGACTTCGAAACCATTGCCTGCTTGAGTCGGTATCCGGATTGCTACGGTTCAGGCCAGCCCGGAAATCTATCCAGGCAACTGTCGTCAGGAAAAGCGGGATAAGGGACAGTGCGTAACCGCCACGATAGATAGATGTGGCGGCAAGGGGAAACAGTATGTACGGCAGGGCAAACTTATGGAATCTGGTCATCGAATCAGCTTCCCACCCTCAGTTCATGACTATGATGTCGGCTCTATCGTTTCTGACTAGTTTATGACCAATATCGCTCAACCGCCCCTGTCTGCACAACGTCATCGCGGCAGAAGACAACAATATATCGAGGACAGAACACGGCATCTGGCTTTGCTATAGCCCGAACCATATCCGGATACTGCCACCTGCCAGTATCCAGTATAGTGATTTCCGGGAAAAAATCATAGGGTGAACCGGGCCGGATCTGCCGTTTCGCAATTCCCGTCTGTACTTGATGCATGAAAATCTGATCCGTCTTGAGATTGACGAAAAGACATGTGATTCCCTGTATTCAGGGCAGCAATTGCATGCGTCTGGCACAGGTTAATGACAGACAGGGTCGGTCAAGGATCACCATGTCCGTCAAGAAGCGTGCCGTCGCATGCGAATCCGGGGTCGGATCGGGGTCAAGATCATGGGGAGTATATCCAGACATTGACAAAACAACCTCCGTTGGCAAGACACCTTGATCTTTCAAGAGGCTGAACCAGTGGCACAAGTAGCATCAGACAGGTATTGCAGAGAGGGCTTGTGCTGATTGAATTGTTCAGGATGTTCTCCGATGGGAGTCCGCTGCTGCATGGTTCGAGGAATCCATTTGGGCGGCGTTGCGGCAAGTGCGGGAGCACCAATACCTGCAAGGCTGCTCATCGCTATATGCCCTGCTGGTGTTCCGGTTGCCGATCCTGTTTCTCCATCCGTACCGGAAACTCCATGCAGGCTTCCGCTTCGGAAATGGGCAATCGGCATCTACCCTTGCATCACTTCCCTGAAGTCTGTTTCCAGCATGAAGCAGCACCGTGATCCCGGGATCGGACAAAAGGCTGCGTGGCCCATGCTTCGGCGTATCCGTGAAGTCTGCATGGGCGATGATGACAAGTTTGATGGTCCGGTCGAGGTTGACGAAAACTGTACGGGCGGAAAGCGCGAGCAGCATGAGCAATGCCAGGCGCAAGGAGTTGCGCGAGGCTGGCATTGACCGGGGAACCGTGGGCAAGGCCGCCGTGGTCGGAATCAAGGATCGTGACATCAACGAGATCCGGGTCGAAGTCGTTCAGGCCGTGGACAGGAAAACCCTGCATCCTTTCATCAGGGAGCACACTGAAGAAGATGCAACCGTCTGTACCGACGATGTCACCGTGTACGATTCCCTTCCCTTCAGGCATGAATACGTCAAGCACTCGGTCAGTGGGCACGTCAGGGACATGGTCCACACCAACGGCGTGGAATCCTTCTGGTCCATGCTCAGGCGGACGCACAAGGGAACCTTCCACAAGCTGTCTCCGGCATCTTGACTGGTACGTCCAGGAGTTCGCGGCGAGGCATGATGTCAGGGAATCAACTGGTACTGTTGCCGGGCGGGAATGACCCCCCGGACACCACCTTTCGGATTCTCCACATCCCCCTTGTATCGGGGAATGATGTGGATATGCAGATGCATGATCGACTGGCCGGCATCTTCTCCGACATTGATGCCGATATTGTATCCGTCGGGATGGTGTTCCCATTCAATGATTTCCCTGGCACGGTCGACCATTTCCCACATCTCCCGCTTCACTTCCGGGGTGGCGTCGAAGTATGTGGGAAAATGCCGGTAAGGTATCACCAGCATGTGCCCGGGGTTGACCGGGTGTCGGTCCCATCCGGCAAGGCAATGCTCCCCCCTGATCAGGGCTCTTCCCGGTCTGATCTTGCAGAACCGGCACCCCGGTTGCTGCACCTGTTGCTGGGCTTGTTGCTGCATCGATTTGCCGGACATGAAAAAACGAGGTGGCGGGCGGTTCCTTCTGGCAACTGGGCGATCCCGCACCCATGCAATCATATTTTGTTCCGGCCCCTGCCTCAAGGACACGAAGACTTATACCAGCATCAAGTCAGCTTGTGTTTCACTTCCCGGCCCGAACTCCCTGCGGATTCCGCTCTGCCGGTCCGATCACCATCACACATCCGGCTCATGCAGGATCATGCGTCAGGCTCCTGCGGGCCTTGTCGACCTTGCGACAGCAGCAGCAGTGGGTGAATGCGCCCTCTTCACGCAGCCAGACCCGGCCCCAGACCAATCCTCGGGGCTGGCAGCCGCCCCGTCATCCTGCGCATCCTCAGGATCTTTCCCGAATGCGACTGAACCTGCGGCGGTATTCGGTCGGAGTGGTTCCCGTCAGGCGCCGGAAGTGATGGCGCATGGTCTCGACTGCGCCGAAACCCGAACGCGCCGCGATCTGCTCGACCGTCAGCCCTGTGGTTTCCGCCAGATGGCGCGCATGATCCACCCGTTGCCGGTTCAGCCAGGCGCCCGGTGTGGTTCCCGTGGCTTCGCGGAATCGCCTTTGAAGGTTGCGCACACTCATGCCCGCGTGCAGGGCAAGATCCCCGATGGCCAAATCCTCGTTGATGTGGGCGGGTAGCCAGTCGAGCAGCCTGGTCAGTTTCCCGTTGCCCGCCGGGACTACGGGTTTGTCGATGAACTGCCTCTGGCCGCCATTGCGATGAGGCTCCAGCACCAAACGCCGGGCGACGTTGTTGGCGACTGCTGCGCCGTGATCCGAGCGCACGATATGGAGGCAGAGATCCAGTCCCGCCGCACTTCCGGCAGAGGTGAGTACCGACCCCTCGTCGACATAGAGCACGTTCGGATCGACACGAATACGCGGATAACGTCGCACCAGGGTATCGGCGTAACGCCAGTGTGTAGTCGCACGTCGGCCGTCCAGCACCCCGGCAGCCGCCAGCAGGAAGACTCCAGAGCAGATAGAGGCCAGACGGCCGCCGCGCTCCACCACGCGAGCCAGGGCAGCCAGCAAGGCAGGGGGTGCGGGTGCGTCCGGGTCTCGCCATCCCGGCACGACCACGGTATCCGCCCGCCCGATCAGGTTCAGGTCGTAGGGAGCCTGCACAACAAGCCCGCCTGCTGCCTTCAGCAGTCCCGGCTCTGCGGCACAAACTTCGAACCGGTACCAGGGCTGGTCCAGTTCCGGCCGGGGCAGACCGAAAATCTCGTATGCACAGCCGAACTCGAAAGTGCAAAGGCCATCGTAGGCCAGCACGACAACAGTGGAATGGGCTGTGTGTTCGGACATGTTGGCGTAATTTTACCGGTATTTGGCATTTGCGCCACTCGCCAATGATGGACAGCATCCATAAACTGTCAGCTTGAATCCAATTCTTCCGAGAACCGCCGATGCTTCGCCTTTACGACAACCGTCATTCCGGGAATGGCTACAAGCCGAGATTGCTGCTCGCACATCTGGGCAGGGCCTATGAACGTGTCGAGATCGATACCCTCAAGGGTGAGACGA
>JAJDVC010000187.1 GCA_022826305.1 Gammaproteobacteria bacterium | reverse complement strand
ACAATATCTTGCCGGATTCAGCCTCCAGTCGATAGACATTGCCTGCGCGATCCGCCATGAACAGGCTACCGTCCATGAGGCCTGGCAGTATCCGCGCAAATCCGGAATCCGATCCGCTGCCTATCTTTCGCTTCCAGAGCACCTGAATCTCATCGACATCACCGGTTTCGGGAAGCGCTTCGGCGGCAAACGGTTCATGGTAGACCCCCCAGAGGGTCTCCTCCTCTACCTTGTCGGACGAACAGCCGACCAGAAAAACGGCAGCCAGAACAGGTAGCAGGCATTGATGGTGGGTTTTCATCTATCCATCTCCAAGATTATCCAGTTTCACCTTGATGATGGATCCGCTCTGGGAATAATCGGGCAGCGCATCCATACTGTTCCGGTAGGCAGTCCTTGCGCGTTCGATGTCCCCCTGTGCATTCCTCAGCGCATAGGCATCGCCCATCAGTTCCTGATATCGGCTCTCGAAACCCCGGTTTTCCCGGTTGGACAGTAATGACAGGACTTCTTCAGGAGAATCCAGGGCAAGTAATAGTGCAGCAAGCCGAATTCGGAACACATGCAGAAGACCGGCATCCTCGGTATGCTCCGGTATCCATCGCAGGGTTTCGGCAGCTTCCGCGAGGTCTCCCTGTTCGACCTGCATCCTGGCCAATGAGAACGAACCCAGGACGGCATAGACTGATTCGGGGTGCCGACTCCTCAGGATCCCGGCAATTTCCTGTGCTGCCGAAATTTCTTCCTGTGCCGCGATCTGAAGATACAGGGAGGAAGCCTTTTCAGACTGCTGCTGCTGGTAGTGATTCCAGTAGTTGAATCCAAAGATTCCGGCAAGACCCAGGACGGCCCCGAAAACAATGGGTCTGCCATGTTCGGTCCAGAAAGTCCGGGCCCGCGCCATGTCCTCGTCTTCGGCAAATCTGGGTGGATGCTCATCGATCATGTCTTGCTTCCGTCGTTCTAAAGTCATTCAGATAGTCCTGACACCAGTTGACTATCTGATCGGCCGGCAATTCTATCTGCCCGATATTCTGACGCATGGGCTTTACCTGTACAACACCGAGCTCCGCCTCACGCTCTCCTGTAATCAGGGCCAGTATCGCACCGCTTTGATCCGCGCGCTTGAGCTGGTTGGCCAGCTTTCCGCCCCCGCAGTGACTGATCACCCTGATACCGATGTCCCTGAGCGCTTCTGCCCGTCGAGTCGAAGGAACGCTATCACCGGTCGTATCGATAACGTAGATGTCGGCATGCGCCGGATTTCCCTCGTTGCCGCCGAGTTGAACCAGTTCGATCAGGCGCTCAAGCCCCATCGCGAATCCTATCCCGGGTGTACTGCGTCCACCGCGACTTTCGACAAGGCTGTCATACCTTCCCCCCGCACAGACAGCAGCCTGCGCTCCGAGCTCCGAGGTGGTCCATTCAAACACCGTGCTGGTGTAATAGTCGAGCCCCCTTACCAGCCTGTCATTGATGGAATAACGAACACCGGAATCCTCCAGCATGGTACACAGCCGGGTAAAATGCAGTCTTTCGTCCGGTTCCAGATAGTCCCGCAGCACAGGCGCTTCGGCCAATATCCTGCGAGTCTGCGGATTCTTGCTGTCCAGGATACGCAAGGGATTTCTTTCCAGACGACTCCGGCTATCCTCGTCAAGATTTCCCTGATGCTTCAAAAGATACCCTGTCAAGGCCCGGCGGTAGCGAATCCGCGAGGATTCTGATCCCAGCGTATTGATTTCAAGGGTAATTCCGTCCACCCCGAGTGTACGCAATATTCGCTCTCCAACCTGGATTATCTCTGCATCGATATCAGGACCAGACCATCCGAAAGCCTCTATTCCGAACTGATGGAACTGACGATAACGGCCCTTTTGCGGCCGCTCACGACGAAACATGGGCCCCAGGTACCAGAATCTCTGCTGGCGGTTATGCAGAAGCCCGTGCTGGATGCACGCCCGCACCGTACTGGCTGTCGCCTCTGGTCGCAGGGAAAGACTTTCCCTGCCCTGGTCGACGAATGTATACATCTCCTTTTCCACAATGTCGGTGCCGCCGCCGATTGACTGGCTGAACAGATCGGTTCTTTCAAGAAGCGGCGTGCGGATCTCCCGGTATCCGTACAGCCATCCTGTTTCACGCAGAACCGATTCTACACGCTGCCAGACCTGGGTAGTGTCGGGAAACAGATCGTTCATCCCCCGGACACCCTGAATGTTCCTTGACATGGTTTCCCTACTGTTCCGTTTCAGCATCCTTGCCCAGCAGGAACCGGGCATATTGTTCTCCGTCGGCATAAGGGGTCATGGGCACCTGCTCACCCAGATACACGATCCTGACGTTCTCAAAGTTTTCAACAAAGACGGCAAATGGAGGTGGGCCGGCAAGCCTTACAACCTCTCCAGCCCTGGCAGTACGAAATATCAGCTTTTCGCCATTGTAGTCCCGGACATCCAGCCAGCTGTTCTCGATGACATGGATTGTCAGAAGCTCCGATCCGTCCGGACCTGGGCCGGACGGATCGACAAATCGCTCTTCTGCAGGCATGAATGCGATATCCCTGCCCTGCAATACCGTATCCACTGCAGCCGGACTGATGCCATCGTCCTCGATTTCGGGAATGCCACCCCACAATCCGTCATCTGCAGACCCCTGGGGAATGGAGCCGGGCATTTCCGCACCCCGATCCATGAAGTTCGGCTCAGGAAGGACGGATTGGGATAATCCGCTCCCCGTCTGGAGTGCTGCCGGCACTTCAGGCTCGGCAGGCGACTCCATGTTCTGGACAGATGTCCGGTCCGCGCCTTGAATGGGTTGTGACCGCCAGGTGGCAAACGGGCTGATTTCCGAGTCCTGCCAGAACCAGATTGCAATCAGGCACAGTATTGCCAGAATCAAAAAGCCGATAGCGGTAAGCTTTCTCGATTTCTCCTGATGGCTGTAAGCCCGGCGATGATTGTCCCGTATGCGGATGGTTGACTGGTGAGTGCTGTCGATACTGTCCTTGAAGGCATTGATCGAGTCGTCGATATCGATCTTGAGCAATCGTGCATAGTTGCGCCAATACCCGATAACGTAAGTGGCACTCGCAAGGTCCTGATGATCACCTGATTCGATAGCCTTGATCTGGGTCTTCGCCAGGAGGAGTATTGATGCCACTTCCCCGATACTCATGTTGAGTTCCTGTCTTCTCTGCTGCAACAGTTGCCCGGGAGGTGACAACGCGAATTCTTCAATGCCCTCGGTCATTTCCACGCTCCGAGAAGAGTCTCAAGCTGTGCATTCATCTCGGAATCGGGAAACCGGTTCTTCAATG
>JAJDVC010000121.1 GCA_022826305.1 Gammaproteobacteria bacterium | reverse complement strand
CGGTCTGTGCGACGATCATGTCGGGTACGATCAGGTGCAAACCTCCGGCGCGAGGAGACTGTCTGCATCGTACCTGTCAGGTTTCGGTGTTGTGAGAAAAAGCCGCTACACGTGAGTTGACGGACCGATTACCTGAACCGGCTGAAAGACAACTGATCGATATGTTCGCATCTGTGGCCTGCAACCAGATCTGCGGTGGCCTTTCCTGCACCCGGCCCGAGTCCGAACCCGTGACCGCTGTATCCGGTTGAGATCACAAGGCCGGGAATCGTGTCGATGGCGTCAATGATCGGTAGCTCATCCGGCGTGACATCGATCATGCCTGCCCATTTCCTGGCAATGCCGATTCCGGCAAGTTCCGGGAATGTCCGTGTCATCGTCCTGTAGGCGAGATTCAGCAGTTTCATGTTCGGTCGGGGGTCGAGGACGCGTTCCTTCTCGAACGGGGTTTCCCGGTCCAGTGCCCATCTGGAAGGCCAGGCAGCCTCCTTCAGGAAGCGCCGGTTGAGTTTCAGGTTGACGGTTTCCTTCGATTTCAGGTAGGTTGGAAGGAATCTGTGTGCGAAGCGCAGGAAATCCGGGGTGATTTCGCAATCGGCGGTGCCCCCGCAAGCAAGATTGTAGCCGCCGTCAAGTCGTTTTCTCATCCCCATACCCTTGCTCCATAACGATACCTGCATGCAGGACGCAGTCGGTCGGGTTGCCATGACGGAACCGATGACCTGCAGTTGCGGGAGCGTGACGTCGAGATGACGGCAGAAGTAGCGGGACCAGGCTCCTCCCGCGCAGACTGCCGAACTCGTCCCGATACGTCCCTGCTCGGTAATCACGCCGCTGACCCGCCCTGCTTCGATATCGATGCCGCGTACCGCGCAATGTTCAAGGACGCATGCTCCATGCCTGGTCGCCAGCCGGGATATGGCCCGTGTCGCAGGACCCGGTTCGGCCCGCGCATCGCTTGGAGTATAAAGCCCGCCTCGTTTCTGATTCCGGATTCCCGGCGCCAGTTTCTCGAGTTCGGCAACTGTCAGGAGCCGGGAATCCAGGTTGAAGTTCCTGGCATGTTCCATCCAGCGCTCGTTTGCCTGGTGGCGTTTTTCCGTTTCGGACAGATAAAGGGTCCCTCCCACATGAAATCCGATTTCTTCCCCGGTCTCGGAAACCAGTTCATGCCAGAGTTCCAGGGACCGGATCATGAGCGGAATTTCGGCAGGATGCCTGCCCTGCTTGCGTATGAAACCCCAGTTGCGGCTGGATTGTTCGCAGCCGACCTGCCCCTTTTCGCACAGGACTACCGAAATTCCCTGCCTGGACAGGTAGTAGGCCGTGCAGCAACCGACGATCCCGCCACCTATTATCACGACATCGGCTGATTCGGGAAGATTGGCTGGAGTCATCTCGTGATCATGAGCCCTTGGGCAGCACTACATTCAAACATGAACAAGGGAGAGGCATGAACTGGTCGTCTGCATTCTTCATTGTGAAATGCAGTTTGCAGAAATGAATGTCGGTACAGTCCATATGGTATCGCAAGAACTGGAGACTCTGCGTATTGTCCATGATCCGCCTGAGGCAGAACAGGATTTCCATGCCGATCCATCTCATGCATTTTTCGGGCTAGTGAGCAACTGGAAAAGATCAAAGACGAGCACGTGCGCATGAGCCTGGAACTGCAGCAGGCTTTCGGCCTTCGCCGCGAAGAGGCGATGAAGATTCGGCCCTGTATTGCCGACCGCGACGATCGCCTGTTTCTGCAGGCCAGCTGGACCAAGGGCGGCAGAGAGCGAATCGTGCCGATCCGCACCGAGTAGCAGCGAGAGGTTCTCGACCGTGCCCATCGGCTCGCCGGCCGCGGATCGCTGACCCCGGCCAACCGCAACTATGTGAAGCAGATGCGTGTCTACGAGGGCAACACACGAAGGGCAGGCCTGCGCCACGCTTATGCCCAGGACCGGTACGAAGAACTGACCGGATGGTCAAGTCCGGCTGCCGGTGGACCGGTGGCAAGGCAACTGATCCCCGAACAGCGCGAGCGTGATCGCGCTGTTCGGTTCACCGTCAGCCGCGATCTGGGGCATGAACGAGAGCAGGTGACGACAGCCTATTTGGGCCGATGAGGGCAATTTAGCGTCAAAATTAAAATATTTTCGATATTAATATTCGAATGAATTTTGATCAATGTGAATATTTTTAGATGTGTGTGGGAAAGGGGGTCGCAAATTTAGATCGAAACGACTATACTGAACGAATTGAGCGATATTAAAGGATGGCCTTGATGGATGCACTTTCAGCCAATGAAGCAAAAACCCATTTTGGTGACATGCTTCTAAAAGCACAGCGCGCTCCGATTCAAATTAACAGGAACGGAAAGCCGGTTGCCGTTGTGATCTCCGCAGAAGAATACGAGAGTATCGAAGCGCTCAAGTTACAGTTATTGCAATCAAGAGCCGCTCAGGCCAAAGCCGAAATTGCAGCGGGCAATCTGATCGCTGGTGAAGCTTTTTTTAGTGAATTGGAGTCCGGTCAGCACGACTAGGCGTATAAAAGCTGATCAGCCCACTAGCCTGGATTTCAGTGTCAAAGTACCGTTTAACACCCGATGGGCAGTCTGATCTCATCGAAATTCGCCGTTACACGCTGAAGCAATGGGGCGGCACCCAGTCAAAAAAATACTTGTCTGAGCTACGACAAACGATTCGACTGCTTGCTGAAAAACATACCCTGGGAAAATCCAGGCCTGAGGTTGGAGTCAATGTAATGAGTTTTCCTCATGCCAGTCATGTCATTTACTATGTAGTGCACGAACAGCAATTAGTGGTATTCGGTGTACTACACAAACGGATGGTGCCGGTTAAACATTTGATCGAGCGGGAGACCATTTAAAAATATGCCACTCTTCGATAGCGGTACCACCCACGAAGCCGCGCTGCTCCATTTGCGCGAATTGCTCAAGCCTGGTATCGAACGGTGTGGCTGATTCGTCGAATTCCGCATTTGGATGAGGCCATTCCTGTCATTTGTTTCCTGACTCAATGCACTCTGCGCCAACCAGTGAGGCGAATCCTGACAGACCCACCTGACTGAGAAACCTGATCCTGAACTGCCTTGCGAACCGAAATCGTATAGTTGTGTGATCCGGGAGAACCGGAGATTACCATGATGTCACCTTCAGCTGCCCCGACTGCCCGGAAGAATTTTGTCATGTGCGTGATCCGGTACTCATTTCGGGTTCCGCTCTCATCATGGAGCTTGTTGTTGTAATAAATATAACGGAACTCCCAAATGGTTCCTGTGTCATCGGTCATTCGGAGCCAGGCATCCGGATTCTTCTGCGTCGGGTCCAGATACGGCAATAGTGCCAGAAGCTCGATCTGCGACTTCGGAATATGAACGCCGGCCTGGTGTCCACCCGTTTCACCAGTATCGTTTGCAGTCAACATCTTCTCGTAAGTCTGGATGCTCATCTGTCTTCTCTTTCAGGTTTGAGCGAAAGTGCCCGTTTCAGGTCTTCAGGATTTCTGGTAGACAAGGGAACCGCTTCATTTCCGAGTTCCTGACGCCACTTTGAACGGTCGATCATTACCCGCTCAACCGTATCCTCATAGAAGAGTCTGTAAATATAAACTGGTTCTGTTTGTCCACGCCTGTATGATCTTGCACTGGCCTGTATCTGAAGTGCAGGATTCCACGCTTGTGTGTAGTGGATGACGATCGTGGCGGCAGTGATATTCAGGCCTGTGCCTGCCGCCTTCGGGTTCAGTACCAGACAACCAGGGCCATCGTATGCCATGAACGAATCCACTATGGTCTGGCGTTCCTGCTGGGGTGTCGAACCGTTAATCGCTCCCCAGAAAGCATTCGGCAGGTGTCCGGCAGCGGCTTGCCGGACAATATCCCCGCACCGATTGAAGATTGCGAAGAACAATACCTTTTTCCCGATGCGAAACGCCTCATCAAGAATTGCTATCGTTCGCTCAACCTTTGGTGTTACAAGCGGAGTGTCTGCAGACTGGGTAAATTCCGCATCATCAATATCGTCGGGTGATCCAGCTCCCTGAAGCCATGGATGGGCGCAGAACAACTGAAGCTGCCCAGTTGCCACAAGATTGCCTGCAACCGGATATTTTTCCAGCGTTTCCTGCAATACCTGATAGTAACGTTCCGTCAAGCGGTTTCCGAGTTCAAGCGGCACATCGATATCAATACGCTTCGGCAGGTCTCCGGCCACATCGGAGACCTTTCTGCAGAGAACGACGGGATCTGTAAGACGTGCCAGTTCTTTGGCGGAGTTTTCGGAATCCGGAAAATCCTTCTCGAAGCTCTGCCTGCTTCCGATCAGGCCGGGTATCGCGAGGTCCGTCAGGGACCACAGATTCAGCAGTGAAGTTTCGACCGGGGTTCCTGTCATCGAAATCATGTGCTTTCTCGGAATCAGTGCGATGGATTTCCTGCGACCTGAATCGGGGTTCTTGAGAGCCTGTGCCTCATCGCAGATCAGCCATCCCCAGGTCATGCCGGCAATAATCGCAATGTCCTGTACAACCGTGTCATATGTCGACAGCACGATCTGTGCGCGCTGGAAACCTGTGATTGTCCCGGTTCGGTGTGGACCGCGATGGATCAGAACGGCAAGTTCAGGTGCAAACCTGAATATCTCCGTTCTCCAGTTCGCAATGAGACTTGTTGGACAGATAACGAGTGCCGATTCAGAGTTGTCCCCGATATCCAGGAGAAGCGCAATGATCTGGATGGTCTTTCCCAGACCCATTTCATCCGCGAGTATAAGGCCACCGGTATGATTGATTGTCTGCCGCATCCATGCAACGCCCTGAGCCTGATATGGGAAGAGATTCGCATTCAGACCCGATATATCCATGTCAGTGGATAATTTTTCCGAGGCACTTCGTCCTGACAGAAAAACGCTCTTGTCGGCAGAAACGGGCATATCCGGATCTTCAAGTCTCAACAGGCGTATCACATCAGGAAAGCTGGTACTTCCGGGAGCCACGTCACCGATCATTTCACGCAGAATGTTCGGAGAATCATGGGGCAATGGCCGGATTGTCCTGTTGTCTGCGACCCAGTTATGATCAGGGCTCAACGCTGACCACAGCCGTTTCTCACCCCGTACAGTCCGTGAGCCATAAAGTGAAGCGGTAAATCCATTGTCTGCCTTGCTCAGCCGAACTTCAGGCTGGACAATCCTTGATGAAATACTCCACCCGGCAGGCGGGTTTTGTACAAGCTGCCTGTAGTCAGCAGGTAAGGAAGCCATATCCTCACTCACGTTCAAGCTTCCTGCGGAGTTCGTCCGGGGTCCATGGTATCGGACGGCGGGTATGTGTTGCACGATGACAGTTCGGACAAAGCGGAACCAGGTCCGATGCAGGGTTGTATGGCCTCGGTTCACCGGACAATGACAATGGTTGCAGATGGTGCACCTCGATAATGATTCCCGCATCACCATACCGAGCTGCTGGGTCTAGACCGCAAACCACACAGACAGGGCCATGTATCCGGAGACAAAGCATGCGGTTTCTGGGGTTCCGTTCACGCTTCCTGATCTGGGTGAGCCTGATTTCACCTTCCATGAGGGCTTCCTGGTCAGGTGAATGGAACTCCTCGACAGGCTCATAACCGTAGAGTTCGGCCAT
>JAJDVC010000038.1 GCA_022826305.1 Gammaproteobacteria bacterium | reverse complement strand
CAGCACTATCTCGATGACTTGAACGCGTTTTTCGCGTTCCTCGACAAGACGGAAGACATGGCGACACAAATGGCCAGAGAGCAGGGCATTGTTCGCTAGGTACTGTCGTCACAAGTCAAGGGATTCATGGTATAATGTAGTGAAGCAATTTGTCGGAGAGCCCGAGATGACCGAAGCGCAGCACGGACATGATCTTTCGGACCAGACATGGTCCCTGCCGGAACCCCATCTGCCGGGGCTGCTGGGGCAGGGTGGCCCGGGATAACCGGCGTTTCCTCGATGCGGTGCCGTGGATCCTGCGCACGGGAGCACCCCGGCGGGACCTGCCGCCGGACTGCGGAGACTGGCAGAACACCCACCGGCGATTCTGCCGCTGGCGGGACAAGGGGTTCCGGGAGAGCCTGCCGGAACAGCTCATGGATGAACCGGACCACGCATGGCTGATGATCGATGCAAGTCACATCAAGGTCCATCCTCATGCGGCTGGCGCACGCGGCGGGAATCAGGCGATGGATCGCACAAGAGGGGGCTCGACACGAAGCTGCACCTGGCCGTGGCTGCGCAGGGTCTGCCGCGCCGAGCGATTGTTACGGCAGGTACCGCATCGGATTGTAGCCAGGCTGATGTCCTGATCGAAGGAGTGGATGCCGGAGCGTTGCTGGCGGACCGGGCTCATGACACCAACCAGCTCCTGGCGCACTGCCGCAGGCGGGGCATCGAACCGGTGATCCCGTCGAAGCGCAACCGCAAGGCGCCGCGGCAGCATGATCGGCAACTGTATCGCCAGCGACACCGGGTGGAGAACGCCTTCCTGCACCTCGGGCGCTGGCGGGGTATCGCCACGCGCCATGCGAAGAATGCCGCATCGTTCCTCGCTGTCATTCACATCCGATGCCTCATGTCATGGTGCGATAACTCGTGACGATAGCACCTGGGAAAAAGGAATACTGGGTGTAAGGCCCAGATCAAGATCGTTCGTTCTGCGCGCTCTGCGTGGACCGTTTTCGGTGATTTGAAGGAAATTCAGCGGATAACAGACCTTGGGGCCATGTCGGCCGTGTCATGCCTTGAGGTCTGCGGGTCTGGAGAATGGTCTTGCGAGATTCTCGCTTGTATCCATTTGCATGGATTCATTCACGACATGATTCATCAGGCTGGGAATACCCGGTTCATACCAGGTGGACATGGAATCCTCTGGGCTCATTCCCCATATGAAGCCAATGGAGGCAAGCCTGGTTGCGGTCTCCGCGATAGCAGGGTCCCGGACATCCATACCGAGATCCACATGGGCCTGACGGATGATATTCATCATGCCGATGTACGACACCCGATCCTTGCCGTTCTCCAGAAAATGTCCGGCAACCTGCACGGAAATATCGAACAAGTTCATCTTGACAAGCTCATCCAGTCGCACCCTGTATACGCTTTTGATATTGTTGTTTACCTTGTTCTTGACCTTTGAAACGGTATCGGCGGAAACAGTGCTTTCCTTGCTGTCGTGCAGACAGCAGGCAATCTCGTTGCCCCATACCTGGATGAAGTACGGATAGCAGTATGCGCGGTCGGCAACCTCGGCGGCGAGTTCCCGGTCGATGGAGATACCGGCGTCGGCAAGAGGCAGCGCCAGGGCATCCGCGGCAGCCTCCGGAGACAGGCGGCCCAGTTCGACGATATCACCCCTTTCCCAGAAACTCGCGTTGGATTGTTGCAGCAAGGGCACGAGACCGGGCGTGCCCGCCAGCACGAGGAAGAATGGCGTCCCGGGATTCGCCCGCACCGCCTGGCTGGCATTCAGGAGATCGCCGGCAATGCCCGGATCCAGATTGTGCGCCTCATCGACAATCAGGACAACAGGAGCCCTGGAACACAGGCTGCCGAGAATCTTCCTGAAGAAGGATGACCTTCTGGCAACCGTGACTTCGGTACTGAGCCTGGCAATCCCGAGATCGAGCGAGGCGGCAACCGGGGAGAATCGGTCCAGCAGGCCCCTGTCCTCGTCAGCCAGTGCTTCGGTCATGTCTTCCAGGGAGCGCATGTCATTCGGCGTCATCCACAGGATCGAGGGCCGTGTACCATCACAAACACAGTTGTTCGTGAAATGACGGAGCATCGCCGTCTTCCCGTTGCCGCGCGGTCCGTAGACAATCATGTCTCCATCGGCAGCGATGCCGTTCGAGAGATTCCTCACCACGGCGTCGAACCGGGCCCTCTCGACATCACGACCAGCGAGGTACGGCGGAATCCTTCCGCTACCCGGATGAAAAAGCGTCAACAGATCGGCAATGGTCATGAAACGAGATTGTGCAAGATAACCGTATCACATTATAGCGTAATGGCTACGGTGGGCTGAGGTTGATGTTGGAATATGAATCCAGCACTATCTCAACTCAGTATTCATTATATATCAATCAGTTAAATTTTGAATTCTGGAAATCCAACACAACCGCAATTACACAGTGACCGGATTCGCCCAATTCCCTGACAGTTCAGTCGTGCGACTGTCAACGGGCACCATTCCAGCCCCCGGACAAGCCTCAAATCTGCGATGGAAAATCCACCGGAACTGCCCGCAGGTAGTCTCCGAAAGACGGGATGGGGGTCCTGTAATGATCGGGTATGTCTCTGGACGGGTCCAGCAAAACGGCATGCAGGGCATTGATCAGGAAATCATCCATTGTTTCTCCTGTTTTCCCACGCACCTCTTCGGTGAGTGACTCGATCCGGTCATGGGACAATTCACCGCCTCTCTCTTCCGTAGCCAGGGTCCCCGGTAGACCCATGCACGACTGGAACCGGCCGCAAGCCGCCCGGCATAGTAGGCATCGAAGACGCTCCGGATGGCGCAGGCCACATCTTCATCCGGTAGCAGCTCGAGAGTCACGACCCGTTCATCGGCAAATCTCGACAGGCCGCACTGGCGCAGCACCTTCTGGGTATCGCTCAGACCGAAGAACGCCGCCACCAGGGGAATCCCCCTGG
>JAJDVC010000247.1 GCA_022826305.1 Gammaproteobacteria bacterium | reverse complement strand
GCATGAGCAGTTTTCAGTATTTTTCGAGGATCTTCCGGACCCGCGTCCGGATCGTTGCAAGCGACATGAATCGAGGGATATTATTCTGCTCAGTCTGCTGGCGATTCTGAGCGGAGCGGAGAGCTGGACGGAGGTGGAATTATTCGGTCGCACGCATGAAGAGACATTGTGCAGGGTCCTGAAGCTGTCCAGCGGGATTCCCTCGCACGACACGATCGGCCGTGTTTTCGGCCTGCTGGATGCACAGAAGTTTCAGGACGGATTTATCGCCTGGGCGCGCAGCATGCTGAAGACGACAGGCGAGGAAGTGATTGCGATCGATGGCAAGAGTCTTCGCCGTTCTCATGATCTGTCGCAGGGGAAAGGCCTGCTGCATCTGGTCAGTGCGTATGCGACGCAAGGCGGTTTGACGCTGGGCCAGGTGAAGACGGCAGATCACAGTAACGAGATCACGGCGATTCCCGAGTTGCTGAAGCAGCTTGAGATAGCGGGGTCGACCATCACGCTTGACGCCATGGGCTGTCAGACGGCGATTGTGGATCGGATACGCGACCGTCAGGCGGACTACGTACTGGCCCTGAAGGGGAATCAGGGCACGCTGCACGAAGATGTCGTCCGGTAGCTGTCCGGGCATGCTGAGCGGGGCTTTGATCAGGTTCCTCACGACTACCGGGAAACGATAGGGAAAGGGCATGGGCGAATCGAGACGCGCCGCTACTGGATCACCGAGGATATCGAGTGGCTGAGGGAGCGCCACAGCACCTGGCGCGACCTCAAGAGCATCGGGATGGTGGAATCATGCCGACAGAACCAGGGAGGGGCGTCTCGGGAACGCCGTTACCACATCAGTTCGAAAGAAGCCGATGCCGAGGCGTTTGCCGGGGCTGTCCGGGGACACTGGGGGATTGAAAATCAATTGCACTGGGTACTGGATGTGGTATTCAATGCGGACCAGTGCCGGGTCCGGCAAGGCAACGCCGCCGAAAACTTCGCAACCTTGCGGAAAATCGCCCTGAACCTGCTCAAGCAACATGGCGCCAACTTGAGCCTCAAGGCCAAACGCAAAAAAGCCGGATGGGATTTCTCCTTCCTCTGCCAGGTCCTGCAGGAATCCGGATTTTAATGCGATAGCCCTGTGTGTTCATTGGTTGACTATTGACAATAGACACCATACAATCGGATCATGGTCAGGACTTTCCGGCATCGTGGCTTGCGCGATCTCTATCGACATGGCAGTTCATCGAAAGTGTTTCAGGGGAATGTTCCCAGACTCTTGCGGATTCTCACTGCGCTCGATCAGAGCACTGGCCCGGAAGGAATGGATATTCCCGGTTTCCGGCTACACTCCCTGAAGGGTCGTTTGCGGGGACATCATGCGGTATCGGTCTCGGGCAACTGGCGAGTGACATTCCGGTTCGAGGACGGCTGTGCCGTGGAGGTCAACTATCTGGACTATCATTAGAATTCCCGGCAACGCGGATACCGGCCGGGAATCTCCCGATTACCAACGGAGTACTGAAGATGAGTGAAATTTCCAGCAATGCAGGTGGCGGGATGAGCAATCCCGCACACCCCGGTGCGCTCGTTCGCGAAGACTGCCTGAAGCCTCTGGGCCTGTCCATCACCGAAGGCGCAAGACACCTCGGCATCGGTCGCCAGACGCTTTCCAATCTGGTCAACGAGAAGGCGTCCGTTTCGATCGAGATGGCATACCGGCTTTCGAAGGTCTTCGGGTCGACACCCGAAACCTGGCTCGGCATGCAGATGGCGTTCGACCTGTCCCGGTCCCGTCATCTGGAGAGCACGATCATGCTCGAACGGATCACCGCCACCTGACGGTCTCTCGACCGGTCAGGGAGGAAACGAACCTTCCAGGGCCGCCACCGGTCCCGTTGCGGCATACTACCCAGAGGCAATGCGGCTTTCTTGCATGGAATGCAGATCAGGCGGCCTGTTGATCCCGTTCGTCGGATTCGGCTATATTTTCTGAATCCCATTGGGAGAATGTGATCCATGTTGCAGAAAGGTGCTCGGGTAAGAGTGATAAGCGATCCCGGACGCATAGGAGTGCTCACAGGCAAGTGCAGACAGCAGGCCGGCACACTGAAATACCTTGTCTCGTTTCCGGATGGGAACGGCTATCTGCCAGACTACGAGATGGAAGAGGTTACGGAGGATGCAGATGTTTTTTCCCTGCTTGATCAGGGCAGGTTCGGTCGCAGGGTTGATCTTCGTCGGAATCTGACGCATAGACAACTCAGTGGACGATTATCCAATCTGGTCTACAGCATGGACATCACGAATACGGAATTCTATGCATACCAGTTCAAGCCGGTTCTCTCTCTTCTCGAATCACCTTCCAAGGGGCTTCTGATAGCGGACGAGGTGGGTCTTGGCAAGACCATAGAGGCAGGTCTGATATGGACCGAACTGAGAGCCCGTTACGATGCGCGAAGATTGCTGGTCGTATGCCCGGCAATGCTTCGGGAGAAATGGTGTGACGAGTTACAAGGCCGCTTCGGAATCGATGTCGACATCAGGGATGCGGAGGGGCTTCTCTCGGAGCTCGGGAAAAGCAGAAATCAGATCCGGGAAGGAAAGGGGATTGTTTGCAGTCTGCAGGGATTGCGGCCTCCTCGTGAGGATACGGACATGACCGATAGTTCCCGAAGAAGGCTTTCGCTGTTTCTTGAAGAACAAGCTGGCAGCGATCCAGTTCTGGATCTTCTGATTATCGATGAGGCACACTACCTCCGCAATCCCAACAGCCAGAGCGCCAGACTCGGTCAGATGCTTCGGGATGTGTCCGAGCATGTTGTGCTGCTTTCTGCGACACCGATCAATCTGAAAAGCGACGACCTCTATCATCTCCTGCATCTGGTCGATCCTGACACTTTTGACGACAAGGAGGTCTTCCCTCAAATCCTTGCTGCCAACGAGCCTCTGCAGAAGGCCCGCGACCTTGCCTTGGACAAGAGTGCGGACAGGAGCAGGATCAGGAAGCATCTTCAGGACGCAGGCAGGCACTTCCTGTTCACGAATAATCGTCAATTGCGAAATCTTGTCGAAGAGGAGATTCCTCGTAAAGCCCCGAATGCCGACCTGGAAACGGAAGAAAGGGTCCGATTGGCCAATCGGATAGAGCGGATAAACCTGTTGAAGAATTCCGTAAGCCGAACGAGAAAGAGGGAGGTGACCGAGTGGAAGGTTATCAGAAATCCGAACACCGAGTTCATCGTTCTCACTCAACAGGAACGTGACTTCTATGACGAAGTGACTCGTTCGATCCGTCAATATGCGGACGACAGGGGCATCAGCGAAGGATTCCTTCTGTCAAGTCCGCAACGACAGGTATCGAGTTGCATGTGTGCAGCGGTGAAGGCATGGAAGAACAGACAGGGAACCGGAAAGGAACAGCTGTATGAGGATTTCGGAATCGAGCTTGAAGATGAGAATCATGCAACGTCTCTGATCGAGCATCTCAATCGGACTGTCATGTCCGATGTCGATCCGGAATCGTTGCGCAATCATGACAGCAAGTATCGGAAGTTCAGGGACATGGTGTCCAAGTGTCTGGATCGGAATCCGGATGAGAAGATTGTGGTATTTTCCTTTTTTCGCCAGACCTTGAAATACCTTTCAGAGAGGCTCATGGAGAACGGGGTGAAGAGTCGGATCCTGGTTGGAGGAATGAACCAGTCCAAGCAGGATGTCATCAACGAATTTCGTGACGACGCATCCTGTCGGGTACTGCTATCTTCCGAAGTCGCAAGCGAAGGGGTGGACCTGCAGTTCTGCCGCATACTGATCAACTATGACCTGCCCTGGAATCCGATGAGAATCGAACAGCGTATCGGTCGTATTGATCGTATAGGCCAGACCGCAGAGAAGATTCATATCTGGAATCTGTGTTACGCCGACACGATCGATCAGCGTATTCATGAAAGACTCTTCGAGCGTCTGGACATTTTTCGGCGCGCCCTGGGAGGTATGGAAGAAATTCTCGGAAAAGAGATCAGGTCGCTGACGAACGACCTGTTCAGAGAGGAACTGACCGAGGAGCAGCAAAACGACAGAATCGAGCAGACCAGCATGGCAATTGAAAAGGTCAGACAGGACCAGAACGAACTGGAGATGCAGGCTTCCCATCTGATTGCCCATGGAGGATATATCCTTGAACAGGTACAGGCAGCCCATGACTTGAAAAGACGTATAACGGAGCAGGATCTCGTGGTGTATGTGAAGGATTACCTGGAGCAGTACTGCGAAGGTCATGTTTTTCGCCAGACTTCATCCAGCCGGCTCGTATTTCAAATCCGTCTCCCCGCGAAAACTGTCGCAAGGTTTGACGAATTCATCCATGACAAGAGGTTGCATGGTCAGACCAGACTGTCGTCCGGTGACGAGATTTCATGCGAGTTCATCAACAAGGTTGGGCTTGCGAACCGGAAAACCGAGTCGATAAGCCAGTTTCATCCGCTCGTTCGATTTATCGGGAAGGATCTGACGGACCGAGATGAGGCATTCCACCCGCTGATGGCCATCAGACTTTCTTGCATACATGTTCCGGGCATGTCCAGGGGGCTATATGCATTCGCTGTGGGTTTATGGAAATTTTCCGGAATCCAGTCCGAAGAGGAACTTCGCGCAAGAGCTGTTCCTGTCGGCAGTGATACGATGTTAAGTCCGAATTCGTCGTGGAAACTGGTCAATTGCGCGCGCCTGGAAGGCGGTGACTGGTTGTCGGTCGGCAATGAAACCAAATCTGGGCCGCTTGGAAACGCTTTTGACGCCTGCATGAATCAACTGGCGAAGGATTACGAACAGGCTCGTAGCGAGCGGGAGGATGAGAACCATGACCGTGTGAATTTTCAGATCGAATCTGCGCAGCGGTACATGCAACGCCAACTGCAGATTCATGACCGTGTTCTTGCCGATCTCAGGGCGAAAGGACATGTCAGGTTGATACCGGCCAGAGAAGGTCTGATACGCAAGGTCAAGGACAGATTCGATGTGCAGATGGAAAAACTCCGGTCAAAGGAATTGCTCAAATCCCATCCGCTGGATATCTGTTGTGGCGTTGTGCGGCTGGAGTAGAGGGGGTTGTTCCATGTGCTGGAAAGAAATGAAGCAGAAGGTCTGGTATGGGAATCAGGGGATTTCAGACTGGATTCCCTGCTATTGTACGCAATACCCCGGTGTGTCGAGTCAGTATCGAAAACAACAGCTGGTCATCGGCCTCGATTTTGGAACAGCGTTTACCAAGGTCGTGATCGGGGAGACCAGGGTCGGCTACGCTGTACCCTTCATGCCCTATGCCGATGGTCGAAACCGGTATCTCCTGCCTGATGTGTTCACAGTAGAGAAAAACGGGGAATGTGTTCTGGGAGATGGTTCTGAACCGGCAGAACGATTCTCCCGGCTGAAAATGAGATTGCTGGAGGGAGATCATTCCATATCGAACCAAACGGAAATTGCAGCCTTTCTCGCGCTGGTGTTCCGGCACTGTCGAGGATGGTTGCTGAATACCCACAAGGCTACATATGGAGATAGCATTCTGGACTGGAACATAAATGTGGGACTCCCGACCGAGACATGTGACGACAGGGTAATGGCGGGCACCTATCACAATATTGCCCAGTCGGCCTGGCAGGCAAGCATCGGTATCGGCCCCCTTTTCCTGGATTCGGTGCGACGAATAGTCGAACGGAATTCCACCGCGCGAAATGATGGGGGTAGTGATCATGCGAAGGTATGGGAACCGAATATCCATCCGGATGCGATTCGGCTTTTTCCTGAATTCGTTGCCCAGGTAACAGGATATGTCAGATCTCCCTCCCGCCAACCCGACCTGCATATGTTGATGGACGTTGGGGCGGGCACGGTGGATGTAACGATCTTCAACGTTCACCGAACAGATGATGGGGAGGACAAGTTTCCCATCTTTGCCAGATCGGTGAAGCGGCTCGGAGTTCAGTACCTTGCAAGACATCGAATTGAAAACAGCGACTATTCCGGTGCCTGGAGACCGAGTGCACACGATATCCCGCCCTCGGCGCACGAATTTGCAAGGAAAATCGGCATATCCGAAGACGGGCTGAATAGCCTTGACGGAAAGTTTCTGCGTCAAGTTCGCGACCAGATGCACAAGCAGCTTGAGCATACGAAAACCAAGAGATATCCGCTTTCAGAGAAATGGCATGAAGGCATTCCCGTATTCCTATGCGGCGGTGGTGCGAATATGAGCCTCTATTCTTGCCTGATATCTCCAGCGGAAGGAATGGGAACTCCTTATGAGCATGGTTTGATCTACAAGCTGAAAAGGGAATATCTGCCGAAGCCGGAGCGACTTTCGGCAGAAGGAGTGGAGGATAAGGACTACGATCGACTATCGGTTGCCTATGGACTGTCTTTTGATGCCCTTGACATCGGGGAAATAGAAAAATCCGGTGATATCGAGGATGTCTTCGAAGTTGATCTCAATCGAAAATCCGGGAAATGTGAGCCCTGCAAAGGTACTGGAGGATCAATGGGACAATGTCCGAAGTGCGGCGGTAGCGGATGGGTCGGGAAACCTGATTCTTGCTGATTGGGAAAATCCATGAGCGACACATCCTCCTCAATTGAACCAGGGCGTGTTAACGCAATCTGACAAACGTGGCATGCTCATTGTCCGTTGATCTGATTGAAAAAGAGAGAGGGCAGGCAGCAATGGAACTGACGTCTGACCAGTACGCACGAATCGCACCGCTGTTCCCGAAGCAGCGTGGTCATGTCGGCCTGTCGAACCTGCAGGTACTCGACGCGATCCTGTACGTGGCCGAACAGGGTGCAAGTGGTGCGGTCTGCCGGCGCATTTCGGCAACTGGCATACGCTCTGCACACGCATGAACCGATGGTCGAAGAAAGGTGTGCTCGACCGGGTGTTCGAGCAGTTGCAACGGGAGCGGATGGTGCGCATCCGGGTCGAGGCGTACGGCCTGGACAGCACCAGCATCAAGGTGCATCCCGACGGCACGGGGGCGCGAAAGAAAACGGTCCACAGGCCATCGGCAAGCCCCGGGGCGGCTGGAATACCAGACTTCACATGGTTGCCGCGGATGCCCGAACAGCCGTTGCCTTCGCGCTCTCGCCCGGCCCCGCACACGACGCCCCGCAGGGACGCAGGCTGCTGAACCGGCTGACGCGACCGGCGGACAGTCCGACCCTGCTCATGGACCGCGCGTACGAAGACGATGCGACCCGCCAACTGGTTCGTGCGCGGGGCTTCAGGCCGGTGGCGCCGCCGAAGCGGAATCGGCTTGCGCCCTGGTCATGCGACAAGGCATTGTACAAACGGCGCAACGAGATCGAGCGCCTGTTCCGACGCCTCAAGGGCTTTCGCAGGATCTTCTCTCGCTTCGACAAGCTCGATGTCATGTTCCTCGGTTTCGTCACCTTCGGACTCATCATCGAATTCCTGCGTTTGCGTTAACAAGCCCTAGAATATGCGTTAGTCGACAAAATGGACTTGGCTGATCTGCATAGGTACGAGCAGGCCAGAGAGCATTCTGTTGAGTTGTTGGAAAAGTGGCTGACAACCTACAAATTCAAAAAATGGAGTAAAACCCAAACAAATGGCAAGCAAGTAACGGATAAAATGAAGCGGGAGCGGGCCAATCGGATCGCGATGAAACTTAACGATACAAAAAGATGGCACGCACATTCTCGCGGCATTCCGATGAAATTGCTTGTAGATGAACTAGAATTGAAAATCGAAGATATATCAAATTCGGGAACTCTTCAAAAGAGCCTACATGAGGCTCATAATTTCATATTGGATTACATGCAGAGTAACAATATATCTGCTTGCTTGAAGACCGCAAACTACACTGATCAAACGAGAGAGAAATGAAGCAGACCAAATCGACCATCAAGAAACAGCATCGTCAGATAATACAAAGATCAGGTGATCTTGATTTGAAAAGTTACCATGCACACAAGGAACTGGAAGAAACATTAAGGAAGGCAGGAGTTTCGAGGCCCAAACGCGGACCAAGAATTAATGATCCTGCCCATACCCGTAGTGTAATTCACAGATAGCCTCTCTCAAACAGCAGAGGGTCAAATGGAGTATGAGTCTGAATTGCCCTGTCTACCGCTTTCGTATCTGTTAACGTTTCCTTGAGGCCCTTCTCCCATTGGGGATATGCAGTTTTCGCCTCTTCCATGTTAGCAAATTGGCGGTTCCCGGCAAGACCGAAGAAGACCCGTGTCAGCATGTCTTCAAGGTGGGTGAGGGTGGCCACGGTTCTTCCCAGAATGCGGGAGAGCCGGCGTTCGTGGGCCAATTTTCCGGCAACCGAGCACGGTCTACGATGAGGGGCATCGCATCGGTTTCTTTATGAGGGTTGTGAGGAGCGCTTTTGTCAGGCCCTTTGGTATCAATCGTTTCTGGATTTGCGGAATACCGTAATCCGGACAGAAAACGATTCCGAACCAGGTGTCGTAGCCCTCGCCTGCCAGGCGCGACAGAAATCTCCGGAAAACATCGGAACCGCCATTGTCGGCGAGACCAGGAACGTTTTCCATGATGACGCAGTCCGGGCGACAAAGAACAATGATTCTGGCGAACTCGTCAGACAACCTGCGCTGCGGATCACCGCTCGCGCCGCGAGACCCACGGGTATGGTGGGTGCGAGAAAGGGCTGGCAGGGCGCACAACCTGCCAGGATTCCGGGACATCCTGACAGGAATGCATCGATGGTCTCCTGCGCTAGCAAATCCGCAACATCAATTGACATGAAGCGGCCATGGTTGCTGGACTCGAAAGGATAGCGACATGCGGTATCCTTATCGATGCCGACAGCCATCTTGAAGTCCTCAAGGAAAAGCCATGCGACAACCCACCCGCACCGCAGAACAGATCAATCACGCTGCCCGGAACATTGTCGGTCATCAGCATGACGCGGCAATCCGACCTGATCTTGAATCAGGGTGTGCTGACACGGGAATCGATACCGGGAAAACCTCAAGCGGGAAACTGTCAGCACCACACGCAAGGAATTTCGGACCCAAACCGGGCGGTGCGGTGTCAGCACGGAGATCAGGTTGCAGACCCTGCATGTCCAGACCGGTGTTAACGGGCAAGTTCCTGCTCAAAGTCTTCCTTTGAGGATTCCGGGCTGGGCCGATGGTTTTCCTGAGAGATTCTCATCCATATCCGCCTTCATGGATTCATTCACGACATGATTCATCAGGCTGGGAATGCCTGGTTCGTACCAGGTGGACATGGAACCCCTCGGACTGAAGTCCCATATGAAACCAATGGAGGCAAGTCTGGCTATGGTATCGGCAATGGAAGCCTCCTTAACGTCCATGCCAAGGTCCATGTGGGCCTGACGAATAATAGTGTCCATATCCATCAACGATACCTTGTCTTTGCCATTGTCCAGAAAATGCCTAGCGACCTGCACGGAGGTAACCAGCAGACCCATTCTACGCAGTTCCTTCAACCGCACCCTGTATATGGTGCTGATCCTGTTATTTACATTGTCTTCGACCCTTGCAACGGTGTCGCCGGAAACAACATTTTCTCCGTTGTCATACAAACAGGAAGCTATCTCCTTGCCCCATACCTGGATGAAATACGGATAGGAGTGTGCCCGATCGGCAACCTCGACAGCGACTTCCCGGTCGATGGAGACGCCGGCGTCGGCAAGGGGCAGCGCCAGGGCATCCGCAGCATCCTCCGGAGAGAGGCGGCCCAGTTCGACGACATCCCCCCTTTCCCAGAAGCTCGCATCGGCCTGCTGAAGTAACGGCACAAGACCGGGCGTACCCGCAAGTACGAGGAAAAATGGCGTATCGGGGTTCGCCCGCACCGACTGACTGGCATTCAGGAGGGCGCGGGCAATGCCCGGGTCCAGATTGTGCGCCTCATCGACAATCAGGACAACAGGGGTTCCGGAACACCGGTTTTCGAGAATTTCCCGGAAGAAGGATGATCTCTGACCAACCGTAACTTCGGTGCTGAGTCTGGCGATCCCGAGATCAAGCGAGGCGGCAACCGGAGAAAACCTGTCCAGAAAGCCCTTGTCCTGACTGGCCACTGCCCTGGTCATGTCTTCCAGGGACTGCATGTCATCCGGCGTCATCCACAGGATCGAGGGCCGTGTACCGTCGTATACGCAGTTGTTCGCAAAATGACGGAGCATCGCCGTCTTCCCGTTGCCCCGCGGTCCGTAGACAATCATGTCTCCATCGGCAGCAACTCCGTTCGAGAGATTCCTCACCACGGCATCGAACCGGGCCTTCTCGACATCGCGGCCAGCGAGATACGGCGGAATCCTGCCGTTGCCCGGATGGAACAGATTCAAAAGGGGCGTGTCAGGCATGAAACGACAGACTGTGATTTATAGTGTTGGCACTGCATGCCGATCAATCGTCGCCAGCAACGCC
>JAJDVC010000045.1 GCA_022826305.1 Gammaproteobacteria bacterium | reverse complement strand
TCCTTGCCGACAAAATGATAGAGTTCGCACTCGCTGTCGGGCCTGAAATACGCATCGAAATCCAGGCCTTTGCGGTCGCAGAGGTTGCGGAAGCTGGCCAGATAGCCGATTGGCGCATCCAGCCAGACATAAAAGTACTTGTCTGTCTCACCGGGAATCTCGAAACCCCAGTACGGGGCGTTGCGAGAGATGTCCCATTCGGGCAGTTCGCCGTGAAGCAACTCCTTCAGCTTGTTGGCGATTTCCTTCTGGGTATGCCCTTCCCTGAACCAGTTCTCGAGGAATTCCCGGAAGTCCTTCAGCATGAAGAACAACTGCTCGGATTCGCGTTCCACGGGTACGGCGCCTGAAACGGCGGAGCGGGGATTGATCAGTTCTGCAGGGGAATAGGTGCTGCCGCAGACTTCGCAGTTGTCCCCGTACTGGTCTTCCGAGCCGCAGTGGGGGCATGTGCCCCGGACGAAGCGGTCCGGCAGGAACATTTCCTTCTGCGGGTCGTAGAGCTGTGTGACGGACCGCCGGGTGATGTGCCCCCGCCTGTTCAGTCGATCGTAGATCAACTCGGCATAATGGCGATTTTCCGGTGAGTGGGTACTGTAGTAATTGTCGAAAGAGATCAGCATGTCCGCGAAATCCCGTTCGTGGTCGATCCGGATCCGTTCAATCAGTTCCTCCGGCGTGACCCCCTCTTCCTCGGCCTTCAGCATGATCGGCGTTCCGTGCGCGTCGTCGGCACATACGTAATGGCATTCATGTCCGCGCAGTTTCTGAAACCGCGCCCAGATATCCGTCTGAAGGTATTCCAGGAGGTGGCCAAGGTGTATCTGACCATTGGCGTACGGCAGGGCGCTGGTAACGAGAATTTTCCTGGTGTTGCCGGATTGGCTGGTAGAGGCTGTCATTAATCGTGGCCAGGAATCTTTGCAGAAGACAGGCAGGTGAATGAGGTACAATATTATATTTGAAGCTGGCCCTGAAAAGTTGTTTTCCAGCGGCATGCCCTGGATGTCCGGATCCGGATGCTTCCCGGTCCTGTCGGAGGTGACGCTCCAGATGGTTGCTGACACGAAAAGCCTTGTGCGCCATCACTCGCCCGAAGTGCCGGGCAGAACGCAAGAATATTCAATCTAGGTGGTTTTGAACAATGACTCAATCAGACCAGGCGGCTGTTGAACGACTGCTTGAAGAAGTAGTGGACCCGCATACCGGTACCGACCTGATTGTCGGCAAGGCCGTCAAGGATATCCGGATCACGCGGGACACGTTGGAGATTGATATCGCACTGGGATATCCGGCTGACCTGTGGAAACCGGAATTGGTCTCCATGATACAGGCAGTCATTCCCGGCGCCCGGGTACAGGTCGAATCGAACACGGTTGCACATGAAGTGCAGGAGGGCGTCAAGCCACTCAAGGGAGTCAAGAACATAGTTGCCGTGGCCTCCGGAAAGGGCGGTGTGGGCAAATCCACGCTTTCCGTCAATCTGGCGCTTGCCCTGTCTGCAGAGGGCGCCCGCGCGGGAATCCTGGATGCCGATATATACGGACCAAGTCAGCCGAGGATGCTGGGTGTCAATGGTCAGCCCACTTCAAAGGACGGCAAGACGATTGAGCCGATGAACAGCTACCATGTGCAGGCCATGTCCATCGGGTTTCTGGTGGATGAGGAGTCGCCGATGATCTGGCGTGGACCCATGGTGACCCAGGCGCTTGAACAACTACTGAACGATACGCAGTGGGACGATCTGGACTACCTGATCATCGACATGCCCCCGGGAACCGGAGATACCCAGCTGACCCTGGCGCAGAAGGTTCCGGTATCGGGATCGGTCATCGTGACTACGCCCCAGGATATTGCCTTGCTCGATGCCAGAAAAGCTTACAAGATGTTTGAGAAGGTGGATATTCCGGTTCTGGGAGTCGTCGAGAACATGAGTACTCACATCTGTTCCAGTTGCGGACACGAAGAGCATATCTTCGGTTCCGGAGGAGGACGGTCCCTGGCAGAACAGTATGGCACTGAATTTCTCGGGGAGGTTCCTCTGGATCGGTCGATTCGGGAAGATGCAGATGGAGGACGTCCTTCCGTTGTGGCTGATCCGGATGGCCGGATTGCGGATATCTATCGAAGAATCGCCCGCAATGCGGCAGCCAGACTGTCCCTGCGCAAAAAGGATTTCAGTTCCCGGTTTCCCAACATCGTGATTCAGCAGAACTGATGCCCCGTTGATTGCGGTTTTTTCCCTGCATGTCCATCAAGTCAGACAAATGGATTCGCCGCATGGCGCTGGAGAATGGCATGATCTCGCCATTCGAGTCGTCCCAGGTGCGTGAATCAGCATGCGGAAAGGTGATTTCCTATGGCACTTCAAGCTACGGTTACGATATCCGCTGTTCGGATGAGTTCAAGATCTTTACCAATATCAACTCGGCCGTCGTGGACCCGAAAAGATTCGACGAGGAAAGCTTCGTGGAATTTATCGGGGATGTCTGCATCATACCGCCCAACTCCTTTGCGTTGGCGCGGACGGTAGAGTATTTCCGGATTCCGCGCAATGTGTTGACTGTCTGTCTCGGCAAGAGTACATATGCCCGTTGCGGCATCATCGTCAACGTCACACCCTTTGAGCCTGAATGGGAAGGCTACGTCACACTGGAGTTTTCCAATACCACGCCGTTGCCCGCAAAAATATACGCCAATGAAGGCATCGCCCAGGTCGTGTTCTTTGAAGCCGATGAGCCATGTGAAATCTCGTACGCTGACCGGGGGGGCAAGTACCAGGGCCAGATCGGAGTAACACTGCCCAAGACGTGATGTTTCCGGTGGCGTCTGCGGTCCTGCAACGTTTTGAGATAACAGTGATGTATCTGGTTCGAACATTGCATGAGTGCTGTGAAGCATTGGAGATTATCGGGATGATGTGCAGGAGATCTCAAGGGTGTTTTCTGGAAATCATGTAGCAGAGGGACCAAATCCGCTTGATATGGTCCGGCACTTTCCATGGGATTCGGCGCC
Source organism: Gammaproteobacteria bacterium (assembly GCA_022826305.1). Taxonomy (GTDB): domain Bacteria; phylum Pseudomonadota; class Gammaproteobacteria; order Arenicellales; family Poriferihabitantaceae; genus Poriferihabitans. The sequence goes on along the minus strand of JAJDVC010000045.1, from coordinate 1,146 downwards.
GAATATATTCCATGAACAGGATTCAGAGGCGAGCGGATATGGCGAAGACAGGGGGTAGGGATTACCGCGAAGGCATCAGGTCTCGTCGAACTGTTCCGGAAGCTCCCGGACGATGCGACGGCGGAAGCGGGATTCGCCTCCCGGCGCTGTCCGGGCAGCGCCCGTCATGATTCCCGCCAGTTGGTTTCGATGAGGATTTCGGGCTGAAAGCCGTATCGCTCCACTTGCGTCCGCATGTCGGACATGATCGGAGTTGCGTGGCGGTTGCTCCGGTCGCCCTCTTCCCCCATCATCCCCGCCTGATTCTTCTTTCCGCGCCGTTGCGGGCGGCCTGCGCCGGGCCGCCGCCACATTCCTGCATGTCCTTCCGCTGCTGCTGGCTGATCGGGCCGAGGCCCAGACCCTGCCCACGGTGAATCTGAGCCCTCTCGACGGGGCGACGCTACCGGAGGGTGCGGGCGTGAGATTCACTGTCATACTGTCGCGGTACCTGGCGGACGACGAGACGATGACGCTGCCGCTGACCGTCGGGAGCACCGTCAGCAGGACGGATTGCCGGCTGGTCTGCGCCGCAGCAAGTCCCACCGGGACCGACAGCCGCTGGCAGGCGGAAGTGGTCCATGGCTGCCCGGCTTTCTCGGGATGCTTCACCGGTAGCCCGCATGTCGGGCCGGGGCTCGCCACGGGCGCGCGACTACAGCCTGGGATGAAGATTGACGCCCGCGCCCAAAGACAATGCGCCGGATGTCTCCTTCGGCGTGAGGGCGATGCGCCTGGAGAACCATATGGCGTCGCCGAAGCATACGGTCGGGTTCGAGATCAAGGCACGCTGGTGGACCCACAGGCAAGCGCGCCGCCGGATGCGGGTGAAGGCGATCCTGAAGTAATACCGCGACATGACGCTGACGGACGCGCGCCTGCACTGGACCGGGCCGCCTTCAGGTCATGACGCCGCACCGGGAAAACAGGATTGCCCCAGCCCCTTTCGTGAAATGGACAGACTATCAGTAATTCCCGCTAATCCTATCACGGGATGGATTTGGCGATTTTGGTGGTTTGAACCCGGGCTCCAGTGGCATACGGGGAGGGAAACCCCTCCGGGCGGTGCGCCGGATTGTCTGCTGGCCACATGATTCCCCGAAGAAC
>JAJDVC010000144.1 GCA_022826305.1 Gammaproteobacteria bacterium | reverse complement strand
CTGTTGTCCCTGCATGCGGTTCTCTACGACAAGTATCTGAGATACCAGATGCTTGTGCTGACTGACCGAGGCAAAGAGTCAGTCGATGAACACCGGGATATGCTGGACGCCGCTCTCGCCCGGGATGTTGACCGTGCAGCTGAAACCCTGCGGGTGCATATTGATCTTGGACTTAAGGACACACTCAAGGTCTTGAACTAAACCGTTTGATCGGTCCATGCAGGCCAAGATTCCGAAGGCGTTAACCATGAGGATAACAGTCTGATATCGGGAGGGTCATGCGGCCGTCTGAAAGTGGGTTTTCCCGGAACGGCCGGTTCAGATCTCAACCCAGGCGCCGTCAGAATGGTTTGATTTCACGGAAGCCTCGATAAAACGCACACCTTCAGCCCCGTCCTGGACCTGCGGCATACCGAGCCAATCCTGCGCTGGCGCCCTGCCATCCCTTCTGCAGGCGACAGCCATTGCAAATTCGGAATACAGGTTGGCCCAGGCTTCAATCATGCCTTCCGGGAAACCACGGGCAGCGCGAACAAAGCGTTCGGTTTCGGGGCTGATCCCGTGACCGTGGCCGCGACTGAGAATCCGGTCAGGTTCCCCGAACCGGCTGAACTTCAACCTTTCACATTGCTCCAGATCCCACTCCAAACCGCCTTCCGAGCCAAATATCCGCAACCGCAACCCGCCACGATTTCCAGGAGCAAGTCGGGTGGCCATGAGAGTACCCGGGACATGTCCGTGATAGCGGGCCATCATGAACACCGTGTCCTCCAGGGGTTTCGGGGCCCCGCAAACATGGAAGTGGGCACGCAGGCCGGTCATGCGCAACCCGCTGACGAATTGCGCCAAATGGGCTGCATGGGTGCCAATATCACCAACGCAACTGGTTTTTCCCGATCTTGCAGGATCGAGACGCCATTTCACGTGTGGGGCGTTTTCCACATCCTCAGGCGTCATCCAGTCCTGCATAAACTCCACATGGATCTGGTTGACTCGGCCAATGCCCCCACTGGCCACGATCTCCCTGGCCTGCCTGATCATCGGAAAACAGGACATGACATAGGAAACACCGAAAACGCATCCCGTCTTCCCGGTCAGGGCAACGAGCATTTCGGCTTCCCTTATCTCGTTGGTCAGTGGCTTGTCACAAAGGACATCAATGCCCGCCTCAAGGAAAGCCACCGCATTTTGGTAATGCAGGTGATTCGGTGTAGTGATCATTACTGCATCCGCTCCGTCCTCACGCGCAGCCTCGGTTCTTGCCATCTCTTCAAATGAGATATAGCAACGGTCTTCCGGCAAAGACCACTTGGCGGCAGCAGCCTTGGCGCGGACCGGGTCTGAAGAAAATGCTCCGGCAACGACCTCCCATCGATCAGTCAGGCGCGCAGCCATGGCCTGCATACCCGAAACCCTGCCCCCTCCCACCACGCCCAGGCGCAATCTGCGGGTCAAGCGCGGGAAAGGTCCTGCAATATCGATTTGATCAGGCAAAAGCATCGTTACTCGTCACTCATTTCAAGGATTCCCGGTCAGTCGGGCCAGACGTCCCGTGCAGGCGCCGACGCGCCTTCCGGCAGCATTTCCGTGGCCAGAAAGATCGATGGCGTGATGGTTTCGAACTGGTGCCAGGGATAATTTCCCTTGGCATCGTACATGGGCCGGTGGGTGGTTCCGGGGGCCATGAGTTCTTCAAGGTACAAGGTGTCGATGTCTTGCTCCAGGTATTGCTGCATCTTGCCAAAACCCATGATTTGCGTATGAATTTCGCGGAAACCCGGTACGGGGCAGAAAGCATGGTCACGGTGCAGACCGACATTCAGCGGCACGGAAGCAGAATGGTACATGGAAAAACCATACTGTCCGATCCAGATTTTTGGTGACATGTAGTGCTCAATGCCGCGCAGGCGGTCATCTCCACGAACCTCGTAGGCGGATGGCCAGTGCTTCCGCACACGTGCCATGAGTTCGGCACCATCGCCGTAATCCGCAAAGCGCTCCACGGCCACTGCATGGACCACGTTGTGGATGGTGACATCCTTCAGGATCACAGACTGCAGCGCTCCGAGTTCCTGTTCACGGATCTTTATCGGGATTTCCGCCAGATTCAGCACAATGACCTTGCCGGATATCCTGTAGCTTGCCTCATCACATATGATGCGGACGGCAAAGAACGGTTCGGCGAATTCAAGATTCCTTACAGGCATGGGATGAATCTTCTGGAAATTTTTCGGGGAGAATATCCGGGATGGATGGCCGGCTTTCAATGCCGACAAATGTCCCATCGACAGGACTTTTCAGGATTCCTGTCATGACCTCAAGCACATGACAGGCCAGTTCACCTGACGCCCGCGGAAGACGGCCCTCGCGGACGGCATAAGCCATATCAACCATGCCAATGCCGCGGCTGTCCTCATTCAGTCCATGGGTGTTTTCGGCCACTTGCCAGCGGTTGCGTCCTGCAGGACGGGGCTGTTGCGTCCAGCGTGAGGTTTCACGGGTCCTGTACCATACTTCGCCCTGGAAGATATTTGCGCCCCACAACGGATCAGGATCAGGAATGCAGATCGTACCGTTTTCGCCGTATATCTCCAAGCGGGGCATTTCACTGTCCCAGATATCAAAGCTCATGGTGATTGAGCCGACAGCCCCACTTTCAAACTCCAGCATTCCCTGGACATGGGTGTCCACCTCCACCTCCATCCAGGTGCCATCGCGTGGACCGTTTTCGATCATTCGCCGATCAAAGGCCCGATTCGACGAACCGGCAACACGGACGATCGGGCCGAGCAGAAAGACCATGGCCGTCAGGTAGTACGGGCCGAGATCAAACATCGGCCCACCGCCCTGCTGGTAATAGAAATCGGGGTTGGGATGGTGGCGTTCGGTTCCATGGGTACCGACGAATACCGCCACCCCGGTAGGACAGCCGATAACCCCTTCATCGAGCAGTTTACGCACTGTCTGCCATCGCCCCCCAAGGAAGGTGTCGGGTGCATTTCCGACGGCAAGCCCCTTTGAGGCGGCCAGGGCCAGTACCCGTTGCCCATCGGCGAGGGACGAAGCAAGCGGCTTTTCCGAATAAACATGTTTGCCTGCTTCCAGTGCCGAGAGGCTTACTTCCGCATGAGCCGCCGGAATGGTCAGGTTCAGAATTGCGTCGATATCGGAATCAGAGATGATCTCATCGGGGGCACAGGCTTTCTTGATGTCATACTGCGCGGCCTTGGCACGGCTTTCATCCAGGTCAAGACTTCCGCAGGCCACGATATCGATCACGTCGTATTTGGCGAAGGTCTGAAGATAGATGTCGCTGATCCGGCCCGTACCGATCAAGCCGACACGAAGAGGAAGAGTTACGTCATGCAATGTTGCCCCCCGATATTCCTTGCGGAAAGAAGGCAGGCGGCCCTTGTCTCCGGTTTTTCCTGCCTGACCGCCCCTGCTCCCCTTCATGGGCAAGACCGGCATTGGTACCAGACCGGAATGGATTCCCGCGCGAGGGAGAGGGTAAAACACCAAGCCCGCCCCAGGTGCCGGCTGTCATGCCGTTGATGTTCATGAAGCTGCTATCCCTGCACGTGTCGCACCTGGGCAGCCAGGCGTACTGGAGCATTCCGGACACCATAGCCCTGATAGTCACCCCGCCGCTCGACAATTTCAAAAAAGAATCCCTGGAAAATCGGGGTGCTGTAAATCTGAAAGTATTCCCCGTCGGTGTTCCGGTCATAGAGAATATGACCCTCCTGCATTCTTCCGACGAGGCTGTCGTCCAGCCCGAATTGCTCCTTGAGGTCACGGTAGTAGCATTCAGGAATCCGCAACCGTGAAAAACCGGCATGCGCAAGAAGGCTGGAAGTCTCGAAGATATCGTCAGTCTGAAACGCGATGTGCTGTACGCCCGCACCAAACTGGTCGGCAAGAAAAGCGCCGGCAAACGTCCTGCCTTCGTCCACACCGTTGAGGTTCAGCCTGATCTCTCCTTCCGGGCTGGAAATTGCCTGGGACAGTACCACGCCCGCGGGATCCGCCACATCAACAACCGTGGTCTTCTCCATCTCGAATGTCGAAGTGTAATAGGTCAGCCAACTTTGCATTTCATGATAGTGCATTGTCTGCGCCACATGATCGATCCTCCTCAGGCCGGAGGGAGGGATTGCCAAGGGCTTGGGAATCTCTTTGAAGTCGACATCCCAATTCCTGTGCAGATCTGACTTTTCA
>JAJDVC010000179.1 GCA_022826305.1 Gammaproteobacteria bacterium | reverse complement strand
AGACCGCAACCAGCAACCACAATGACCCTGATTACCTGGATGCCCATCTCAGGGAGGTTGCCGGGAGCCTGGAGCGCTCCGGCATGATCGAACTGAAGGCCCTGGGAGTGGACCTGGATATGGAGAACTATTTTCGCGACTGGGCGACGGTCGATCTTTCCGGCACCCTGGATACGCCGGCCATGCGGATTCTCGAGACGCTGTTCCCGACCAGGTTCGCGAGGACCGGGCATGGAATCCTGATCGCGTGATCAGGTGGTCAGCCTGCGATAGATATCCGCCACCTTGAGCGGGAGCTTGCGGACCTCGTCGATCACCACGAAACTTGCGTGTCCGTACATGTGGGGCAGGTAGTCCCCGGCATCGTTATCGATGGTTATGCAGAAAGGGTGAATGCCGCCGTGCCGGGCTTCCAGCAGCGCCTGGCGGGTGTCTTCTATGCCATAGCTTCCGCGGTACCCGTCATAATCGTCCGGCTTGCCGTCCGAGAGGGTAATCAGGATTCGGGTCCTGGCTTCCACCTGATTGAGTATATGACTCAGGTGACGTATGGTGGCGCCCATCCGCGTGTAGTCCTGGGGCCTGAGACCGCTGATCCGGGCGCGTACGTCCCTGTCGTAGGTTTCACCGAACGTCTTGATCGGGTAAACCTCGCACCGGTTCCGGGTCATGCCGGAAAATCCGTAGATGGCGTACTGGTCACCCAGTACTTCCAGCGCCTGGCACAACAGCACCAGGCTTTCACGTTCGGCATCGTTGATCCAGCCCTTCGTGGAACCGCTGACGTCGACCATGAACACGACGGCAAGATCCCGTTCCTGCCTGCGTTGCTGCATGTACAGGCGGTCCGTCATTTCCACTCCGGTCTTCATGTCGGCATGCGCCGTGACCAGGGCTTCCAGGTCGATGTCGTCACCGACCGGCTGCGCCCTGAGCATCCGGTCTTCTCCTCGCAGGGCCTCGAAATGCCTGCGGATCTCGCCGACCAGATACCGGTACTTCTCCAGGGTCCTGTCGATGAAATCGTCATGGGACGGGTGGGTAGTCAGTTCTCTCAGCATGCACCAGTTCTTGCGGTAGGTCTGTCTCCTGTAGTCCCACTCGTCGTACACGAAGACCCCGGCATCTTTCGGATCGACATGCTGCGGCTGTTCCCTGTCGACTTCGACCCCTGACCGGTCGTCGTAGTTGCCGTCGCCGGCAGAATCGAGCCAGTCGGGGGGTATCTCGTCGAAATCCTGGGCAACGGACGACAACAGCTTCTCGATGTCGGCAGGGACCTGGACGGGTTCCCCGTCCAGGGTGATCTCCGGTTCGCCGGATTCATTACGTACAGCCCGGAGATCGGGTTCTTCCCCGTCGCACGGGTCCTGTTGCCCTGACTTCATCAGGGATTCGATCAGGTCGGACAGGGCCGTCTGGAGCTGGTCTTGTTCCAGGGCCATGCGCGTCTCGATGGTTTGCCTGGCGGCTTCCGGGTCGAGTTCCCCCTGGTACGGAAACGGATCTGGCCAGGGTTGCGTCAACGGATACAGCAGGGCCGTGCACTCCAGCGTGTCGGATACGGTGGAGCCGTGAGCCTCCAGCCTGTCGACCTGCGCCTGCCAGGTACTGTCATGTACCGGGGGCGTGGGGTACAGGCCGTAGATCTCGCGCGCAAGTCCCGGCAGTTCCCGCCGGATACAGGCATTCAGGCGGAAGGTCTCGAGCAGGTTGAACAGCCGCAGGGCGCGTCCGCCATCCTCGAATCGGGTCAGCAGTTCCATCAGGTGAGGAGAATCGGGGCGGGGTCTCCGGAAGGTGCCGAACCAGGTCTGTGCCCACAGATGTACGGCCAGGATCTTGTAGAAGAGATAGTTCAGCCGCTGGCTATCGAAGCGGTTGACGGCTGCGGGCAGATACAGTGTTTCCGTATCGGTGTAGACGGCATTGCCCGCAGCAATGGAGAGGTTGCGCCCAGACAGCCCGCGCAGGATCGTTTCCAGTATGTTCCGTACCTCCTCAAGCCTTACCGTGATATGGCTCAGTCGGTACTCCCGCGCGAACTGTTCGACTGCCTCCAGTGCGGCGCCACCGGGATACAGGCCCTCCCTGTCATAGACATCCATTGCATGCAGCAGCCATGTGCGGGCACCGTCGGCTCCCATGAGCTTCAGTGCCAGCGGCGCCCTGCTGACGAACTGGTAGGCCATTTCCGCATTGGACTTGCGGATCACGTCCGTCCAGTGCAGCACGAACTGCTGCTGCTCCCTGTTCAGCGGCAGAAGTCCCCGGGCAGGTTCTTCCGCAGCCCGGCGCGACGACAGGACCGGGTCGAGATACTCGTCCAGCAGGGCCTCGATCTGACTGTAGTCCAGCGGCTTGCCGCTGGCCGCCGGCGCGGAATCGCCGGGATTCATCGCAGTCGCAGATTCCCGGTCACGGGCATGGTCAGACATTGAACCTGAAGTGGATGACATCGCCATCCTCAAGCACGTAGTGTCTGCCCTCCTGGCGGACTCTTCCCCCGGAGCGGGCACCCTGTTCCCCGTTGCCGGATATGTAATCGTCATAGGAGATGGTTTCGGCGCAGATGAATCCGCGGGCGAAATCCGTATGGATCACGCCCGCTGCCTGAGGTGCGGAGGTGCCCCGGGTTACCGTCCAGGCGCGGACCTCCCTGGGTCCGGCCGTGAAGAATGTCTGCAGGCCGAGCAGCCGGTAGGTGGCCCGGATGACGCGTTCAAGTCCCGGGCGGTTCAGCCCCATGGATTCCAGGAACAGTTCGGCGTCTTCGGGCGACAGGGTAGACAACTCGTATTCGATCTTCGCGCATACCGGGATAACCGGTGTCGGTTCGCGGTCGGCTATCCGGCGGACGGCCTCAAGCATCGGGTTGTTCTCGAGCCCGTCTTCCGAGACATTGGCAATATACAGGACCGGTTTTGCCGTCAGGAAACTGTACTGCTTCAGGGCAGGCTGGTCGGATTCCTCAAGAGGCATGGAGCGTACCGGTTCGCCTGCTTCCAGGTGATCGAGAATGCGTTTCAGCAGGACGATCCGGGCGGCCTGTTCCCTGTTTCCCGTCTTGCGGTTCCTTTCGGCCTTGTCATAAGCGTTTTCAGCCGTTTCCATGTCTGCAAGCATGAGTTCCGTATTGATGACTTCAATATCGGAAACCGGGTCCACACGATCATTAACATGCAGGATATTGTCGTCCCTGAACGCACGGACCACATGTGCAATGGCGTCGACTTCCCGTATGTGGGAAAGAAACCGGTTGCCGAGACCCTCGCCTTGCGATGCCCCTGCAACGAGCCCGGCGATATCGACAAATTCAACGGTAGCGGGAATGGTTTTGCGAGGTCTGGCTATTTCACGGATGGACTGGAGTCTCGGATCCGGGACATCAACGATACCGACATTCGGATCAATGGTGCAGAAAGCGTAGTTGTCAGCCTGGGCCTGGCTGGTTTGCATCAGGGCGTTGAACAGGGTCGACTTCCCGACATTCGGTAGTCCGACGATGCCGCACCTTATCCCCATGCCGTCAGCCCTCCGCATTCCGGGTATGCAGTGCCTGCATGGCACCCGCCAGATCCCCTGACACGATCCGGGAAATCTCGGCCAGGCAACGATCGATACTTTCCCCGATGCATGCCCGTTCCTGCAGGGGAGGGCGGCTCAGCACGTAGCCAGTGACCTGTCCGGCATCGCCGGGATGCCCTATACCGATCCGCAGCCGTATGAAGTCCCGTGATCCCAGGCTGGCGGATATGTCGTTCAGTCCATTGTGTCCGCCCGTTCCGCCGCCGCATTTCAGCCGCACCGTTCCCGGTGGCAAATCCAGTTCGTCATGTATGACCAGTATCTGCTCGGGGGATATCCTGTAGTACCTTGCCATCGGTGCGACACTCTGGCCCGAACGGTTCATGAAGACGCAGGGGGCCATGACCCGAATCTGCCTGCCATCGTGCATCCATACGGCTGTTTGCGACTTGAAACGTTCGACCGTGCCGAACTCCAGGCGTTCTGCCGACTGAAGCCGATCGAGAAACCAGAATCCCGCATTGTGCCGGGTATCGCTGTAGCGCAGGCCCGGGTTACCCAGTCCCGCAATGAGGGAAACCCTGGACGGATGCATGCTGTTTCAGGAATGCGGCGATTCCGTACCGGATGACGGTGTCCGTCCCGCCGGGCGGCCCCTATTCATTTTCATCGGGCGCCTTGTCGACCGTCTCGGCTTCCTCCTCCCCGGTTTCGTCAAGGGTAGCGCTTACGCGGGGCGGCGATACGGAAACCACTGCCAGATCATGATCATGGGTTTCTTCATGCATCAGGGAGGTCAGGTTGACGCCATCGGGCAGGGGGATGTCAGACAGATGCAGCGACTCGTTCAGTTCGAGGCTCGATACATCGAGTTCAATATGCTCCGGCAGGTTCCTTGGCAGGCAGGATATCTCGACATCGTTGATCAGGTGGCTCAGCACACCGCCCGCCCTGACCCCGGGGCAGTCCTCCTCGCCCAGAAAGTGAATGGGCATGGTCATGGTCAGTGTCCGGTTTTCATCGACCCGCTGGAAATCCGCATGCAGGATGCTGGTCTTGTGCGGCCGCCGCTGCACATCCCGGAGAATGGCCTGCTCTTTCCTGCCGTCGGTATTGATGATGATGATGGCAGAGTGGAATTCCTCCTTCTCGAGGCTGTGAAACAGGACGTCGTGATTGATGGCGATACTGATGTTATCCTTTCCGCCTCCGTACAGCACGGCAGGCACGTCGCCTTCCCGGCGCAGCCTTCGCACCAGGTTGGTTCCGGACCGGGCCCTTACCCGGGCAATCAACTCGAATTGTTCAGGCATGACGTTTTCTCCGGTAAATGGGTCAATCGATAAACAGGTTGCTGATGGAGTCGCTGGTCGCGATCCGACGGATCGACTCGGCCAGGATTTCGGCAATGCTCAGTTGCGTGATCTTGTCGCAGTTGCGGGCTTCTTCTCTCAGGGGAATCGTGTTGGTTACCAGCAGTTCGTCGATATCGGACGATTCGATCCGGCTGATGGCGGATCCTGACAGGACAGGATGCGTGCAACTGGCGAGAACCTTGAGCGCGCCGTGCTCCTTGAGTGCCCGGGCCGCCTCGCAGAGGGTATTGGCCGTATCCACGATGTCATCGATCAGGACGCATGAGCGGTCTGCCACATCGCCGATGATGTGCATGACCTTTGCCTCGTTCGCCCTGGGACGCCGCTTGTCGATGATCGCAAGATCGGTCTCCAGCTGCTTGGCCATGGCCCGTGCCCGGACTACCCCACCGACATCCGGCGAAATGATCACGGGATTGGGGAGCTGCTTGCGCCACAATTCGCTCATGAGGACTGGTGAACCGTAGATGTTGTCGGTCGGTATGTCGAAAAATCCCTGAATCTGGTCCGCGTGCAGATCCATGGTCAGTACCCTGTCAGCACCAGCTATGCTGATCATCTCGGCGACCAGCTTGGCCGAGATCGCAACGCGTGCGGTTCTTGGTCTTCGGTCCTGCCGCGAGTAGCCGAGGTATGGAATGACTGCCGTGATTCGGCCTGCCGAAGAGCGCTTCAGCGCATCGATCATGACCAGCAGTTCGATCAGGTTGTCATTGGACGGGAAACAGGTGGACTGAATGATGAATACATCGTGTCCCCGTACGTTTTCCATGATCTCCACATTGATCTCACCATCGCTGAATTTGCCGATCAGGGCCTTGCCCATCGGCAGTCCGAGCGCCTGCACGACCTCGGCGGCCAGATCCGGATTCGCGTTTCCGGAAAACAAGGCCAGATTGTCTGGTGATAACATGGTATGTATTGTTGCGTCTGGTTATGTGTGGCTGGGGTGGGAGGATTCGAACCTCCGAATGCCGGGATCAAAACCCGGTGCCTTGGTCCACTTGGCTACACCCCACTATTCAGGATCTTCATAAGATGTGTCAGAGGTTCCAGCCTGCGCGCCGGCCTGGTGGCCGGTATCGGCCAGAAAGTCATGGACAATCCCTTGCCAGCCGGTACTCCAGGCGCGTACATTGGGGGACGGATTAGTGTTTCAGGGGCAAATCAGGCGCAGTATTATGCGAGGCGGGGGCCTTTGTTGTCAATATTGATTGAATGCTCGATATCCGGAAATTCCCATGCCGGGTGCGGATATCGTCGACCATGAAAATGTTTGTGTCACATCATTCCAATCTGCGTGAGCTACTCCTGATTCATGATGGGAATTACAACCTTGATTAAATCATGGAAATATCTTATCAGTATGTCATTCCCTTGATATCATTAGACAATTAATACTGACGCAAAACAAGAAGGCCCCAGGCAAATCACATCGCGAAAGTATCTCCCTGATCGAGATGTTTCCAGACGAAACGTCAGTTATAGCTCTCCAATATTGAACATCACTCGATATGAAAACCGCCCAAAGAAAACAAGGCGAACTCGCCAAAACAATCCTTGCCACCTACACAACGTTCCGCATGCAGTGCATCAAAGGGCGGGTCAAATCGCACTCAAAAGTGCTTGCAACACTACTAGGGCGCGTTAACGCAATCTGACAAATATGGTATGCTCATTATCTGTTGATTTCATTGAAAAAGAGAGGAGGCAAGCAGCAATGGAACTGACGTCTGACCAGTACGCACGAATCGCACCGCTGTTCCCGAAGCAGCGTGGCCATGTCGGCCTGTCGAACCTGCAGGTACTCGACGCGATCCTGTACGTGACGGAACACGGCTGCAAGTGGCGCGGTCTGCCGGCGCATTTCGGC
>JAJDVC010000096.1 GCA_022826305.1 Gammaproteobacteria bacterium | reverse complement strand
GCTGGCGAGCGTGAGCCAGGTGTCTATCACCGTATCGGGATTAAGGGACAGGCTGTCGATACCCTGCTCAACAAGCCACAAGGAGAGGTCGGGATGATCGGAGGGCCCCTGACCACAGATGCCGATGTATTTTCCGGCTCGTCGGCAGGCCGCTATCGCACGGCCCATTACTTCCTTGACGGCTGGGTCCCTCTCGTCGAACAGGTGGGCGATAACCGCGGAGTCCCGGTCCAGGCCCAGCGTAAACTGCGTCAGATCGTTCGACCCAATGGAAAATCCATCAAAGTACTCGAGATACCGCTGTGCCAGTATGGCATTTGACGGAACTTCGCACATCATGATGACCTTGAGCCCGTTTTCGCCTCGTTTCAGTCCGTTCTGGGCAAGCAGTTCCACCACATCCGCTGCCTGCTCCAGCGTGCGCACGAAGGGAACCATGATCCGGATATTGTGCAATCCGATTTCGTCCCGCGCCTTTTTCAGTGCCCGGCATTCCAGGTCGAAACAGGGGCGGAAATCGTCGGAAAGATACCGGGAAGCGCCGCGATAGCCCAGCATGGGATTCTCTTCGTCGGGTTCGAAATCCGCTCCGCCAACCAGGTTGGCGTATTCATTGGACTTGAAATCGGACAGCCGAACGATTACCGGTGCAGGATGAAATGCAGCGCCGAGGGAGGCTATTCCCTCCACGAGTTTCTCGATGTAGAAAGAGATCGGGGAGGGATATCCGGCGGTTTTCCGAAGTATCGTCTGCTGGATGTCATGGGGCAGGTCCTGAAATTCCAGCAATGCTCGCGGATGGATGCCTATCGTGTTGTTGATGATGAATTCCAGCCTGGCCAGTCCGACACCGCTGTTTGGTATTCGGGATAGTGAGAACGCCCGTTCCGGATTGCCGATATTCATCGTGATGCTGACCGGAAGTTCGGGCATCCGGTCGAGGCTGTTTCGAAGTATCTCGAATTTCAGCCTGCCCCGGTAAACAAGCCCCGTATCTCCCTCCGCACAGGATACGGTGGCCTCCGCGCCGTCTTGCAGGACATCAGTGGCTGTTTCGCATCCTACCACTGCGGGAACCCCGAGTTCCCGGGCGATGATGGCCGCATGACAGGTCCGGCCTCCGCGGTTTGTGACGATGGCAGCGGCTTTTTTCATGACTGGTTCCCAGTCCGGGTCGGTCATGTCCGTGACCAGGATATCCCCTTCATTGACACGGTCCAGATGCTCGACGTCCGGGACGATCCGGATTTTCCCGGCGCCGATACGCTGTCCGATACTGCGACCGCTAGCCAGTATCTCCGACCGTTCCTTCAGGTGGTATCTTTCCTGGACGCGAACACTGTCCCGGCTCTTGACGGTTTCCGGACGCGCTTGCAGGATGTATAGCTCTCCCGTGAGCCCGTCCTTGCCCCATTCGATATCCATGGGTCGGCCGTAATGCTGCTCGATCAAAACCGCCATTCCCGCAAGCTCGGCAACCTCTTCATCGGTTACCGAGAAGCGTAGCTGATCCTGCTGGCATACCGGTACGGTTTTTACCGGATTGCCTTGTGCATTATCGCTGTACACCATTTTGACCTGCTTGGTTCCCAGGTTTCTCCTGATGATTGCCGGACGGTCGTCAGCGAGCGCCGGCTTGTAAACGTAGAATTCATCCGGGTTGACCGAACCCTGGACCACGCATTCGCCGAGCCCCCATGAAGCGGTTATGAATACCGTCTTGTCAAATCCGGATTCGGTATCCAGCGTGAACATGACACCGCTTGAACCCAGGTCGCTGCGAACCATGCACTGTATCCCGGCACACAGTGCGACCTCATGGTGATCGAACCCCTGGTGCACGCGATAGGCGATCGCGCGGTCTGTATACAGGGAGGCGAATACCTTGTGGATGGATTCAAGCACGTCATCAATGCCTGATACGTTCAGGAAAGTTTCCTGTTGCCCGGCAAAGGAAGCGTCCGGCAGATCCTCGGCGGTAGCTGAAGACCGAACGGCGACCGCCGGATCATTATCGGCGGTCAGATGCGTGTAGGCTTCCCGTATGTCCCGATCCAGGGATTCCGGGAAAGGGCTGTCCATGATCCAGCCGCGAATCCTGCCTCCGGTTGTCCGTAGCCGACTGACGTCATCGACATCCAGTTCCGCAAGCTGGGCATATATTTTCGGACCCAGGTCGCCTGAGGCCAGGAAGTCCCTGTACGCCTGTGCCGTCGTGGAAAATCCACCGGGAACATGGATGCCGTTTCCCGACAACCGTGAGATCATTTCACCGAGGGATGCGTTCTTTCCGCCTACGACAGATACATCATGCATTCCGAGTTCGGCAAACCATGCAATGTTGCGAGTCATCTCGTAATCCGTGACAAAACAGATTGCATCATATCAAAGGAAAGACTCCTGACTCCAGGAAGGATATCTGATCGTGGAACATCTGCCTGGTTGTTTTTTCCGATGTGTCCAGAATCGAAACGGTCGGGAGGTTCGGTATCAGGCATCTTCGGTCGAGCTGTGGGGTTACTGGTTATCCCGGATGGCTGATAGAATCCATGATGTCTTCAGGGTAGAGTATCAACCGTGCTGGGTGATCAGACAATCCTGTTTCTGTCGCCCGGAGGAGTCCTTGCCCTGCTGGTCCGGGGCTGCATCCGACATGATCTCGTGACCGTTGGGGCACTGGCGCCTGCAGTGCTGGCCGGCGTTGTCCCCGAACACGGGGCCCTTGAAGGATTCAGCCATCCTGCAACCGTGATCATCGCCCTGGTGCTCGTGTTCGGCAAGGGCATGTCCAGTTCCGGGGCTGTGGCGCTGATTGTCAGGCTGATTGTAAACGCCAGGCACTCGCTGATGACACAATGTAGCCGTCATCCCCTTGATCCCGGCGGCCCTGATGCCTGTGCCCCTGCCGCTTGTCTCGATCCTCGGTGGTCGCATTACCCTGATCAGGACACCTCCCGACATCATGATTTCAAGTCGGGGAGGATACACCTGGGGAACCGTTCAGCATGTTCGACTTTTCTCCGGCCGGGGTGGTGGTGATTCCTGCCGGTGTGCTGGTCATCGCCGGAATCGGGTGGAGGCTGATTTCCCGGGACCATGAGCGAGGTGCACGGGGAAGGAGCCTTCCCTTGTCCATTAATACATTGCAGGGGCTCGTATCGGTGAGAAGACTGCGGTCACCGGCAGGAAGGTGCACGATCTGGACAAGGTGGTTGAAAATGCGCACATCGCGATCATTGGCCTGTCGGGAAGGGGGGATGATTGCTACGGGAAGTACGCTGATTATCCAGCCAAGTGCGCAGAGTATTGACGGATTTGTCGGAGAATCCGGTCTTGCGCATGTCGATTCCGAAAAGCATGACTCGCTGATTGGTGAAGACCTGCTTCATGATGAAGGTTGCCGTTGCTGCATCGTGTGCATTTCTCATGCCTGTCGGACACAGGAAGAACACCCTGATTAATGAAGCCGGGAGAATATCGCCTTGTTGATTACTGGCGTATGGTGCTGTACCTTGGGGTTCTGGTGATTGCCGTTTCGGTTCCGATGATAATCTGGGTGCGGCCATTTTTATGGATGAAGCTGGATGATGCAGGTGTTGCAGGCATGACCGTTTTCCGGTCAGGTGGGGCATGATGTCCTCGTCTTCTTCGATGTGCATGCATGCCCCGACCGATGATCACGTGTTTGCGTGAATCTGACTGACCTGTGGAGCAGACATGTCCAGACCGGTAATCGTGATTTCCGATAGAAGCGGATTAACTGCGGAGACAATGAGTCGTACACTGCTCAGCCAATTCCCCAGAACCGAATTCAGGTATACCGCCCTGCCATTCGTCGACTCCGAGGAAAAACTCGATTCGTCCATAGACATGGTCAATGCCATGGCCGTGGAAACCGGACAGAGGCCACTTGTCTTTGTTACGTTCGTGGATGAAAGGCTGGTTTCCCGGCTGTCACGCGCCAATGCGGAAGTGTTTGACCTGTTCAATCCGTTTATTGGCCGGCTTGAAGAAATCCTGCATGAAATGTCTTCGCACCAGGTGGGCCAGGCCCACGGCATGTCGAACATCTTTCTCTATCACCAGCGGATCAACGCCGTGAATTTCGCCCTGCACTGTGATGACGGATTGCACAGCAAGGACTACGACAACGCATCGTTGATACTTGTCGGAGTATCCCGCTCCGGCAAGACCCCGACCTGTCTTTACCTGGCCATGCATTTCGGGTTTCACGCCGCAAACTACCCCTTGACGGAGGAGGATTTTGACCGCGGACACCTGCCTGAAGTCATTCTCGGGAACCGGCACAAGGTTTTCGGACTGACGATAGACCCGTTGCGATTGCAGCAGATACGCTCTGAAAGACGTCCCGAAAGTCGCTATGCTTCCATTGCCCAGTGCCGGGACGAGGTTCTGGCGGCGATACGCATGTTTGCTCGCCACGATATACCATACTGTGACTCGACGGCCTATTCGGTCGAGGAACTGGGCAGCACGATCAAGCACAGGATGGGGCTGGAGTCCATGCTCTTCTGACAGACAGGCGGCCGTACCCATCAAGGGTGTCTTCGTGCGCTTTGCACGGATTGTATTTCGCGATGGAGCATCAAGTGCCCGCGACAGCGGCTTCCCCGGGACTTGGCATTCTCCATTCCGGCTGTTTCATGCAGGCGCACTTCCCGATACTTGTACAAACGCTACATTGTCCCCATCTCAGCAGATAGCGTTTCGGGTAAAGTCCGGGTGGCGCTTTCATGTTGATGGGAGACCAGACAATGAGACCAGACAAGTTTACGAAAAAGCTGAATCAGGCCCTGATGGAGGGGCAGAGCCTTGCCATCGGCCTCAGTCACCAGTTTGTTGAGCCGGTGCACATCATGCAGGCATTGCTGAACCAGGAGGGAGGCAACATCAGTCACCTGCTTGCCCGGTGCAAGGTCGATACAGGCAAATTGCGTCCCGCACTCGCGGTGGCAATTGACGGGATTCCCCAGGTTGAGGGCAATGAAGGGGATGTCGGGGTGTCAAGGAATCTGGTAAATCTGCTCAATGTCAGCGACAAGCTGTCCCAGGATTTCGGCGACCAGTTTATTTCCAGTGAGCTGTTCCTGCTGGCTGCCGTTGATGAAAAGGGCCCCCTTGGGCAGTTGTTGCGGAAGGCCGGTGCGTCCGGAACGGTCCTGAAGCGGGCCGTTGAATCGATGCGGGGCGGATCGACCGTGGATAGCGAGAATGCGGAGGAGCATCGCCAGGCTCTTCGGCAGTATACCGTTGACATAACGGAACGCGCAGAGCAGGGCAAGCTGGATCCGGTGGTCGGGCGGGATGACGAGATTCGCCGTGCGATTCAGGTGCTGCAAAGACGCACCAAGAACAACCCGGTGCTGATTGGAGAGCCCGGGGTTGGCAAGACGGCCATTATAGAAGGACTGGCACAGCGCATCGTCAACGGGGAAGTTCCTGAAGGCATCAGGAACAAGCGGGTATTGTCCCTGGATCTCGGTGCGCTGCTGGCAGGAGCGAAATACCGTGGAGAATTCGAGGAGCGGCTGAAGGCGGTACTGAATGATCTGGCAAAACAGGAAGGGCAGATTATCCTGTTCATAGACGAAATTCATGCCATGGTCGGAGCCGGGAAGGCTGAAGGCGCCATGGATGCGGGAAACATGCTGAAGCCGGCGCTGGCACGGGGTGAACTGCATTGTGTCGGAGCCACGACCCTGGACGAATATCGCCAGAATATCGAAAAGGATGCAGCCCTGGAAAGACGATTCCAGAAGGTGCTGGTGGATGAGCCGACGGTGTCCGATACCATTGCCATCCTGCGGGGTTTGAAGGAACGCTACGAGGTTCATCATGGCGTAAAGATTACGGACCCGGCAATCGTTGCGGCGGCCACCCTGTCCCATCGATACATCAGCGATCGCAACCTTCCGGACAAGGCGATTGATCTGGTTGATGAAGCGGCAAGCCGCATCCGCATGGAAATCGATTCGAAACCCGAGTCGATGGACCGGCTGGACCGCAAGCGTGTCCAGTTGAAGATCGAGCGCGAGGCGCTCAGGAAGGAAGGCGACGACGCTTCCAGAAAGCGTCTTGCGGTACTGGAGTCGGAAATTGCCGAAGTCGAGCGGGAATATGCGGATATGGAAGAGGTATGGAATGCTGAAAAGCTTGCCGCCCAGAGCAGTCAGCAACTCCGGGAGGCACTTGATCAGGCACGGACAGATCTCGAAGTTGCACACCGGGGTAGTGATCTTGCCCGGATGGCCGAGTTGCAGCACGGCAGGATTCCCGAACTGGAAAAGCGGATCAGGGAGGCCGATGCGTCGTCACGGAAGGAAATGACTCTGCTCAGGCGAGAAGTGGAGGAAGACCAGATAGCGGAGGTGGTTGCCAGGTGGACCGGCATACCGGTCTCCAGGATGATGCAGGGAGAGCGGGAAAAGCTCCTCGGCATGGAACAGGACCTGCACAAGCGCGTGGTCGGGCAGAACGAGGCTGTCGAGGCCGTCTCGAATGCGATACGCCGATCGCGGGCAGGGCTTTCAGACCCCCAGAGACCCTATGGATCCTTCCTGTTCCTTGGGCCGACGGGAGTAGGCAAGACCGAACTGACGAAGGCTCTGGCCGAATTCATGTTCGACAGTGAGGATGCCATGGTGCGGATTGACATGTCGGAGTTCATGGAGAAGCACGCGGTATCCCGATTGACCGGGGCGCCTCCGGGTTATGTCGGTTATGAGGAAGGCGGATACCTGACCGAGGCAGTCAGGCGCCGCCCCTATTCGGTTGTACTGATGGACGAGGTGGAAAAGGCTCATCCGGATGTATTCAACATACTTCTGCAGGTGCTGGACGACGGCAGGTTGACCGATAGCCATGGTCGAACCGTTGATTTCAGGAATACCATCGTCATCATGACATCCAATCTGGGGTCGGGGCGTATTCAGGAATTGGGCGAAAGCAGTGGCTACGGGGCCATGAAGTCGGCTGTCATGGAGATCGTCGGGACTCATTTCCGACCCGAGTTCATCAACAGGATCGACGACATGATCGTGTTTCATCCGCTGAATCATGATCAGATCAGGGAAATCGTCCGTATCCAGATACGGTTTCTGGCAAATCGTCTGGCGCAGCGGGAAATGACCCTGGAGGTTTCAGATCAGGCGCTCGACAAGCTTTCCGAAGCCGGTTTTGATCCGGTATACGGGGCGCGCCCGCTCAAGCGTGCCATTCAGAATGAACTGGAAAATGTTCTTGCGAACGAGATCATCACCGGCAAATTCGGTTCCGGCGCTGTTATCAAGGTTGATGCAAGAGACGGGAAGCTGGTTTTCCTGGACCGGTAAATGACTGCCGTGGCAGTGCGTCGACCCTGCAGCAGCGACCCGCCAAAGGCAGCCAGCTTCCATGATGGTCGGGAGTTTCCAGGTATTGTAAAATGTTCCCGGGCCCCGTGAGGTATCCGCATCATGCACATAGACGTCTCGGATATCATTGATCTTGAGCGCTATCCGGTTAACCGCATCGAGAATGTCTTCGCCGGGCAGTGTCGTGACGCATACCGGAAGACCGGAATATGCCTGCTTGAGGGATTTGTGCGCGACAGCGCCCTTGAAAGACTGGTTGTCGAGGTTCAGGGATGTCTGGAACATGCCTTTTTCTGTGACGGCAGTCACAATGCCTACCTGTCGGAAAGTCCAGCCTGTGCCGATATGCGGCACTTGAGGCAGGAGCGCACCTTTGTCGGCTCGGTGCCCTATGACCGGTTGCCGGAATACGGGCATCTGAATGCCCTGTACTTGTGGGATCCGCTCAAGGACTTTATCGGCTTTGTTCTGGATAAACCGGAATTTCACCGGTTTGCCGATCCCCTGGGCGCCTGTTCGGTCAATGTTTTTGTTGAGGGTGGCGTGCATGGCTGGCATTTTGACGAATCGGAATACACGGTAACACTCATGCTCCAGGCGCCCGAAGCCGGCGGCGAATTTGAATGCGTGCCGCTTGTCCGCGGGACGGAGTCCGAGTTCCAGACGGTCAATGCGGTACTGGACGGCGGCCGGGAGAATGTCCTGACCTTGCCGTTTACCCCGGGTGCTCTGCTGATTTTTGGCGGAAAACAGTCGTTGCACCGGGTTGCGCCGATTCTTGGAAAGCGGCCCAGACTGGTGCCGGTGCTGTGCTACGCCGAACAGCCCGGCATGCAAAACAGCGAGTCGGTGCGCAAGCTGTTCTGGGGCAGAACCGGTCCGGACCCGGATGCGCTTGCGGGTTTGCCATGAATCGGTTTTCCTGTGCCTGTGTCGATGGGCAATTCTCTTCGGTTGACCTCCATTCCCTCATTCTCCTGGATGCCCCCTGTTCTGACTTTCCATGCTGAAAAAGGTCTGAGGATTCAAATGAGGTGTTCCTTTTGTGGTGTTGCCGGAGTAGGCGTGGAACGTCCAGGTCTCCTTGATGTGTTCTTCCGACCGGTTGGCCGGTTCCGGATCTTTCGCCTGCCGGCCGGACAGCCAGGTTCGCCCGCGCCTCGTCGGGGTTGCATTGCTGTCACAGCCCGCGCAACTCCTACGGGTGGTGGTCGTGTGCTTGGCGTGGCATGTGATCGAGTGCGTTTCGCAGGAAGTGCACATGGCAGCGTTGTCATGCAGCCGTCTCAAGGATTTCCCGGAAGGCCTTCTCCAGCCCATCGTGATCGTCGCCGACCGGCCCAACCGATGGCGATCAGCATCACCCGGGAATGGATCACGCCTCCTTTCCGGACCTTCTTGTAGCGGGCGTCGAGGATCAGGTGGGACATCGGCTCGTCGAGCCGGCGTTTGACGAATGCGGTCGGGGTCCTGTCCAGGCGCTTGTCGGTCCGGGAGATGACGGAGTCCAAGACGCTGTGGCCGCACAGTTGCTCGGTGATCATCCTGATCCTGCACATCGACACTTCCTTGGGACATGCCTCTGCACCAGGGCACTCATCAGGGCCTGCTCGTGCAGGAGCTCCATACCCGCCTCAGGAACCGTGTGGCGCCCTGTCTTTCCAGGTCCATGCATTTCGACATCCTCGCACGACCCATCCAGGTGCAACGAGAAGCCCTCCGATTGCCCGGTATCAGACTACAGCAATACGCCCAGTGAATGATGACGGTCAGTTCCCATTCAAATCAATGATTCATATCGACATGCCTCCGGAACTTCAGTCCGGTATACTATCAGGAGTTGTTTGTTCGGGGTACCGAGATACATTCGCTGATCTGGTTTCCACCTCGAAATGAAGTCGCGGACGCCAGTTTGGCGCTGTGCCCCAAGAGCTGTTCATGATAGTTGCCACCCGGTCATCGTACCGGTCAGATGTGAGGAGATTGCCGGATATGAAATACCCCGAATGGTCGGAAATTCGCAAAAGCATGTGGGCCGAAACCCTCGACTTTCCCATGATTGATGAGGAAACGCCGACATTTCTCGGGTGTCGGTACGCCTCTGACAAGGAGGAACTGGCAGAAGCCGATGTCGTGATCATCGGGAGCCCGTACGTGTCGAGTTCCTCCGATGAGTGGGCGGGTATCGGCAAGGAACACTGGCTTGCGGCCCCCAAACGGGTTCGTCAGCAATCGATCCGTTACCAGTCGGGCTATATCCAGGATTTCAGGTTCAATGTTTTCGACTACCTGAACGTTTTCGACTACGGAGATGCCGAAATTCCCCCCGAGGCGAATATCGGCACCCTGAACCCCGAACTGATCCTGCAGGCACAGGCCGCTGTGGAGTCCAAGGTGAATGATGCTCTGGATGTGGGTGCCTTGCCGGTCGTCATCGGCCAGAATTCTCCATGCGGTTCCTATGCCATTGCCAAATGCGTTGCAAAGCACACCAGGGGTAATGTGGGAATTGTCAGTCTTGATACCCATTGGGATATCTTCCGGGAATGCCCGCAAACCGGCGATCCGAGAATTGCGGGTGGATTCTCCTGGCTTTACAAGACCATTGAGTTCCACGACAACATTCATGCTCGCAACCTTGTGGAAATTGGTCCACGCGGCATGCTGGAGGCACCGGATGTGGTGGAGGAGCTGCTTGAACGGGGAGCACTTTTCTATTCCGGATGGGATGTCAGGAGGCAGGGAGTCGAGGCGGTTTGCAAGGGGCTTGATCATGCCTACAACGGTACCAGGGCGGTCTATGCGCATTTCGATATGGATGTGTTGGGGGGTGCTGGACCGGCTCCCGGGGATATCCTTGGAGAATTGGCCGAACCCATAGGATTGAGCGATTATGAATGCATCCGTATCGCACACGAGGTCGGGTTGCGCGGTGTCCAGGGGTTTTCCTTTATCTGCATACCTCCCGGATCTCCTGTGATGTACAGGGTAATTGTCTATATCATCATGTACCTTCTCGCAGGCAAGGCCCTGCGCGAGAATGAAGTGCGTCGTGGAAACGATGCATTTCCGGATTCCATGGGTCGGTCGTAAAGAACCAGTTGTGCATCGGGAATCACGGAGCCGGGCGGGCCGAAGGACAACCCGGATCAATGGAGCTTGCTGGTCGCGTTCGACTTCGGTCATGAAGCGGCCCAGGCCGCTTCCGTGCCTGTGGGAGCCCGTGTCCGGTAACGGCTTCTTTCGTATTGCCCGGTCTTCCCTCTGCAATGATGGTCGAAGGATGCATTGATCCGGGGTTCGCTGAAATCGCATGCGACTTCGGTTGTCGCTCGAGTGCTGTGCTCTCCGGCATTCGTTTCCGGACCCCTCGATTCGTTTCAATGGACCCGGATCGGGGAAACAGGGAATTGTCAACTGTAAAGACGCAAGATTCAGGCCGGATTCAACGACGGTTGCGTGACCGGTAATGGCGGGATGATGCGGGCGAGCGAACAGGATTGCCGACTCGGTCTGACCACCCGGATTGCCCGGTTGATTGATCATATCCAAATTCTACATTTTCAGGACCTGCAGAGAGATACAGGAAGAAAGTCACCCGGCCTGCGACCCATGCTCCTGTCCGGTCAGCCTGGAACGACCCTGACCGCGGCCGGGCTGCCGTCCCGGCTGCAGGCGACGCCGATCAGGTGGATCGGCTCTCCCCGATCCCGGTACTTGTCGGCATAGCCCCTTTCCCGGATCTGTCCGATGGCCTGCCGGGCAGCGGCGTCCCGATCGTCTTTCCCGTCGGCCACCTTGAACTCGAGCACGAACACCTGGCCGCCGTGCAGCACCACCATGTCGGCGCGGCCCCGGCTGGAGGAATCCTCCACCCGCAGGTCCAGCCCGATGGTGCGGAAGCAGGCGTACAGCA
>JAJDVC010000174.1 GCA_022826305.1 Gammaproteobacteria bacterium | reverse complement strand
TGCTGTCCGGGAGCTGTCCGCACCAGGACCTGTTCCGCCTTGCGGTACAGCGCCTGGCGCCCTGATGCCCGATCACGCAACAGTGTGAGGACTGCTCCTGCCCGGATCTCCGGCAACCGACGCCATGGGCGGTCTGGAGGCCGGTTGCCGGCCCTCTGAAGCGGCTTTCACCGCAGGAAATACCGGGCAAACCCGCTGCCTGGCGTCGATACCGACCTCACCGTCTCCTGATATCGTGAATCTCACCAGCTTCTCGGTGCTCGTGCAATGTTCGGGCTAGCCCGAAAAATCCATGAGGGAGAAGGGTGGGATCTCCATCATGAGATGTGATTCAATGGATCAAGGGACAGTTGCCGGAAACTCTGCCCATGACAGGTTGTGCCGGCAACGCGATCCATTTTTCAATCCACAAGCGCTGCAAGGTGGAAGCCGATTTCCAGGGTAGCGCCATCAGAGGCAATAACGGGGTGATGCCGACAAGCGAACCGGGTCATCGTCCCGGTCTGATTGCCCGATTGCCGGGATACCCCGCTAGGGCGTGTTGACACAAGCTCGATATCCTCTTTCCCGGATGCGTTACCTTCGGACTCATCGTCGAATTCCTGCAATTGTGTCAACACGCCCTAGCCGCCAACGCGAGGGAGGTGAATGGATAGTAGAGATCATCGTCATCTTCAGCCCCCGCTGGCTACGAGATCATCCCGAAGATTTCTCCACAGCGCGTAATCGCGCTTATTGGGATCAGTCGCAAGTCGCGCCTCCGAGGAGTCCAGTTCGGCAAGAAAGGCGAACCCCTTCAGGCAGGCATCCGCGACCCGGGCAGGCTCGAGTGTCTGTGTTTGACGGACCAATTGCCGCAGATCATCCCAGTCGAAAGCAGTAGCATCATCGAATTTCGCCAAGAAGGACTCCGGATCGAAGGCGCTACCTGATTGCCAGAGCTTGAGCACGACAAGCCGACGGATGAGCGGTTGGTCCAGAGGTCGCGTGGCAAACACGCTGAGGTCGTATATGTCGCGTGCCTTGCTACGTTGGTAGCAGGCCCGGATCTTTTCGGCGATGATCTCAGGCAGAACCAGACACGTGATCTCGACCGGGTCAAAAGGCAAGTGTCGGAAGTAGCTCTGCACGCATTGAGCGTTCCGCGATGGAGTGAGGGTAGGCACCTCCCGTCGACTGACCTGGAGTCTGATCTCGCTTTGCCCTCCCGGATTCCAGCCATGGGTGTAACGCGGGTTGACGCCCCAGGATAATCCGTCCTGCGTCTGGTAATAGCTGTCATCGGCAATATTGAACCGAACCCCGTGAAACGGATGTTCAAACGCCTCCATCAAAGCCAGAATCATGTCTTCGTGGTCGTGTTCTTCGATTCGTGTAAAATCGAGATCGGTCGAGAAACGCCCCCCAGCACCGATAAACATCTTGCGAAGGCAGGTGCCGCCCTTGAAGGCAAGCTTGTCCAGGATACCACACTCATCCATCAACTGGAGCAGGTAGGTGAGTATGATCTCTTTTTCGGCGATCATCATGTCGCGTATCCCGGATTCGGCCGAGTAACGCTGGACTTGTGGACGGGTCAAAATGGCTCAGTACTCCCGGCCAAGCACATGTCGCCGTGCGATACCAGCACTGTCGCCCAATTCATGACTGGTAACGTTGACGGTGAGTTGCCAACTGTCCTGATAGCCAATTACACCGGGTTTGGGGATTCTCCGGCCGAAAAATGCCTTGCTCCCCCCTTTCGCAAGGTTCCGGAGATGCATACGCACATCCTCGGGGATCGTGGCGCCGACATGGTCTGCCAGCCATCCGAAGCGTCGCGTGAGCGTTCTGGAGGACATCCGCTCCAGATAGATGGCCGCCTTGTACCAGTCGATATTGCGGCAAGCCGTCGCCAGAACAGTCGCCGCCTCTCCTTCACCACCGGCGAGATCTGGACGATCAATGCAGTCAATGACGGTCTTTTCACGATCGGACATCATGATGGTGTAGCCCAGCATGTCAACAGGGTCGAATCCGAAGAACTTTCGTGCGACTGGATTGACGACACGGACTTCGGTATCAAGCACACGCCGGTTCCGCATACGCACAGTCGTGACAAGTCGAATGACATGGCGATGTTGCGTTGTGAAGCTATAGTACATCGCCGCCGTGGCATAACCGAAGTAGTAGGGATCAGCGATCCGGCTAGCGAGTGCAAGAATATTGCTTTCTCCGAAAGCATCCGGCCCCATTTCGGGTGGTATGAGCAGGTAGCGCCCCCAACTTGCGCGCTCCAGCCAACCCTTCCGGCGTAGCGAGCGGATCACGTGATCAGCGGCCTGCGGACTGACGCCCAGCGTATCGATGATTTCCCCGCGCTCTATTTCCTTACTGCCGTGTTCTGCCATACCGAGAACGACACGGCTCTCTTGGGGTGAGAGCGAGCGGGTAATGAATGTCATGGCTAATTCAGTCCCAAAACCTGATGATAATCTGTGTTTTGTGAAAAATTATACATGAATCAAGCGGAGCAATCACATTGAAATCGGGAAATAGAGGCATTACCAATTTTGGCTTGTCAGGAACACCAGCAATTCCCGGAGCGATGGAGAAGTGAGCGGAATCAGGTGGGAAGGGGAGTATGGAAAAAAGTCAGTGGCAAGTCATGCCTCCAATCTCATAATTCAGGTGAAGTTGACCAGATAATCCATTCAATCGCAAAGCCCTGTCGACGGGCAGTCTGTCCAGAGGGTTATGGTTGTGTCTGGAGTCATTGCCGGAAGCTCAGGCGGGGGTGCTATTTCGATCCGGTGGATGTGATGACGTCGGGTCTCGTGATATTCACCCTGAAGCATGACCACGCTGTTGCAGTTGACCCTGCTGCACGGGGGACTGTTGCCCGGACTTGACCGAACGCGAAAAAATCCCCGACCACACTTTCGGACAGGCAAGTTCCTGCGGTAGCGGGAATTTCCTTTGATCATATTGCGCTCTGGAATTCATGCACTCCATGGGGTATCTTCACAATATCCGGACCAATCGCAATCCTGACGATCCCGTCATGAGATGAACCTGTACAATGGCATTGGGTATTGCGACTCCGGGACAAAACGGTCAGCAACCGACCTTCATCATCGCCATGGACAAGCAGGATCTTTCGGAACGCGACATCTGCACGAAGTTCATCACGCCTGCACTGCGACAGTCGGGGTGGGACGAGATGACGCAGATTCGAGAAGAGGTAAGCTTCACCAAGGGCCGCATCATCGTACGCGGCAAGCTCGTGTCGCGTGGGCGAGCCAGGCGCGCGGATTACATCCTGTACTACAAACCCAACATCCCCATGGCGGTTGTCGAAGCGAAAGACAATTCCCACAGCGTCGGAGACGGCATGCAGCAGGCGCTCGATTACGCCGAGACGCTGAACGTTCCGTTTGCGTTCTCCTCAAACGGGGACGGCTTCGTGTTCCACGACCGTACGGGCTCCAGCACGCCCCGGGAGATGGATCTGGCCCTTGATGCGTTCCCGCCGCCTGCCGAGCTCTGGCGGCGCTATCGCGTCTGGAAAAAGTTGCCTCCGGAAGCTGAAAGGATCGTCCTTCAGGATTACCACGAGGACGACGCCGGCAAGACCCCGCGCTACTATCAGGCGAATGCCATCAACGCCACGATCGAGGCCATCAGCAGGGGACAGGACCGCATTTTGCTCGTCATGGCCACCGGCACAGGCAAGACCTACACCGCCTTCCAGATCATCTGGCGACTATGGAAAGCGCAACACCGGAAGCGCATCCTGTTTCTCGCCGATCGCAACGTGCTGGTAGACCAGACCAGAATCAACGACTTCCAGCCCTTCGGCAAGACCATGTCAAAACTGTCCACCCGCGCCGGGACCATCGAACGGGACGACGGCACCCTTGTGGAACTGAGCCGGGCGATGGACAACAGGCGTCGTGTCGACACGTCCTACGAGATCTATCTGGCCCTGTATCAGGCGATCACCGGGCCGGAAAATCATCAGAAACTCTACCGGAAGCTCTCTCCCGGTTTCTTCGATCTTATCATCGTCGACGAGTGCCACCGTGGCAGTGCTGCCGAGGATTCGGCCTGGCATGAGATACTCGATTACTTTTCCTCCGCAACACAGATCGGCCTTACCGCCACCCCGAAGGAAACCAGGTACGTTTCCAATATCGACTACTTCGGAGACCCGGTCTACTCCTACTCCCTGAAACAGGGTATCAGCGACGGCTTCCTGGCGCCCTACAAGGTTGTCAAGGTCCACATCGACCGGGATGTAGCGGGATACCGACCGGAAAGGGGCCAACTCGACCGGGATGGTGAACCGGTTGAAGACCGCATCTACAACACCAGGGATTTCGACCGTACGCTGGTCATTGACGGACGCACGAAACTGGTGGCGCGGAAAGTCACCGCATTCCTGAAGGAGAGTGGCGACCACTTCCAGAAGACGATCATCTTTTGCGTCGACCAGGAACATGCTGCACGCATGCGTCAGGCGCTGATCAACGAAAACACCGATCTCGTGGATGAGGACTCCCGCTATGTCATGCGCATTACCGGCAGCGATGCCGCGGGCCAGGACCAGCTCGACAACTTCCTCGACCCGGAATCGAGATACCCGGTTCTGGTCACCACGTCGCGCCTGCTCTCCACCGGTGTCGATGTGCAGACCTGCCGACTGATCGTGCTCGACCGGGAGGTGGGCTCGATGACCGAGTTCAAGCAGATCGTCGGTCGAGGCACACGTGTGCACGAGGACACGGGGAAATTCCATTTCACCCTGATCGACTTCCGGGGCGCAACCAGCCATTTCGCGGATCCCGAATTCGATGGCGAACCGGTGCAGATCTACAATCCCGATGAAGACGATCCCGTCACCCCACCCGATATGCCGTGGGAGCCGGACGACGACGAAAACATCATCGTCGACCCGGAATTCCCGCCGCCCGCTGGCGATCATCGAAGAAAGGTCTATGTAGACGGTATCCAGGCTGCCATTGTCGCCGAGAGAATCGAGTATCTGGACCAGGAAGGAAAGCTCGTCACCGAATCCCTGCATGACTTCACCAAAAGGACGATCCGCAATCGTTTTGCGAGCCTTGACGATTTCCTGAGGCGCTGGGACACGGCAGA
>JAJDVC010000173.1 GCA_022826305.1 Gammaproteobacteria bacterium | reverse complement strand
CGAGTTGCAGTACGGAAAGGATGTAGTTGTATCGCGCGCGCAGGTAATCCGTCCTCGAACGCGACAGGTCACGCTGGGCGTCCAGCACATCGAGGTTGGTGGTCAGCCCGGCGTTGAATCCCTCCTCCTTCGCCTCCAGTGCGCTTTCCCCCGCAGTGATGGCATCGAACAGCGCTTCGACCTCGCTTACTCCGCTACTGACATCCAGAAACGCTGCGGTCGTTTGTGCCGTGACGGAGCGACGGACCTGTTCCAGCATCCGCTCGGACTCGTTGTACTGCAGACCGGCCTGTTCGGTCTTGAGGTTCACGGCTCCTCCCTGAAACAGCGGATATCTCAGGTTTGCGGATACGCTGGAGGTCGTGTGGCTTCCGGAAGAGAACTGCGTATCGTCCCCCGTATCGGCCCAGACCAGGCCTCCGCTTACTGTCAGTCTTGCAGAACGGGCGTGCTGTTGCTTGTCGATTTCATGCCGCGCATTTCTTACATTCAGGGCCTGTATGTCCAGCCTGATACTGGACGTCAGGGCCTGGGCTACCCACTCGTCGACGGAGTCCGGGTCGGGCAATCCAAGCGGAGCGGAATCACTGAGCGGAACCAGTGCCTCCGGTGCGGTTCCGATGATCTCCCTGAGTAGCGCGATGTGGGTGTCGACGGAGTTTTGCGCCTTGATTTCATTTGCTTCAGCCTGTTTGAGGCGGGCCCTTGCATCGAACAGGTCCGCCCGTGTGCCGAGGCCGACCTCCAGGCGCTGGGTGGCCAGATCGAGCTGACGCCTGATGGCGATTTTCTCCAGCCGGGCCACCTCCTGGGCGTCACGTGCGGCAAGTGCGTTGAAGTACCGGTCGGCAACCCGGAGTATCAGATCCTGGTGGGCTTCTTCAAGCCTCAGTCCCGATGCCTGCACCTGATTGCTGCTCTGCTGTATTTCAATGGACCTGGAGCGGTCGTAGACCAGCAGGCCGACGTTGAGTCTGATATTGTTGTCACGATCCGTGTCGTGGCGCCCCGAGATATCCGATCGTTTCGTGCCGACCTGGGTATCGATGCTTATCGTGGGATTGAACGCGGTTCTGGAAAGGGGATAACTGACCGCGTCGGCTCCATGTCCGAAAACGGCCGCCTTGTAGACCGGGTCGTTCTCAAGCGCCAGTCGGTAGATCTCCCACAGGTCGGACATCGCCAGCCCGGGCTTGATCGGAACAGCAAGAAGCAAAAGCGCTGCAGCGAACAAGTGTCGCGAAACCTGTCTGTACCTCATGATGGATGCTCTCGTATGCGGGTCAAAATTCGAATGCCTGTGTTTCCACGGCATTGATCAGGCGCGGCGCATGAGTTTCAAACAGGCTCTTTTCGTGGTCCTGCGGATAGCATGCGACGGCCCGCATGACAGGATCATGGCCCTGTATGCCGACAACACATCCGGATGGTGTAGTCATCGGCAGGAAAACCGGCGCCAGTCTGGACAGGGAACCGGTAACCAGTACCCGGTCATATTTCCCGCTATGTTCCCTGCCGCTTCCACAGAATTCAAAACAGTCCGCATGAATCACCTCCGCATTGCCGATGTTGGCTTCCGAAAGATTTTTCCGGGCTGCTTCCGCCTGTTCCGGGTCGATTTCGATGCTGGTGACCTGACCACCGACAGTGGCCAGCAGGGCGGTTACGTAACCGGTGCCAGTGCCGATTTCCAGAATCCGGCATCCGTCCGTTGAACCGAGTGATTCAACCAGGCGGGCGCTGACTTTCGGCTCAAGCATCACCTGCCCCCTGCCAATCGGTATCTGCATGTCCGCGAACGCGAGGTGCCTGTACCGTTTCGGCACGAAGTCCTCCCGACGAATTCGGCCAAGCGCATCCAGAACCGACAGGGTAAGCACGTTCCAGGGACGAATCTGCTGTTCTATCATGTTGAAGCGGGCGGACTCGTAGTTCATGACCTGATTGCATGTGGAAGAAGCGCTTGCAGAGAATTATACCCGAAGTATTGCATGAGCATTACCCGCCTTGGCCTGACAGGCGTACCGCCCCTCCGGCATCCGTGGATTTCTGATGGCATGACCAGTTGAGGGTGGAATTGATATCCGGGTTATGCTAGGTTTTTACGGTATTCGAAGCGCAGTTATCCCGATCCGGTATCCGTTACGGAATCATTGCCAGGGAATGGTGGGGCGGGGGAGTTTTTGCGGTCTGTCATCGCCTGGGTCAGGCGGTCGCCCGCATGTGGTGGTGGATTTCGATCGCCCGCTATCCCACGCTGTCAGCAAAGGACCTGGGTGCCGGTGAGCGACCGGATCGCGCGCAGCCAGATACGGTATCGCAACTTTTTGATTTGGGATCATCCGGCAAGAACAGTGTGGAAACCTACGGACCTGACAGAGACGGTTGAACTCGGGGGAATCTACTCGATTCCCGGAGAGGGATTCGTGGCAGAGTTGCTGATCCAGGGCGGCAAGTACCTGTTTGACAGGCAGGGGTTGATGTATCGCATTATCGAAAAGAAGAAGCTGTCCCTGGATACCGAGGTTGAGGAGGTCGCGCTTGCGCGCATCAACAACCTGGGCCCGGTTTTCGGGTGATGGCAGGCGGCGGTGCAGGCTTTTTCGACGCGGAAGCTTGATTGGACTGCGGTGTCCCGCCCCTGCGCCCTTGGACAGGACGGGCTTCACCTGTGGCTGATGGCAATCAGTGAGCTGGAATCCGGCTCGGCTGGCAGGCACTGTCTGAGCGACGCGGAAACCTTGCGCGCAGACAGGATTGCCGATCCGCAGAAACGCAGGCTGTACAGGGGCGGGCGCCGTGGGTTGCGCATGCTGCTGGAGCGATATACCGGTATTCCATCCGCGGAAGTCCGACTGGAGTACGGGGCCAGAGGGAAGCCGGGTCTGTCGGGAGAACAGGGAATGCTGAAATTCAATTACTCCGTATCCTCCCCGTATGCGTTGTACGCATTCTCACCTGTCCGGGAAGTTGGTGTGGACCTGGAGATACAGCCCCGGGCAGTCAACTGGAAGGGCCTGTCTGGACGTATCCTTTCCGACAGGGAATTGCCTGCCTGGAACCGAATACCGCACGCACTGAGAAACGAGGCGATGATGGCGTGCTGGACACGCAAGGAGGCGTTCGGGAAGCTGCTTGGTGTGGGGATCAGGTATCACATGAACCGGGTCACCCTGTTTCCGGATCCGGACAGGCATGCCTGGTGCAGCCCCGTTACCGGATTGTTCGATACGGTTTGTGAGTCGAAGGAAGACCCCGTGCACGGTGTCCAGATCGGTCTGCCCGTAGCGGGAGTGGCTGCACTCATGTACGGAAAGCCTGTTCGTTGCCCGACTTCACTCGACCGGGTACGCGATACTACTGGTCCCAGCCTGTCGGCTTACCGGTTTGCCGCCGACTAGTTTTTCGTGCGTGTCCGGTTTCCTGCCGGTTTCTTCCTTGTGACGGACTTCTTCTTTGCGAGCAGTTCCCGGCATTCGGCAAGCGTCAGTTCGCCCGGGTCGCGGGTGCCCTTCGGAACCGGGGTGTTTTTCTTGCCATCTGTAATGTAGGGACCGAAACGCCCGTTCAGGACCTGTATGCCCTCGTCCCCGAAGTCGAGAATGATGCGGTTGGCGTCCCGGACCTTCTTTTCTTCGATCAGCTTCAGCACGGTTTCCCGGTCGACGGCATGCGGATCGTGTTCACCCAGGGACACGTAGTTGCTGCCGTACCTTGCATAGGGTCCGTAGCGTCCCGTGCCTACGCTCAGTTGCTGTCCGTCCGGGGTTTCCCCCATGGTCCTGGGCAGCTGGAACAGCTTGATTGCCTGTTCAAGATTGATGGTGTCGAGCTTCTGTCCCGGTAGCAGGCTGGCGAAACGCGGTTTCTCCTCATCCTCCCTCGTCCCGATCTGTGCGTAGGGCCCGAAGCGGCCCAGCCGTACCGACAGCATCTTGCCGGTTTCCGGATCCGTACCCAGGACACGGTGCTGCATCACTTCCTCGCGTGCAACCGATTCTTCCTTTTCCTCGACAAGGCTTGAGAAATTTTTCCAGAACTCGTCCATCAGGGGAATCCAGGGTTTTTCGCCCCTGGAAATCTCGTCCAGCGCGTCTTCCATCATGGCGGTGAATTCGTAATCGACATAACGGGAGAAATGCCTGGACAGGAATCGGTTGACCACTTTTCCGATTTCGGTGGGTTCAAAGCGCCTGTTTTCCAGGGTTGCATATCCCCTGTTCTGCAATGTGCTGATGATGGAGGCGTACGTCGAAGGTCGCCCTATGCCATGGGTCTCGAGGGCCTTCACAAGGCTGGCCTCGTTGTACCGGGGAGGCGGTTCGGTGAAATGCTGTTCAGGGCGTATGCGGTCCAGGTCAACGGCCATGCCGTCGCTGAGCGCAGGCAGGGAGACCTCCCTGGTATCGGTGTCCGGCCTGTCATCCCCGCCCTCAAGATAAACGACCATGAAACCGCGCTTGCGGATGGTGGACCCCGTGGCGCGGAAAATTCCCCGCGTTCCTGCGGTCATGTCAACGGAAACCGTATCGATGACTGCATGTACCATCTGGCAGGCAACGGTTCGTTTCCAGATCAGGTCGTACAGCAGGTGCTGGTCGTGCGTGAGGTGGGATTTCAGTTGTCCAGGCATCCTGCTTGCCGAAGTCGGGCGGATGGCTTCATGAGCCTCCTGGGCGTTCTTCGTCCTGTTCCGGAATGCACGCGGTCGGTCGGGAAGCATGTCGTTGCCGTACTCCCGCGCGATGACGCTGCGGGTTTCTGCCACCGCCTCCGAGGCCAGCGCGACCGAGTCCGTACGCATGTAGCTGATCAGGCCGACATGCTCTCCCTTGAGACTTACCCCCTCGTAGAGCTGCTGGGCGACCTGCATGGTCTTTCTGGTCGTGAAGCGGAGCTTGTGTGCAGCTTCCTGCTGCAGGGTGGAAGTGATGAAAGGCGGGGCCGGATTGCGCTTCTTCTGGGTGCGCCTGATTCCGGCCACGGTGAGCATGCCGCCAGATGCTTCGTCCAGAGTCTTCCTGATCCGTTCGGCCGAATTTTCGTCGGTTATCGAGAACTGGCTGAGCCTCTCGTTGTCGAGATGGGTAAGTTTGCCTGCGAAGTGCTGTCTGCCAACCTTGAGATCCGCTTCAACAGTCCAGTATTCGCGCGACACGAATTTATCCACCTCCTCTTCCCGTTCGCAGATCATGCGCAGCGCCGGGCTCTGGACGCGGCCTGCCGACAGACCTGACTTGACCTTTTTCCAGAGCAGGGGCGAGAGATTGAATCCGACCAGATAGTCCAGTGCCCTTCTTGCCTGTTGGGCGTTGATCAGGTTGTCTGAAATCTCTCTCGGATTGGCGACCGCATTGAGGATCGCCGAGCGCGTGATTTCGTGAAATTCCACCCGGTAGACCGGAACGTTGTTCAATGCCTCCTTTTCCTTCAGCAGTTCCAGCAGGTGCCAGGAAATCGCCTCCCCTTCTCGATCCGGATCGGTGGCAAGATACAGGGCCTGCGCCGTTCGCATCTCCTTGATGATCGTATCAACATACTTCTTGTTCCTTTCAATGATTTCATAATGCATCATGAAATCATTGTCCGGTTCCACTGCTCCCTTCTTGGGCAGCAGGTCGCGAACATGTCCATAGGAGGCGAGCGCCTTGAATTCCTTGCCAAGGTATTTCGATATGGATTTTGCCTTCGCGGGCGATTCGACGATGATCACTTGTTTTTTCATTCGTGCTTCAATGCATGTTTCCGTCTGTCCGGAGATCGCCCGGGATGATCCATCCGGGACTAGTGCAATCGAGTGTGCTGATCGTCCAGAATAAGGCTTTCCGTCAACTCGGTCATCTGTTCCCCGTCCTTGTAATTGCTCAGTACCATCAGGACGACCCACGTGACATACTCCATGTCGATGGCGCTGTCGCCAAGTGCCATCAGCTGACTGATGACCATTTCCCGGGAAATGGCATCCAGTACACCGTATTGTTCCAGTTTCAGCAGCAGCCCACGCGTCCTGACATCAAGCTGTATCAGTTCGCGGGAGCTGAAGACCCGGATGGAACGAGCGGAAAGATCAGGCTGTTCTGTCGTGTTTTCGCGTATGACGGAAAGATTCTCGAGCCACGCGAAAGCCTTGTCAACGATCGTCTGTTCGAATCCGGCCTGGTCCAGTTCCAGGACGAGGGCGTCCTGATCCGTTTCATAACTGTCCGGTTCCACCAAACAGTTCTCGAACAGATAGATCAGGACATCAAGAATGTTTTCTTTCATGATCGGCGCCTTGTTCCTGTTGTTCCGAGTACGCTTAATTCAGCCAGATTGTCCGGATTCAAGGTATTCTGGGAAAGGTCGCCCGAAGCTGAAAAAGCGGAACTTCAAAATCGGCAACCATGATTGCCTGTCCATGCTACCCCACATGAATAGTCTATCAGTTTACAGCTGGACATGAGGAACTTTTTGTACCCCGGATTTTCCTGCCCGGCAGGACCAGCCCGGATGCGGGTGTGCCTGCAGGCTCCGTGTTACGACATGAAGGCGGGTCCGGCAGTTCGCCCGATTTTTTTTGTCCGTGACGGAAATGGCCCTCCTGATCAGGGGGATACGTATCGGTCACCCAGGACAATCTGTCTGTTGGACTCCATGATGAGCGCATAGCTCAGCTTTTCGAATACCTGGAAAACCATTATCAGCCCTGACTGGGAATCGGGTACGGGGTAGCTTTCCCCGGTAACGGGGTCGATCCGGAATCCGTGGTCGGTCAGGGTCTTGAATACATGTCCTTCCCGGATGCCCTCGCGTGCGCCGCCAGTTATGATTACTATGTCGAACTTTCCGACTTCCGATGTACCGAAATGCGAGTGCAGGATCAGTCCGCTGATGTCCGATTCGGGACTCCGGGGCTGAAAGTGCGGCAAGGGCATTTCCCCGACCACCGGCAGCAGCCTGTCTGCCGGAAAGATCGCCTGGTTGCTGGAGGTGATCGCCAGCCTGGATACATCCTCGCTTCGGGTGTTTATCCGCGCCCGCCCGAGATGTATGGCCTCGACTCCCAGGAGTTCCCGGGTTTGCGGGTGAATCAGGGGCTGTCCAGTCCTGAGTATCAGGTATTCCTGGTCGGCCTGCCCGGAGAGTCCCCGGGCGTAAATCTGGGTAAGCTTGCCGAGTATGAGTTCGTCCTCAATCCCCGATAGCACATAGCCCAGATGATCCAGTTCGCCCGGATCGATAATTCCCGAGGAAGAGAGAAACGGACTGATGGCCTGCGGAGGAATGGTCGGTATGGCTCTTTCAATGGGGGTTGCATGGACCTGGGGTTGAAGCTTCACGGTTATCTGCGGTGTTTTTTTCGTCGGTGTTGCCGCTGTTTCTCCGGATTCGGCGACCGCTCCGGTTTCCACGGCCTGCACGCTCCGTATTGCCTTGATCTTCCTTTTGTCGGTGATCACCAGCAGGTCGCCGGGGTAAATCAGGTACGGGTCCTCGATGCCGGGGTTGGTGGTCCAGACCTCCTCCCAGCGCCAGGGAGAGTCCAGAAACTTGCTGGCTATGCTCCATAGCGTATCGCCTTCCCGGACCACGTACCGCTCCGGGTGGCCGGGCTTCAATCCGTCCGATGCCGAGGTTTGTGCATCACCTGTCGATACGGACAGCAGCAGGCATGCCGCCAGCGAACATGCGGTTATCAGCCTGGTTATTCCCATCGTGCGTGTCCTGCGAGCATGTCCGGGGTCGTGTTTGAACGGAATTCGATTGGTCAGGGGGATGATGATCAGGAGCCTTGTGGGAATTATACGCTTCATCTGGCGTGGCCTACTGTTCCGCATGGTGCGGCGGCATCACGGGCCCGTCGCATTTCCCATCTTCCCCATGGGCCGGGGTCTCCCTGACTGCAAGTTCTCCCTGCAGGATGGCGACCCGGGCTGACTTCACGGCTGCACCCTCGAAATCCTCTCGGTGCACGAACCGGAGCTTGCCGATGTCCATCACCGACAGCACATGGTGCTTGACCGGTCTGCGGATGATCGGATTCGGAATACCGGATGAACCGATGGTCCGGTTGCGTTTCCCGAATCCCGGGAAGTCCGGCTTTTCTCCCTGCTTCATCCGCCCGAAAAACGGCATGGGTTTCCCCGTTTTCCGACAAGTCCCGATCCTTTGCTCAAGTCCGGCGTCCCACAGACTGCACTGCTGATGAGGGAATCCCTTAGGAACGGCTTGCGCCTGACTGGATGTCCGGGCTGTGTGCGTCGATATCTGCATATACCCATTATACGCCTTTCAAGGTTATCCGTATAATTCCCAATTCTATCAATATATCCTATCAAACTTCTGAAATTGCTAGTAGACTTGTCCCGAATCAATTCTGTCTTGGTATCCGGTCAGTGCCCCGTGACTCTAACCCAGTATCCGCAAGCAACAGGTCATGTACGTGGGCTCGCCTTGTGAGCTGTTCATCAGTAACAGGCTTCTGCCGCGACAGACCCGGCAGGCAGTAAATTCCGGGAATCCGGACAGTACGGTTCTTCACGACATGCCAGCCGGTTCTCGAATGCCGCCAGACGAGAGGTGACAGCACAATGACAGAGAGAACAGCCCAGATCACGCGAAATACCCGCGAGACACGCATCACGGTGTCCGTCAATCTTGATGGAACCGGCGCATGCAGTTTTGACACGGGTGTTCCGTTTCTGGAGCACATGATGGAACAGGTGGCGCGTCACGGCATCATTGACATGCAGGTCACCGCGCAGGGAGACCTGCACATAGACGACCACCATACCGTCGAGGATATCGGCATCACCTTCGGTCAGGCTGTACTGCGTGCCCTGGGGGACAAGCAGGGGATATCCCGGTACGGACACGCCTATGTTCCACTGGACGAAGCCCTGAGCCGGGTCGTCATTGACTTTTCAGGCAGGCCCCTGCTGGTCAGTCATGCCATCTATCCCGACCGGAATGTCGGAACGTTCTCCACTTCCCTGATCCATGAATTCTTCCAGGGGTTCTGCAACCATGCCCTGACCACCCTGCACATGGACAATCTCAGGGGAGAAAACGCACACCACATCGCCGAAACCCTGTTCAAGGCGTTCGGACAGGCACTCAGGCGGGCCGTTGCGCTTGATGACCGCGTGCAGGGTGTGCCCTCGACCAAGGG
>JAJDVC010000030.1 GCA_022826305.1 Gammaproteobacteria bacterium | reverse complement strand
ACATCGCGGCCAGCGAGATACGGCGGAATCCTGCCGTTGCCCGGATGGAACAGATTCAAAAGGGGCGTGTCAGGCATGAAACGACAGACTGTGATTTATAGTGTTGGCACTGCATGCCGATCAATCGTCGCCAGCAACGCCGCAGTGTTGACAGGCATCTCGGATTGTGTGGGCTCCATGTGGTTCATTATAGCGCAACAGTCGGATTCACGGGAAAATGCGCCCGAACACCTTAGCCGCAAAGGGAATCCTGCCTTTTCCGGTTGTATCCGTACTGCATTTCCCGGGGTGATATCCTGTCCATGCCCTTGTAGTGCTTGTTGTATGCCTCGGCACATCCTTTCCATCTGTGGTTCCGGCCTGCGCGGTCGAAACCAGTGACCTGGATCGCAGTTCCGTGATCCTGCGTGATTTCCGGATCCGGGGTAATCTCTTTCCTGTGACCATGTGCAATCCTGGTCCGAAGATAGTAGCTTGAGTGCATATGTTTGAGGATGCAAGGAGAACGACCGTTTGTTGTACACTCGAAATCAGTGCGGATACGGGGTGCCCGAGCTATAACCGAAAGTGGTATGCCAGTGCATTCAAGGAAAGCGAATTTCTCAGGATCACGACAAGGCGGATGCATAGTGGACGGACCATGAAGGTTGATGCCCAGCATCTTGATGCATCAGCAAGCGCTCTTCAGCGCAATCTGGCACTTCGAGC
The DNA here is from genome assembly GCA_022826305.1 of Gammaproteobacteria bacterium. Classification (GTDB taxonomy): domain Bacteria; phylum Pseudomonadota; class Gammaproteobacteria; order Arenicellales; family Poriferihabitantaceae; genus Poriferihabitans. Next base: position 2,225 of record JAJDVC010000030.1, on the reverse strand, counting down.
GCTTGCCAAGCTGACCGGGACGGTGAATGCCGGATAGTCTGCAATGTCAAGCTTTTCATCGAGGGTGTGGATGTGCCGCAACTCGATGCCGTGGCATTCCCGGACCCACGTGACAGTCAAGTTGATGTTGTGCAGGCTTGTTGGTCGTGTGATGCGAAAGGTACCGGAAAAACGCTTCGGTTACATCATCATCCCGGTAGTCGTCCAGCCAGGATTCGATGTTGCAGGCGCATTGGAACGGGGTGCCGAGGGCTACCAGACGGTAGGCCGGGTACTGCGAGTGCTCCAGGCCCACGATGGACGCCTGGCCGAATCCCCCGCCACATTTGTCAAGGTATATGAACCGGATGATACGAATGCACCGGGAGACTCGAATGGCGAGCAGACGCCAGGATCCGATAGCGGAATACAGCCTGAACTGGATCTGAAGGAAGCCGAACAGGGGATTTGCGCACATGTTGCGACTGCTTCGGGACTCGGAAAACCCGGCCAGCTTGTAGCCGATGAAATTACTGATGCAGTCAAGCGGGCAAGCATCATTTTCTCATGATTCCCTTCAGGGCATTGGCCTTCCCGGGATCAGAATGGTTTCTTGTCAGGGGATGAGGGTTACCCCTGAATTGCGTCTGACCATCCCCATACTGGATACTTCAACCGATCTTTAGGATTTACACGTCATGCCTCGAAACGAACGCCATGTTGTACCTCGCCCAAACGGTTGGGCCGTTGTCAAACCTGGCTCGAAACGGGTCAGTGCGCTGACCGATACACAACAAGAAGGAATCGACCGTGCCAGGGATATTCTCGGCAATGACGGTGGAGGAGAACTCGTGATCCATCGACAGGATGGGACCATACGAGACTCGGATACCATACCCCCAGGAAAGGATCCCTTTCCACCTCATGGCTGAACCGGCCGGGCTGGCGACGACTGACGCACTTCGGAGTGGAGGTCGGGTTATATTATAGTGGATGTCATCCACCCATGAGAAGCAGGTCCATGCCACGCGGAGGCCCCATGGCATCGTGCGACGGGTCCGGATGATCCTTGCCTCACAGGAGAAACCCACACCGCTATCGCCAGACGATCCTTCTAACCTCGAACCTACGGACATGACAATCCGAGACCTCTGGTCAAGGCCACCGGGTCTCCGGAAGTGCGAACCGAACCGAATCGGACATGATGCATATCCCTCCCAGGATTCCGAATCCGAAGGAATAGACCCGGCCGACAGTTTTCCACCTGCTGCCGGAATCTCCGGGAAATCCCTGTCCTGCAAATCCCGGCTGTCTGAAGCGTTTGCAGAGCGACATGGCAGATATCTTCCTCCCTGATGGTCCGGAATCCGGACCCGATTGATACGCGCCATGGGCTGACAGGCATGCCCCGAGCATTGATCGGTTCCGGCAATCAGCCCGGAACCGCTTTCACCACGACCGGACTCCGATCCCGGCCGAAGGCCACGCCGATCAGGTGGATCGGCTCTCCCCGATCCCGGTACTTGTCAGCATAGCCCCTTTCCCGAACCTGTCCGATGGCCTGTTCGGCAGTGGCATCCCGGTCGTCTTCCCCGTCGGCCATCTTGAACTCGAACACGAACACCTGGGCACCATGGAGCACCACCATGTCGGCGCAGCCCCGGCTGGAGGAATCCTCCACCCGCAGATCCAGCCCGATGGTGCGGAAGCAGGCGTACAGCATCCCGGCGTACCACGCCTCGTAGCGCGCCGGACCGTTGTTGCCCTGCCACTGGTATGGAATTCCGGCGAAGAAGGATCCCAGACAGTCCGCGAATCCCGCGAAGTCGTTGGTCACCAGCAGACGGCCGAGTTCCTTGCCGCTGTCCGACACCTCCCTGCCTTCCCAGCCAAGATGGTCCAGAAGCCCCTGGTTCAGGCTCTGGCGCACTTCAAGGTTGGGGTAATCCAGGGTGTAGAAGGTCTGGACGCCATCCCGCTCCCTTGCCGTGATGGTCAGGTAACCGGTCTGGAACAGCAACGCATCGATGCCGATGTGCTCGACATCGAATCTCGACAACTGCCGGGCATCCGTGCTCCGGTGCTCCAGTTCCATGGTACTGACTTCCCGCTCCATCATCATCCGGAACAGGAAGGTCGGGGAACCGGTCTCGAACCAGTGGGCCTCGAAATTGCGGCTGTCGAACAGCAGCAGCAGGTCGAACGGGTTGTAGAGCTTCTCCCTCCCGAGCCAGTGGTAGCCGTTG
>JAJDVC010000005.1 GCA_022826305.1 Gammaproteobacteria bacterium | reverse complement strand
ATCTGGCCTTCGCGCCATACCAGAAGGTCCACCAGCACCAGGTTCTCCAGATGAACTCCCGTCAGTTCGTTGCTACCGCTTAGCCAAATCGCCAGTGCCGGGTCGCTCCAATAGAGCTTGGGGCTCTTTATCAGGCGCTTTGTACGGTTGACCGAATACGCTGGCAGTCGAAAGGTCTGGAAGGAGGCTTCGAGCAGATTGAGGTGACGCTGCACGGTGGCTCGGGGAATCCGGGTGTCGCGGGCAATCTCGGCCTGGTTCACCAAGCCGCCGAGACGATGGCTGGCGGCGCGCATGAGACGTCGGAAATCAACAAGATCACCGACTGCCGACAATGCCTGGAGATCGCGCTCCAGATAAGTGCGAACATAGCCGTCATACCACAGGTCCCGAGTCTCCTGATCGGGCAGTTCCAGAGCGGGGATCGGATAGCCGCTTTCGCGTATGGATTCGCGCCAGTCCGCAGACGCCGCCGCCTCGCCCTCAATGAGGGTGCCCCAGTCCTTTGCCGGGCAGGACAGCAGTGCCGACCAGATGCCGGGCTCACCCCAGCCAAGACGCTCCCGTCGCGTGAGTGGCCAGAGATTGACGTAAGTCGCCCGCCCCGCCAAGGATTCCGAAACCTGCCGCATCAGGTGCAGGTTGGCCGATCCCGTGAGAACGAAGCGGCCGTACTTGCGCGGCCTGTCGGCATCCACGATGCGCTTCACTGCAAGCAGCAGATCGGGTTCCCGTTGTACTTCGTCCAACACCAGGCGTGGAGCGCTGCGAAGGAGATCCTCCGGTGCCAGATGCGCCTTTTCGCGAACCTCAGGGTCGTCCAGGGTGAGGTACAGATGACCTGCAAGCGAGGGTTCATGCTGTACCAGTGTGCTCTTGCCGGTTTGCCTGGCGCCCATGAGAATGACGACCGGGGAAACGGCAAGCGCCTTACGGAGCAATTCGCTGGCGAATCGGGGAGTGTAGGAAAAATCGCCCATGACGTAGGCGATTATCGCTCACATGATGGGCATTCATCAAGCAGACAGAACATCATCCTCCTTCATTCTCCTTACTATCCGATCAGGGGAACATCATCGTCCCGGGGGCATGCAGGCATGATTCCGGCTTTACTCATTTCTCCAAATAGGTAATACTACCGGCATTACTCGCAATCTGGAGCTGGTCCGGATTCATTCCGGGTCGGTCGTGTGTCTCAATCGGCCCAAATTACAGAAATCCCTACTCTATTGGAGGATCGACTATGAAACGCAGAGAAATTCTCAAGGGCGGCGCCGTTGCGGCGGTTGCGGCAGGTGCTTCGACACTGTCCCCCCCCGCCATCACCCAGGAGCGCATTGAAATTGCGGTCGTTTCCACCTGGCCGCGTGATTTCCCCGGGCTGGGAACCGGTGCCCAGCGATTTGCCCAGAGACTGACAGATATCAGCGACGGACGCTTCGCCGTGGAATACTTCGCAGCGGGTGAACGTGTCGGCGCATTCGATTCATTCGATGAAGTGGCATCGGGCAATGCCCAGATCTACCATGCCGCAGACTATTACTGGAAAGGCAAGCATCCCGGCTGGGCTTATTTCACTGCGGTTCCTTTCGGACTGACCTATACCGAAATGAATGCATGGATCCGGTTTGGCGGCGGCCAGGAACTCTGGGACGAACTGGCCGGCGAATATGGTCTGAAGAATCTGATGTGCGGCAATACGGGCGTACAGATGGGCGGCTGGTTCCGCAAGGAAATGAATGTCGCTGACGATTTCAACGGACTGAAAATGCGTATCCCCGGACTGGGCGGCGATGTGCTGGCGAAGCTGGGGGCATCTCCCGTGTCCCTGCCCGGCGGACAGATCTACGAAAACCTGATTTCCGGTGCAATTGACGCAACGGAATGGGTCGGACCCTGGAACGACGAGGCCATGAAGTTCTACGAAGCCGCCAAGTACTACTACTATCCGGGCATGCACGAACCGGGCCCGATGCTGGCGGCCGGCATCAACAAGGATTTCTGGGAGAGCCTGTCCAGGTCCGACCAGGTCATGATTGACGCCGCAGCATCCATGGAAAACGATGTGATGATGTCCGAATTCAATGCCAACAACGGTTCCGCGCTGACTCGCCTCCTGAATGACCAGGGAGTCAAGCTGAAACGCTTCAGCGACGACATCTACGACTCGTTCGGGGAAGCTGCCGAAGAGGTGTTCGCGGAAACGGTTCAGCACAGCGATCTGGCCAACAGGATTCACGGCAGCTTCGTGAAAGCCAGGACCGATGTCGGCGGGTGGGCCAAGATTGCCGACCAGGAATACCTGCGTCAGCGTAACCGCGTTCTCGGCGTCTAGTCCGATATCCCCAGCGGCCCGTTCACGGATTTCCAGATTCCGTGAACGGGCCGATATGGGCAGTTCTTCTTGCCTGTGCAGACCTCCAGATCGGATCTGGCGTACCGGGTTCTTGCGGCCTGGATGGTGGTCGCACTGTTTCTCTTCCTGATCGACAACCTGCTGATCTACTGGGCGAAGTTGCCGGGTCTCTCGGCATTCCTCGAACACCTGGGCTGGATCGCGGGAAAGCCCGGAAGGCTGGACGGTGATTCCGTCAGCACAGGATGGATCCAGCTGGCCGCATGCGTTGCGGCATTCTGTGCCACAGCGGCATCATGCCTGCTGACCCGATCGAGAACCGTCGGCGATGACGCACAACTGTATTCCGGCATCGCCTCCTACATCGTGCGCGGTGCGTTCTGGGCGGTCTTCCTGGTGGGACTGGTCGACATGTCCATCTCCTTCCTGCGTGTCGAAGGCTTCCTTCCGCACATTGTCGGGGATCATTACGCCACACAGCTCGGTCGATCGATCTTCAGGGGAACCTATGTCCACTATCCGCTGATCGCGCTCGGTTTTGCCATCGCCCTGTTCTCACGCGCCCCGGGGTTCATCTGGCTCGCACTGCTGATCGTGCTGGCCGAGTTCACCATCGTGCTGACCCGCTTCGTATTCTCCTACGAGCAGGCATTCATGGGGGACCTGGTCCGTTTCTGGTATGCGGGCCTGTTCCTGTTCTCGAGCGCCTATACGCTGGTCCACGACGGACATGTGCGGGTCGACGTGTTCTATGCCAATTTCCCGGAAAGGATGAAGGCGCTGGCAAATATCGTCGGTTCCCTGGTGCTGGGGCTGCCTCTATGCTGGATCATCCTCTACATGGGAACCGCTGGGAAAGGGAGCATAATCACCAGTCCGATGCTCAGCTTCGAGATATCCCAGAGCGGGTTCGGGATGTACACCAAGTACCTGATGTCGAGCTACCTGCTCGTGTTCTCGCTCAGCATGGCGGTGCAGTTCACCGCCTTCATCCTGGACAACATCAGCAAACACCAGACTTCCGGCACTGCTGGAAACCCGTCGGAGGCCTGATCCATGGAACTGGTCTTTCTGTGCGTGCTGATCCTGCTCATGGTCGTGGCGCTCAGCTCGGGCTATCCCGTCGCCTTTGCACTACCCGGTTCGGCGATCGGCGCAATCGGCCTGGCGGCGCTGTCCGGATATCTGTTCGCCGACGATCCGAGCGCCTATTTCGCGCAGGACGGGCCGGTACAGTGGCTCACCGCCGGGGTGACCAACTTCCGCAGCCTGTACTGGGAGGTGGAACGCGATACGCTCATTGCCATTCCCCTGTTCGTGTTCATGGGCATCATGCTGCAAAGGTCAAAAATCGCCGAAGACCTGCTGGTGGCCATGGCACAGCTGTTCGGACCGGTTCCGGGCGGGCTCGGGATTTCCGTGGTATTCGTCGGGGCCCTGCTGGCCGCGACAACCGGCATACTGGGGGCCACGGTCATTGCCATGGGTCTGATATCCCTGCCCGCAATGATCAGGAACAACTACTCCAAGCCGCTGGCGACCGGCACCATCTGCGCTTCCGGAACCCTGGGCCAGATCATCCCGCCCTCCATCGTGCTGATCATCCTTGCCGACCAGTTGGCCAACGCCGCCGACAGGGCAAGGACGATTCGCGCCGCCGAATACAAGGAGGCCACAGGCGAGTTCTCCATGCCGGCGGAAATGGACATCACGTCAGCAAGCGCCGGTGACATGTTCATGGGAGCGCTGGTTCCGGGACTGGTGCTGGTAGGTCTGTACATGCTTTTCATACTTGTACGCGCCATCCTGAAACCGGATACGGCTCCTCCGGTACCCTACGAGGGCAAATACGACAGGCAGTTCCTGGCCTACACCGCCATATCGCTGGTCCCCCCTCTCGCCCTGATCTTCGCCGTGCTCGGTTCGATCGTGACCGGGGTCGCAACAGTCAATCAGGCGGGGGCAATCGGCGCAGTCGGCGCCACCGTCATGGGCGGATATCGGCTCTGCAAGCCGGGCAGGCACCGCTACACTCCCCTGCTGATCGCCACGGCATCTGTGCTGGTACTGCTGATCCTGCTGAAAATTTTCGACCTGAACATCAAGAACATCTCGTCGAACCGGGACATGACGGGAATCGTGCTGGCCGCCGCAGCCTCCCTGTTCTGCATCGGAGCCGTTGCCTGGAGCATCTGGCGAACCTTCAGAATCGACAACACGCTGGTCGGTGTGATGATCGAAACCGCCAAGACGACCTCGATGGTATTCATAATCCTGATCGGTGCGGCAATGCTCACGGCTGCCTTTCGCGCCTTCGGTGGAGAACATCTGGTCCGCGAGTTCCTGACGGGCCTGCCGGGAGGATTCTGGGTCCAGTTCCTTGTGGTCATGCTGGTCATATTCCTTCTCGGTTTCTTTCTCGACTTCATAGAAATCGCGGTAGTGGTCGTACCGATCGTCGCCCCCATCCTGCTGGCGGACCCTTCGGCGAACATCACGGCGGTATGGCTCGGCGTCATGGTGGGACTCAACATCCAGACATCGTTTCTCACTCCGCCATTCGGGTTCGCGCTGTTCTATCTCAGAGGAGTCTCACCGCCCGAGGTCAAGACGACCCACATCTACAAGGGGGCCGTCTCCTTCATCGCCCTTCAGCTGCTCGGGCTGGCGATAGCCGGATATTTCCCGGGGTTGGTGAACTACATGCCGAACCGGACATTCCTGACATCCGAAACCGCTCCCCCCCCGGTCAATCCGAAACTCCAGGCATGCATCGAGGAACTCATCTTTCCAGTCTACCGGGAGAATCGGGAGGAAATACTCGATGCCGTCACGGAAGCACGGAAGGTTGATCTTTCCATGGTGCCGGAATCGTACAGCATCGCACTGGATGAGAGCTTCGTGCTGGTCGAGAACACCTTCGAACTGGTCGACAGAATCAACGAATCTTCCGATGAACTGGCGGCATTCGTGGTCGAATATCAGCCGGTCCACGCAGCTGCACGACAGGTCAAACCCCGGATCAAGGGCATCGACAACCGTCTCGACACCCTTGAGAGAAGACTGGAACGCATCAGGAACAACCCTGACAAGGAGGAGCAGACCGAGCAGATGCTTGAGGATATCGGCGAACTGGAAGCACAGAAAACGGAGCTTGAGAATCGGATTCCGGCCAAGTACGCCGACATGAACGGCATATACAAGGAGCTCGCCAAGACGGACAAGATCAACCGCTCTACCTATCGCAGGAATGTCGATGCCGCCTACGAACCCCTGCAGGATCTCATGGAAGTCCTCGAACAACGGGACGATCTGGCAGAGATGAAAGGCGAAATTCTCAGGCTTCAGGGCCTCCTGGCAGTCGACATGACCCCGGACAATGCAACCCGGGTCATGGAGGAATACAAGCTGGCAGAAGCCCGCTTGAGCGGTTTCAGGGGCATAGACGAGATCAAGACGAAGCTGTCCAGGACAAGAAGGGCACTCAAGGGAGAGGAGCCGGATGTCGTAGCCGCCCTGTCCCTTCACGCCGAGGCGCTCACCCTGTTCGAAAACGAACTTGAATGGCGCTCCCGGGCCGGGAAGCTGCATGCCCCGCTTGATCGCTACGACAACGTCATCAGCGGAACCATGGGCCTGCGCCTGCAAGATCGTCTCACGGAGGACATGGCCGAGGCGGTCGCCGGCTGCCTGTCCGTACACCGGGACGTTTCCCTGAACTTCTGAAATTCGTGTGGAAGGACAGAATGTCCGGATTCCATCAACATGTCGTGCATCCCGCTCCGCAGAATAACGATCATGCCGGATGATGAAATTCCCGAGAGGGGATGATTTTTCCCGGGGAACATGAGGGCATCGCACCGCATCTTCAGGAAGCAGCAGTCTGCCGACGCAGACGACGGCGGCACGTTCCGTGAACCGGTTGGTACGGATTGTCCGTGTACTTGCCGAAGTGTTGGGGGTAAGATTGACGTCATGAACGAGAGACCCTTTCCGAAGCCGCCGCCGACCGAACCGCTCCCACTGGAAACCTGGCTGGACCGGCCCGACCGCGCCGAAGTGGGCCGCGAGCCGTTC
>JAJDVC010000180.1 GCA_022826305.1 Gammaproteobacteria bacterium | reverse complement strand
GCCAGACAGCTTGAAACCCTGATGCCGGTCGATGTCCTGGACCTGCCCTGCGGGAAACAGCGTTACGGATTGCTGCTCAACGACCAGGGCGGCGTAATCGACGATCTGATGATCATCCGGCATGCCCCGGAGCATTTCACGCTTGTGGTGAATGCCGCCTGCAAGGAGGATGACCTGGCCCATCTCCACAACCGGATCGGCAACAGCCTTCAGGTTGAACTGACGGACGATGTCTGCATGCTGGCGCTCCAGGGGCCCGACAGCAGCAGGGTCCTGACAGAGCTGGGACAGCCTGTCGATGACATGTTCTTCATGGATTGCAAAGACATGATCCTTGACGGAATAGCCTGCACGGTTTCCCGGGCAGGCTATACGGGAGAAGACGGATTCGAGATTATCGTGGGCAAATCCGATGCCGGACCGCTCGCGGATCGCCTCACGGATCACCAGTGCGTCCGGTGGTGCGGTCTGGGAGCCCGGGATTCCCTGCGACTGGAAGCGGGACTGTGCCTGTACGGACATGAAATCAGCGATGCCACGACCCCGATCGAGGCAGGATTGCTGTGGTCGGTTTCCCGTGTCCGCAGAGCGGATGGCGGCCGGGCCGGGGGCTTCCCCGGGGCGGATACGGTCCTGAACCAGATACCGGACAGGATTTCCCGCCGACTGGTAGGACTCAGGCCAGACGGACGAGCCCCGATCCGTGAAGGAATCCCCCTGGAGGACATTGCCGGAAATCCTGCCGGAAAAGTAACCAGCGGCGGATTCGGAGCAAGTATCGGTCATCCCGCATGTCTGGGCTATGTTGATATCGACCATGCAAGGATCGGCAGTCGTCTGAACGCATTGGTACGGAACCATCGACTTCCCGTGACGGTCAGTGCATTGCCGTTTGTGCCGCACCGTTACCATCGACCGTGTCCATCAACCGGACATCAAATCCCGGAACACAGATCTGGAGGCGTCTATACTCATGAACAAACGATACACCAGTGACCATGAATGGGTGGAAATTGAAGATGATGTGGCCATTATCGGCATCACGGAATATGCCCAGGAGCAACTTGGGGACATAGTCTATGTGGAACTGCCGGAAACCGGTGCGGAAATAAAATCAGGAGAAGAAGCCGTGGTCATCGAATCAGTCAAGGCTGCAGGCGAGGTCAAGTCTCCGGTCAGCGGAGTCATCGTGGCGGTAAACAGCAACCTCAATGACACTCCCGAGACTGTGAACCTGTGCCCGGAAGACGGCGGATGGCTCTACAAGGTCCGGATCTCGGACGAATCGGAACTCGATTCGCTGATGGACCATGATGCCTATCAGGCACTGCTGGGAAGCCTGGACTGACCGCAGGAGAATCCCGACAACCTCATCCGCGAACCGGACATATGCCAAGACCCGACGACTTCGCCATCCGTCACATTGGCTCAGGCTCCGGCCAGATTGTCAGGATGCTGGATGCCCTCGGCCTGACGACGCTTGACGAACTGATCGAGCAGACCATCCCATCATCCATCCTGAGCGGATACCAGTTCTCTCTCCCCCGCTCGCTTGACGAGAATCGCCTCAACAAGCTCGCCAGACAGATAGCGGACGACAACACCGGGGCGATCTCGATGATCGGCATGGGGTACTACGGCACGGTGACTCCGCCGGTCATACGACGAAATGTCATGGAAAACCCGGACTGGTACACGGCCTATACCCCCTACCAGCCGGAAGTCAGCCAGGCCAGACTGGAGATACTGATCACTTTCCAGCAGATGATCATGGATCTGACGGGGATGGAACTGGCCAATGCCTCCCTGCTGGACGAAGCCACCGCAGCGGCGGAAGCCATGCTGGTTGCCAGACGAGTCGGCAAGAACAGAAGCAACCGGTTCTTTGTCGACCGTGACTGTTTCCCCCAGACCGTGGCGGTCATACAGACCCGCGCAGAACCACTGGGAATAGAGGTCGTCGTGGGAAATCATGGCAGCGACCTCTCGAATGGAGAATACTTTGCCGGGATCCTGCAGTACCCGGCATGCAGTGGCGCCATCCACGACTACTCGGAATCTGTCAGGATACTGAAGGAACAGGGTGCCCTGACGATCATTGCCGCAGACCCCCTGGCCCTGACCCTGCTCAGACCACCAGGGGAATTCGGAGCCGATATAGTCGTCGGCAGCACACAGAGATTTGGCGTTCCCATGGGATTCGGCGGACCGCACGCCGCCTACCTCGCCACCCACGAGCGATACAAGCGCTCGGTCCCCGGAAGGCTGATCGGCATCACCATTGATGCAAACGGCAGGCAGGCCTATCGTATGGCCCTGCAGACCCGCGAACAGCACATACGCCGGGACAGGGCAACGAGCAACATCTGCACCTCCCAGGTCTTGCTGGCCGTGATGGCCACGGTCTACGCCATGTACCACGGCCCTGAAGGACTGGTACGCATAGCAAGGGGAGTGAACCGGCTGACGAGGGCCCTCGCCAATGAACTGTCGCATCTCGGGTTCGAGATACTCCATGACCGCTTTTTCGACACCATCGTGGTTCTGGTGCCGGGCAAGGCTCGGCAGGTACATGACAAGGCCGCGCAGGCACGGTACAACCTGAGAAAGATCAATGACGATCAGATCGGGATAAGCCTGGACGAAACCATCACCCGGGAAAAGGTGGTTGGGTTGCTGGAAGTATTTGAGGGCAGTACGTCGGGACAGGTACGGGGCAACCTGTTCGATCTTGACCTGGAACCGTCGATCCCGGAATCCTGTCGGCGGAGCAGCCGTTTTCTCACCCACCCAATCTTCCATCGCTACCGGGCAGAAACAGAGTTCATGCGCTACCTGCGCAAGACCGCAAGCAAGGACATCACCCTCGCCAGGGCCATGATTCCCCTGGGATCCTGTACCATGAAACTCAATGCCGCAAGCGAAATGGAACCGATATCCAACCCGCTATTTGCCCACATTCATCCCTTCGCGCCCACCAAACAGGTGAAGGGCTATCACCGCATCATCAATCGACTTGAAACCATGCTGTGTGAAATCACCGGATTCGACGCCTTCTCCTTCCAGCCGAATGCCGGTTCACAGGGGGAGTACACCGGTCTTCTATGCATCCGGGCCTGGCAGAAGGCACGAGGCCATGCACAGCGTAACGTATGCCTGATCCCGGCATCCGCGCACGGAACCAATCCTGCAAGCGCAATCATGGCCGGCATGGTTGTCGTCGTCGTCAAGTGCGACGCACAGGGCAACATAGACCTCGAGGATTTCCGGAGCAAGGCAGCGGATAACCGGGACACCCTGGCCGCTACCATGATTACCTACCCTTCAACCCACGGCGTATTCGAGGAAGGAATACAGGACATCTGTGATATCGTGCACCAGCACGGCGGACAGGTCTACATGGACGGCGCAAACATGAATGCCATGGTGGGATTCTGCCGACCAGCGGAAATCGGGGCGGATGTAATGCATCTCAACCTGCACAAGACATTTGCCATACCGCATGGCGGAGGCGGTCCGGGCATGGGTCCGATAGGAGTCAGGGAACACCTGCAGCCATTTCTACCTGACCACCCCGTCGTATCCTGCAACCGGGGCGGATCGCGACCGCTTGGGACCGTTTCCGCGGCACCCTGGGGATCCCCGCTCATTCTGCCGATTTCCTGGGCCTACATGCGGCTTCTCGGCCGACATGGACTGAAGCGCTCGACCCAGATGGCGATTCTGAACGCCAACTACATTGCCCATCGCCTTGATCCGCATTACCCCGTAGTGTACAGGGGATCGAATGGACGGGTCGCCCACGAATGCGTGATCAGCCTGGCACCGATCAAGGCAGCCTGCGGTGTTACGGTCGAGGATGTTGCAAAACGCCTCATCGACTACGGGTTTCATGCTCCGACCATGTCCTGGCCGGTACCGGACTCAATGATGATCGAGCCGACAGAAAGCGAATCGCTTGAGGAGCTGGACCGTTTCTGCGATGCCATGATCCTGATTCGCGAGGAAATCCGGGAAATAGAGAACGGGGACATGCCACTTGAGAACAGCCTGCTCGTCAACGCTCCCCATGCCTACCATCTGCTGGTTTCCGACCAGTGGGATCGCCCCTATTCCCGGGAACGGGCGTTTTTCCCCACGCCTGCCGTACAGGACAACAAGTTCTGGCCGCCCGTCGGACGGGTGGATAATGCCTACGGAGACAAGCATTTCGTGTGTTCCTGCCCAAGTATCAGCGAGTACGAACAAGCCCCCCTGCCATGACCTGCAACGTGCCCGGATCCTGATCATGAATCCCTTTCAGACACTCTCGCGGAAACCGCCGCGCCAGGTGATTCCCGGTGAAAAACTGCGCGGGAGCGACAAGCTCTCCCGCATACCGGTAAAGGTCGACCGGCTGCCTCGGGAGCAGTTGCTGCGCAAGCCGAAATGGATCCGCGCAAGCTTTACGGGGACCGCGGAAGTCGCCGGTCTGAAACGTCTGCTGCGAGCACGGGGACTGCATACGGTCTGCGAGGAAGCCGCCTGCCCCAATCTCGGCGAATGCTTCGGCAACGGCACTGCCACCTTCATGATCATGGGCGACATCTGCACGAGACGCTGCCCTTTCTGCGATGTCGCGCACGGCCGCCCCCTGCCCCTTGATGCCCGGGAACCGCTCAATCTTGCAGAAGCCGTCGCGGCCATACGGTTACGGCATGTCGTGGTAACCTCCGTCGACCGCGACGACCTGCGGGATGGAGGGGCCGGGCATTTCGCGTCATGCATTTCGGCCATCAGGCAATCATGCCCGTCCACCTGCATCGAGATACTGACTCCGGATTTTCGGGGGCGGATGGAAACTGCGATCAGGATCCTGAAATCCGAACCGGCAGATATCTTCAATCACAATCTGGAAACCGTGCCGAGACTGTATCGCAAGGCCCGGCCGGGCGCCGACTATCGGCACTCCCTGCAGCTGCTCAGGCAGATCAAGGCCGATTGTCCGGACCTGCCGACCAAATCGGGCGTCATGCTGGGACTTGGCGAAACCCGGGAAGAAGTGATCAGGGTTCTCCATGATCTTTTTGCACATGGAGTCAGCATGGTCACCCTGGGACAGTACCTGCAACCGAGCAGGTCCCATCTTCCCGTTGAACGGTACTGGACGCCGGAAGAATTCGAGGACCTGGCCGACGCTGCCAGAAACATCGGGTTCTCCAGCGCGGCATCCGGCCCGATGGTGCGTTCATCCTATCATGCCGACATGCAGGCTCATGGAGTGGTTTGATGTTTCATCGGCAGCTCAGGTGGCCCGGGACCCGGCGCCGACCGGACCGACAGGATTTTTCTCGGGACGGTAGAAAAGATTTACATTCTCATATGATTATGTGAAACTCGGAGAGCATATCCGCCTGGCGATTCCGTTAATTGCCCGGGTAAATATTCGAGACAATTTGTTTGGTTAGAAATTTGAAACGAGGAGAATACACGATGACTATCAAGAAAGCCGCAGCACTTGCTACTGCATTATCCCTTTCAACAATGACTGCCCAGGCTGGGACATTGGAAGATGTACAGGCCCGGGGAGAATTGAATTGCGTCGTCACGACCGGCCTTGCGGGATTCGCCGCGCCGGACGAAAACGGACGGTGGGAAGGTTTCGATGTTTCCTTTTGCCGAGCCGTCGCCGCTGCAGTTCTGGGTGACGGAGAAAAGGTCAAGTTCGTTCCGTCCACCGGCAAGACGCGGTTCACCCTGCTGAACTCCGGGGAAGGCGACATTCTCTTTCGCAACACGACGGAAACGATGAGCCGCGACGCAGATCTGAAGCTTACCTTCCTGCCGGTCAACTACTATGACGGTCAGGGTTTCCTGGTGCGCAAGGATCTCGGTGTGAATTCCGCGATGGAACTTGATGGAGCGTCCATCTGCATCCAGACCGGCACGACGACCGAGCTTAACCTGGCCGACTTCTTCCGTGCCAACAACATGAACTATGAACCGGTCAACATCGAAACCAACGAGGAAGGGATTGCCAACTATTCCGGAAACCGTTGCGATGTCTACACCACGGACGCATCTGGACTGGCCTCGACCCGTGCGGCCCTGGACGACCCCTCCGCTCACGTGATCCTGCCGGAAATCATCTCGAAGGAACCGCTCGGCGGTGCAGTGCGACACGGCGACGACCAGTGGGCTGATATCGGAAAATGGGTGGTCAATGCCATCATCATTGCCGAGGAGTTAGGCGTGAACAAGGGCAATCTTGATGCCATGTGCGGTTCGGCAGGCGACAATCCCAGCATCAACCGTCTGTGTGGCACCGAAGGCGACATGGGATCGATGATCGGACTGGACGCCAAGTGGGCGGTACGGGCCATCGGAGTCGGCGGGAACTATGCGGAACTGTTCGATGCGCATGTCGGACCGGATACCCCACTTGCGCTGGCCCGCGGACTTAATGCCTCATGGAGAGATGGCGGCATCCTGTACGCAGCTCCCATCCGGTAAGGACACAGTCCATACTGGAGTTGCCTTTGCAGGGCACGACAAGGGGTCTGGCCTGATCGCCAGACCCCTTTTTTTGCATTGGTCGCATGGGCTTTCACCTGCCAGACAGTGCAGCACCCGGAGGCCCCGTAGAGAGCATCCCGTTTGCCCTGAGCCGTACCGGACGCGAATGAATCGAGATCGACAATGACCGGCATGGTAACTTCCCGAAAAGGAATTTCACTGTCGAGGACCTGGAACGACAAGGAAACACGCTCTGTCATTATCCAGATAGTTGCCATATGCCTGATACTTGGTTTCTTCGCCTACATCATCCGTAACGCCTACATCAATCTTGAAGCGATAGGCAAGGGCTTCAGCTACAACTTTCTGTGGCAGCCCTCCAGCTACGATATCAACCAGCATTTCATCGAGTACACCTCGCGATCAAGCCATTTCCGGGCGATGATGGTGGGAATTCTCAATACCCTGCTGGTAGCCGTATGCGGGATCGCGCTGGCCACCTTGCTGGGCTTCATCCTGGGTGTGCTCAGGCTTTCCAGGAACTGGCTGACCAACAAGCTTGCCTACGTGTACATCGAGTATGTGCGCAATGTGCCCGTACTGCTGCATATCCTGCTTGTATACGGCGTAATAGTGCACTCCCTTCCAGTCCCGAAACAGGCCATCAGCCTCAATGAGGGGGCATTTCTCACCAACCGGGGCTTCTTCATGCCGGCACCGGTCTTCGAGACATTGTTCTGGATTGTCCCCATGCTGATCCTGGCCGGCATCGGTTTCATGATGTGGTTCAGGAAACATGCACGGAGAGTACAGGATGAGACTGGACATCATTATCCGGTGTTCTGGATCGGGCTGGGTGTCATGGCCGGCATACCGATAGTTGCCTATTTCATCCTGGGCGCCCCGATCACATGGGACATCCCCGAACTGAAGGGATTCAATTTCAAGGGGGGAATGGTAATCAGGCCTGAGTTCATCGCCCTTTGGCTTGCCCTGTCCTGTTATACCGCGGCATTCATCGGGGAGATCGTCCGGGCAGGCATCGTGGCAGTGGACTACGGCCAGACCGAAGCGGCATCGGCACTTGGACTGAAACGCAACAGGGTGCTGAATCTGGTCGTCATCCCTCAGGCACTGCGGATAATCGTACCGCCCCTGACCAGCCAGTATCTCAATCTGACCAAGAATTCATCCCTTGCCATTGCCATCGGGTACATGGATATTCTCGCCACGATAGGTGGCATTTCCCTCAATCAGACCGGGAGGGAAATGGAATGCATGATCATCGTGCTTTTGCTGTACCTCGCGTTGTCGCTGATGATTTCGGCAGTAATGAACTGGTACAACAACCGCATCAAGCTGGTCGAACGGTAGCAGCAGGCAGAAGCATGCAGCAAGAGACCTACAAACCCGGCGAGCATCCCGATCTGCCCCCTCCTTCGAACACCATCGGCCCGATGGCCTGGATTCGTGAAAACCTGCTCTCATCCCCCACCAACATCGTCATGACCGCCCTTTCGGCATGGTTCCTGTACGAGATCATCCCTCCAACACTCGAGTGGGTATTCCTGGATGCGGCGTTTACCGGAGAAAACCGTGACGAATGCCGCGCCAAGGCTGCGGGAGCCTGCTGGGCCTTCATCAGCGAACGCTTCAACCTGTTTACCTACGGTTTCTATCCGCACGAGTCCCGGTGGCGTGTCGACCTTTCCTTCCTGCTCCTGTTGATCGCCCTGGTCGCCGTGCTATGGGATCGCGCACCATTTCGCAAGCAGGGACTGTACTTCGCCTGCGCCTACCCGTTCATCGCCGGATGGCTGCTGCTTGGCGGGTACGGACTGGAACCTGTGGAAACGGACAAGTTCGGGGGATTCATGCTGACCCTGGTTGTCGGCGTTACCGGAATCGCTTTCTCCCTTCCCATCGGGATCCTTCTGGCGCTCGGGCGCCAGTCCGATCTGCTGGCGATCCGGCTGTTCTCGGTAGGATTCATCGAGTTCATACGGGGTGTTCCGCTTATAACGTTGCTCTTCGTCGCATCCACCATGCTGAACTACTTCCTGCCCAGGGGAACGACTTTCGATCTGCTGCTCAGGGTCCTGATCATGGTCACGCTGTTCTCCTCTGCCTACATGGCGGAGGTAATCCGGGGTGGACTCCAGGCCATTCCCAAGGGGCAGTATGAAGCGGCAGACGCCATGGGGCTGAAATACTGGACATCGATGCGACTCATCGTGCTGCCCCAGGTCCTGAAGATTTCCATCCCGGGAATAGTCAACACCTTCATTGGCCTTTACAAGGATACGACGCTGGTCATCATCATCGGACTGCTGGATCCCCTTGGCATCGGGCGCTCTTCCCTGGCCGATACGAAATGGACCGGCCTGTCCAACGAGGTCTACCTGTTCGTAGCCATCTTTTTCTTCATCTCCTGTTTCGGCATGGCCCGGTATTCGCTGTACCTGGAAAGAAAGCTTGAAACGGAACACAAACGATAGCGGATGATTACCATGAACGAATCCCACAACAACACCCCTGAAGCGGATTCTGCCCAGGATTTTGCGGTCACGATTCGCAACATGCATAAATGGTATGGACAGTTTCATGTCCTGAAGAACATCAACCTGAATGTCGTGCGGGGCGAGAAAATCGTGATCTGCGGCCCCTCCGGATCGGGGAAATCCACCATGATCCGTTGCATCAACCGGCTTGAGGAACATCAGCAGGGAGATATCATCGTCGACGGCACGGAACTGAGCAATGACCTGAGGAACATCGAGGTGGTGCGTCGGGAGGTCGGGATGGTTTTCCAGCACTTCAACCTGTTTCCCCACCTGACCGTGCTTGAGAACTGCACGCTGGCGCCGATCTGGGTAAGGAAGGCCCCGCGTGCGGAAGCCGAGGAAACAGCCATGCAGTATCTCGAACGCGTCAAGATTCCGGATCAGGCCCACAAGTTCCCGGGACAACTGTCAGGCGGGCAGCAGCAACGGGTGGCGATCGCGCGCTCCCTGTGCATGCGGCCGCGAATCATGCTTTTCGATGAACCGACCTCTGCCCTGGACCCGGAAATGATCAAGGAAGTGCTGGAAGTCATGGTCGAACTGGCGCAGGAAGGCAGAACCATGCTGTGCGTGACCCATGAGATGGGATTTGCCAAAACAGTCGCTGACCGCGTCATCTTCATGGACGAGGGAGAAATCATCGAGGAAAACAGTCCGGAACAATTCTTCGCAAGTCCGAAACATGAACGGACGAAACTGTTCCTGAGCCAGATACTGGAGCACTAGACTTGCCTGTCAATCCCGCAACGAGCGGTAATACTTCCACATCAGCAGCGCAACGGCACTGCGATGCGGTTGCCATCTGGTGCAAAATGCCCGGGTTTCAGCCTCATTCGGGCGGTGATCCATTGCTCCATAGTGCTGAATGGCAACCTGCAAGGCCAGATCCCGTGCCGGGAACACATCCGGCCGGCCCAAGGCGTTCAAGGCAAAAATCTCCGCGGACCAGCACCCCAGCCCACGGATTCCCGTGATACGGCTGACAACCTTGTCGTCTGGCACCTCGACAAGGGATGCCGGATCAAACTCCCCGGAGCGGATTGCACCCGCCAGTTCCCTGATATATCTCACCTTGCTCCTGGAAAGCCCGCAGCTCCTTAACTCCTGCTCGGACAGGGCCATGAACCGTTCGGCCGTCATGCTCCCCTGGCACCGGTTCATCAGTTTCTCCCATATAGCCCGCGCGGCATGGTAGGAAAGCTGTTGTGCATTGATAATGCCTGCGAGTGTTGCAAAACTTGCGGGACTGCGACGATCCTCCGGGTATCCCACGCGCTCTGTCACCTCGGACAGCCCGGGATCGAGAGCCATCGCTTTCCCAAGCTCGGTCCTGACGTCAAAATACCGATTTGCCGGAGCGCCTTTCACTGGCAGGTTCGTGTCACACGGTGACTGCTCAGGCAACCTGCAGGATTGTTCAACCGACAATGACTGTATGAGCACATGGTTCCGGATTTTCCTGATCCCTGAAATACACATTTGAAGACTTGATGGTACCGCATTCGGTGCGATCAGGCAGGCAACCCCATGCCTGTACCGATCACAATCTTCCTTGCCTGTTGCTCCGACCGAGGTCAATGCTTGCCGGCATGTGGTAAACCAACCTTTACGACCCAACGATTCCGGGGCTGGCACATTGCCCCGGAATCCACCTTACCAACCGAAATCTTTTCCTGTATATTGACTATCGTGATGAAGACCCTGACTGGACATGTCTTTCAGACAAGGGAGTCCCCTTCTGCATGCGGTTGCATGGGCTGGACTCCATGAACATCCGGCGTATCGAGTCAGGTATTCTCAATGTCGGCTTCGACTTCCATCGTGGTACGACACCTTTCATGGCAGGGCCTGGAAAATTCGTCGATCTGGACAAACCGGACTTAATGGGAAAACCGACTCTCGTTTCAGTTCCCGGACAAAACAGGCTGTATGGATTGATCGTCCCGGATGCAGAACCGCCTACAGGGGGAGAAATCTGGACCACGACATCAATCGGAAAAGTTGCCGCAGGAGCCGTATCGCCATGTCTTCAGACAGGTATCGGCATTGCTCCTGTTGCATGAAGGCGCCTGCACGGAAGGAACTCGTGTTCCGGTTTTCTGCACGGACGGGGCATTTCACCGGGGACATCTCGCGCCTTTGCCACCATATGACAAGCAGGTCGAAATCCCGTCTGTCAAGTGTGCGGACATTCTGGACAGGCCAGCCTGGGCACGCTTCAGGGTCAGCATGAAAGGTACAGGTTACATGTCCACCTTCCCATCCGAGCATGCGGAAAGGTTTGATAGGGACGGATACCTGTATCTGGAAAATGCGGTACCCGTCAGCAAGCTGCATGACCTGCAAGACCAGTTTGAAAAATGGAAGGAAGCGAGCAGGAATCATGCCGAGCCCTACGGAACGACCCTTGACGGACGGCCACGCTTCGACCTGGAACCCGGTCACTGCGCCCGAAAACCGGCCCTGCGGCGCATTGCGTCACCAATTGAAATATCCGAAACCTACCTGTCTGTCATGCGCAGCAATCCGGCGCTTGATGTGCTGGTCGACATTCTGGGACCGAACATCCGATTCGAAAACGCCAAGATCAATTCGAAGCAACCCGGTTCGGAGACTCAGGTGAAGTTTCACCAGGACTTCCCGTTCGAAGCGCATACCAATGACGACATGGTAACAGTTCTGTTCTTCATTGACGACGTGGTGCCGGGAAACGGTCCGCTGGAGGTCGTTCCCGGATCCCACAAAGGCCCATTGTACGAACATTGGCACAACGACGTATTCACCGGAACGGTCAGCGAAGCAGTTGCCGAGGCCGTGAGGCCGCTTGCGGTTCCCTGCTACGGTCCGGCAGGATCCGGCTATCTCATGCATACCCGGCTGGTGCATGGATCGGCACCCAACCTTTCCGGCAGGCCTCGCACCCTGTTTATTTGCGAATACACAGCTGAAGACTCGTATCCCCTGCACCCCAATCATATTCCGAGTCGGTACATGTACGAGATCGTCCGCGGAGAACATACCGGGCGTGTGCGTTGCAGCGAGTATGAAATGGCGCTCCCGGAAATGCCCAGGGGCGCCTCCTTTTTCGAACAGCAGGCGAAAGCCGACTGATCCGCATCTTCCCACGCCATACCACGACCGGGAACGCCAGCACAGACCTGCCGCAGGAGATCCTGTCTGCTTGACGCACTTGAAGGTTTTCTTCCCGGTTGTCGCCCCACCAGGCATCCGGGGTATTCCGGACAGGTCGGCCGCATGCATCCACTTGGCGGTGTTTTGTTATAAACTAGCTGTGTCCGTGTTGTACTGTTTGGATGACACCTTCCGGTGGGACCGGCAGTCTCCCGGATTCGGAGAACCTTGGAAAAATGCGCGTATTGCTGATTGAAGACGACAAGTCGACAGCCTCCTACATCCAGAAGGGACTGACGGAAAAGGGGCACAGCGCAGATATTGCTGGCCGTGGAGACGTGGGGCTCAACATGGCTCTCGGCGGCAACTATCAGGTCCTGATAGTGGATCGGATGTTGCCGTCCCTGGACGGTCTGAGCCTGGTCGAGCAACTGAGGCAGCAAAACAACCTGATCCCTGTGCTGGTACTGAGCGCTCTGGGTGACGTGGATGACCGCATTGAAGGGCTCAAGGCCGGCGGGGACGACTACCTGTCGAAGCCATTCTCCTTTTCCGAACTCCTCGCAAGACTCGAGGCACTGGTTCGCAGGTCCACCGCAGAATCACAGGAAACAACCCTGATCGCCGGAGAACTGGAAATGGACCTGCTTGCACGAGTGGTGAAGCGGCAGAATACCCCCATAGACCTCCAGCCCCGGGAATTCCGGTTGCTGGAATACCTGATGCGACACAGCAACCAGGTCGTGACCCGAACCATGTTGCTGGAGAATGTCTGGGACTACAACTTCGACCCGCAGACAAATGTCATCGATGTGCATATCAGCAGACTGAGAGGGAAAATCGACAGGAACTTCAATTCCCCCATGCTGAGTACGGTACGGGGAGCCGGCTACATCCTTCGCACCCACTGATACCGGCTTGTTCCACAGTTACACCTTAAGACTGGCGTTTCTCTACGCAACCATCTTCAGCATATCGACGCTGTTTCTCTTCTACTTCTTCTATGTCTTTACCGCGTCCTACATGACGCAGCAAATGGACAGCACGATCCAGACCGAAATCCAGGGTCTTGCCGAACGCTACAAACAGGAGGGCATCAGCGGACTGACCGCATTGATCGCCGAGCGCATTAACCGGCATCAGGCTACCGGCAATTCTCTCTACCTGCTGACGAACTACACCCTGCAGCCCCTGGTCGGAAATCTGGACCGTTGGCCCAAGGAAGCCTCCGTCGACGAGGACTGGATCGAATTCGAGCTGGTGATGGATGAGCAGACAAACGAGACCCACCTTGCCCGGGCCAAGATATTCCGGTTGCCCGGGCAGTTCGGACTGCTGGTCGGCAGGGACATTCACCAGCTCACGGAAGCAAAGAGACGGATCGTCCAGGCATTGACCTGGGGGCTTGTCTTCATGGTGCTACTGGCCTTTTCGGGCGGGCTGGTCCTCAGCCGGCGCACGGTCCGCAAGATAGAACGGATCAATCAGACGGCAAAGAGCATCATCTCCGGGGACCTGTCCAGAAGAATTCCCCTCACCGCCAGGAATGACGACTTCGACCAGCTTGCGAACAATCTCAACCATATGCTGGATCGCATCGAGATGCTGATGGAGGACATAAGACGGGTATCCGACAACATTGCCCATGACCTGCGGACCCCGCTGACCAGACTGCGCCAGCACCTGGAAGAAGCCCGGCTTGAACAGGAACCGACATCGCAATCTGCCATGGGCCTGGAACAGTCGATAAAGGAGGCCGATTCCCTGCTCTCCACATTCAATGCGCTGCTCAGGATAGCCAGGATCGAAGCCGGACAAATCAGGGCCGGATTCTCTGAAGTCGACTTTCACATGCTGCTGCAGGACGTCGTCGAGTTGTATGAACCGCTCGTGGAAGCAAAGGACCAGAAGATCGAACAGTCCATAGAAACCCAGGCGGTGTCCGATGGTGACCGGGACCTCCTGTTCCAGGCCTTTGCAAACCTGATCGAAAACGCGATCAAGTATACGCCGAATCACGGGAAGATCACGGTTTCCCTGGTTGTCCGGCCCGATGCCATGATTATCACGATCTGCGACAACGGACCCGGAATCCCGGAACCTGAAAGGGGAAAGGTGTTCCAGAGGTTTTATCGTCTTGACCAGAGCAGGAGCACGGCAGGAAACGGCCTGGGCCTGAGCATGGTATCGGCCGTCATTACCCTTCACCGCGGAGAAATCACGCTTGAGGACAATGCTCCAGGCCTGAGGTGCCTTATCCGGATCCCGTCATGAGTGTGCACGGGCTACGCCCGTGTCTCCTTTCAGCAACGGACCGGAGGCCTGCAGGACAGCCTGCAACCTGCAGGTTGCCTTACCAGATGGAGAATTGCTCCAGAAATCCGAGCAATCCGAGCGTCTCGAGCAGGGGCAGCTTGACCAGCCCGTAAGTCACGCCACCGATGATCAGCGCCAGCAACAACCCAAGCTTCAACATGAACCTCCGGTCCTTCCTCTTGCTGACCGAATCCCATATCACCTCAACGGTTGCACCGTAGGCTGTCAATCCATTGGACCGTTCCTCCGGCAGCAGGGAAATCGATGCCCTTACTTCATCGAAATCCAGGCCGAGGAACTTTGCATAGGTACGGATGTATCCTACGGTATAGGTGTTGTCCCGCAACTCGTCCTGATCATTCTGTTCCAGCAGTTCGACAATCCTGGTCCCCAGGTTCAGGGTGTCGGCAACCTGCTGCACGGACAGGCCCCTTGCCTTTCTGGCTGCAGCAAAATGATTTTCAGCGGGTTCCTTTACAGGTGAAAGCGGTAAAACGACGGATTCTTTTCGTTCCGGACTGACCATTGCGTTAGACAGACTTCTTTACGGCTGTCTAATGTATCACATAATCCGCCTGTCAAAAAACGGATATGGGAGGGTTCCATTCAGGTCTGCTCAAGCGCCTTCATGCTCAAACGGACCCTGCCCTGCTTGTCGATCTCAAGGACCTTGACCCGAACCTGATCTCCTTCCTTGAGGACATCGCTGACCTTGTTCACGCGATTATTGGATATCTGTGATATATGTACCAGTCCGTCCCGGCCTGGCAGGATGTTCACAAATGCCCCGAAGTCCATCAGCCGGACCACCTTGCCTTCGTAAATTCCGTTCACCTCGACATCGGAGGTGATTTTTTCTATGCGCTTTATCGCCTCCTGTGCCGCAGCGTTATCAGTGGACGCGATTTTCACCGTTCCGTCATCATCGATGTCGATGCTGACTCCGGTCTCTTCGGATAGCGCACGGATCACCGCGCCGCCCTTGCCGATAACATCACGGATTTTTTCCGGGTTGATGCTGATCGTTACGATCCGTGGAGCGAACTCGGACATCTCCTTGCGCGGTGCAGGAATCGCCTTGTCCATCTGGTCAAGAATATACATCCTGCCTGTCCTGGCCTGCTCAAGCGCCTGTTCCATGATGGCTCGGGTAATACCGTCAATCTTGATGTCCATCTGCAATGCGGTAACACCTTCCCGTGTACCGGCCACCTTGAAATCCATGTCTCCCAGATGATCCTCGTCACCAAGAATATCCGTCAGGACCGCAAAACGTTCTCCTTCCTTTATGAGTCCCATCGCCACCCCGGCCACTGCGGCCTCCGTATGTACGCCAGCATCCATCAGGGCAAGACTGGTGCCACACACGGTCGCCATGGAGCTTGAGCCGTTCGATTCCGTAATCTCCGATACGACGCGGATTGTGTAGGGGAAGGACTCCTGCCCGGGGAGAACCGCCTTTATGCCACGCTTGGCGAGCCGACCATGTCCGATCTCGCGGCGTTTCGGGGAACCAACCCGTCCCGTCTCCCCGACACTGTACGGTGGGAAATTGTAGTGCAGCATGAAATTTTCCCTGTAGTCGCCTTCCAGTGCATCAATAATCTGTGCATCCCGCTCGGTACCGAGCGTAACCACCACGATTGCCTGGGTTTCACCGCGTGTGAACCTGGCCGAACCATGCGTTCGGGGCAACACGCTGGTCTCTATGTCAATATTGCGGACCGTTTCCCTGTCACGGCCATCGATTCGTGCTGCCCCGGACAGAATACGCTCCCTCACGTACTGTTTCTCAAGGGACTTGAACGCAGTCATTACCTGAGCCGGAATATCTGCCGGAGCATCTGCCGGGCACAACGTCTTGGCAACGTTTTCCCTGACCCCGCCCAAGGCGGACAGTCGACCGACCTTGTCCGTTATGCCGTAGGCTTCGGCAATCCCGTCAGAGGCAAGTTCCGCAACCCTGTCGGCGACCGAGTCGTCCTGCTTCCTTGGCTGCCAATCCCACTTTTCCTTTCCGGCCTCAAGTCCCAGGCTCCTGACGGCCTGAATAACCGACTGACAGCACTCATGACCGTACATGACTGCACCCAGCATCTTCTCTTCACTCAGCACCCTGGCCTCCGACTCGACCATGAGCACCGCGGACTCGGTTCCTGCGACCACCAGGTCGAGGGACGAATCCCTTGTCAGCACGGAATTGTCGGGGTTCAGCACATATTCGCCGTTCACGAAGCCGACCCGGGCCGCACCTATGGGGCCATTGAACGGAATGCCGGAAATTTCCAGTGCTGCCGAGGTACCTATCATCGCAAGAATATCCGGGTTGATCTCGGGGTCGATCGACATTACCGTGTTGATGATCTGCACCTCGTTCATGAAACCGCTCGGAAACAGCGGGCGGATCGGACGATCGATAAGCCGACAGGTCAGTACGGCATTCTCCGACGGACGGCCCTCCCTTTTGAAAAAACCTCCGGGAATCTTCCCGGCCGCATAAGTTCGCTCCTCGTACTCGACAGTCAGGGGGAAAAAGTCCTGATTGCCCGGTTCCCTGGAAGCCACGACGGTTACCAGAACCACCGTATCGCCCATGCTGGCGATGACGGCACCGTTTGCCTGCCGGGCTACCGCACCGGTTTCAAGGCGAACCTCATGCTGACCGTATTGAAAGGTCTTGACGATCTTGTTCATCTATGGAATCTCCGAGTATAGACAGGGGCCGCGCTACTTGCGGAGTCCCAGCTTGCCGATCAGCGATCGGTAACGTCCGATATCAGCTCTCTTCAGGTAAGCCAGCAACTTGCGTCGGTGGTTGACCAGCCTCAGCAAGCCCTGCCGGGAATGGTGGTCGTGTGTGTGGACCTTGAAATGGTCCGACAGATCCCGAATCCGTGCAGTCATCAGGGCTACCTGGACTTCCGGAGAACCGGTATCCCCCTGACTGCGCTGGTATTCTTGCACTACAGCTGATTTGTTTTCGGCAGTTAAGGCCATACTCTCTCT
The DNA here is from genome assembly GCA_022826305.1 of Gammaproteobacteria bacterium. GTDB lineage: Bacteria > Pseudomonadota > Gammaproteobacteria > Arenicellales > Poriferihabitantaceae > Poriferihabitans. The sequence goes on along the minus strand of JAJDVC010000180.1, from coordinate 193 downwards.
CAGTTAATCTCTAATCTAAATTCGCCCGGCACAGGCTTGCCAACCAGACATGTCTTGACTGCATGCCGCAACACTGAATCAATACAAACCGGCAGGGGTGCGTATTCTATCTAGCTGTTGCCGAATCCACAAGAACTTTATTTTGAAGTATCAAGCACCTGCACGGGGGAGTCTCGATATCGGCAGGAAAAAC
>JAJDVC010000009.1 GCA_022826305.1 Gammaproteobacteria bacterium | reverse complement strand
GGGTACTGGTCGCCGCAAGTCCTCCACGGCGCGGATATATCTTCGGCGAGGGTCCGGGAGCATTACGATTAATAACTGCTCCCTGGAAGAATATTTCGGGCGCGAAACATCGCGAATGGTTGTGCGCCAGCCGCTGGAACTGGTTGAAATGCTCGACAAGATGGATGTCAACGCAAATGTGCGCGGCGGCGGGAACAGCGGCCAGGCGGGTGCTATCAGACATGGTATTACCCGGGCCCTTATCAAGTACAATGAAGGCTTTCGTGCAACGCTCAGCCAGGCCGGGTTTGTGACCCGGGATGCCCGGGAAGTCGAGAGGAAAAAGATCGGATTGCACAAGGCTCGCAAGCGTCCGCAATACTCGAAACGTTGATATTCCCCATGCTCTCTGCATGGTTGAGAGCATCCTGCTGCAGTCAGTGAGAGTGCCGGGATTCAGGCCCCTGACATGCATGTGCCTCCTGGCCCATGCCGGTACTTGACGAGGTGTCGGTAATCGCGTTTACTACTCGATAGCCGCCAGACGGGCGGTTAGAACGCAGTGCACAGAAACCGTGTAACCGTCTCACAGCGTATTGTTCACAGGATGATTGCATGGGGGCGGCACCGACCGACAGGCGAGATTTCCCGGCAGCATGTTCGATCCGAGACATCTTAGAGATGCTTTTGGCACATTCCTGACCGGTGTCACCGTTGTGGCATGTCGAGAGGGCAACGGGACGCCAAGAGGATTTACCGCAAACTCGTTTACGTCAGTATCGCTGAATCCGCCCTTGCTGCTGATCTGTGTCGACAGGTCTGCCGAGAGCTTCGATGTCTTTACGAACTCCGATGGGTTTGCGGTAAACATCCTGACTGAAGATCAGGCCCACCTGGCTGACCTGTTTGCATCGAAAAGGCCGGACAAGTTTGAAATTGCCCGGTGGAGGGAAGGCCGCATGGGTTGCCCGATCCTGGAGGGTGTATGCGCCTGGTTCGAGTGCAAGAGAAACATGACCCTGGAAGCTGGAGACCATGTGATCATTGTGGGAGAGATACAGCATTACGGTTCTACGGACAGTATAGGCTTGGGCTATGTCCGTGGCGGCTACATGAGCCTGGGGCTTGAGCGGTCTGCCGCCAAAGCTGCGGGGAACGGATTTCATGTTGTCGTTGGTGCGATAATTGAACATGAGGGACGAATCCTTCTGTATGAGGATGAAAAAAGCGGGGAACTCTATGTGCCGGCCAGCGGACTGGACGGGGAGAAGGGGTCGTTGCAGAAATTCCAGTCGGACATGCAGGCACAGGGCATCAGGCTGACAGTCAGTTCCCTGTTTGCGGTCTTCGAAAACGAGGAAAACGAACAGCAGTCCATTTATTATCGGGCATTTGCCGAGTCGGTCGGCAGTCGGGGCGGGGATTTCCGGACTTTCGGCGAGATTCCCTGGGACAGGATCTGCAACCATGCCGTGAAAACGATGGTGCATCGCTACGTTTCAGAATCGGGCAGACACCGTTTCGGGATTTACTTCGGCAGTGACCGGGACGGTTCCGTCGAGACGCTGGTGAAGTAGCGGGTCGAAATCAATGACCGGGGAAGGGTTGCACGAAGGGTGCTGTTACAGGACAGCGGGAGACAGTTCCTGCCCCATGAGCCTGTTTCTGGTTCATGGCGTAGGGCTTGAACAGGGGATGTGGGATCCCTGGATGGAAATTCTCGGGCCTGCGTGTCACGTTGTCACTTTCGATCTGTATGGTCACGGTGGTTCTGCAAATCCCCCGGGAGAGCGCAGCATCAGCGATTTTGCAGAACAACTGAACAGCCTGGCAAATCATCTTGGAGTCGGGAGATTCGCGCTGGCAGGATTTTCGCTTGGCGCTCTGGTCGGTCAGGCCTATGCGGCAATTCACCCGGAGCGGCTTTCTCATCTGATTCTCCTTCACAGCGTCTATCGGCGTACTGAGGCACAGTGCCAGGCTGTTCGTGAACGCTACCGTCTGACCCGGGAGCAGGGCCCGACGGCAAACGTCGAGCAGGCGCTGAAGCGATGGTATACGGAAGGCTACCGAAAGCTCCATCCTGAGGAAATGAACGATGTCAGGGAGGTTTTCTCAAGGCATGCAGACGATGGCTACCTGAAAGCGTACTACTGCTTCTGTCATGCCGAAACGGAAATGCGGCGATATCCCCTTGACAAGGTGCATTGCCCCGCACTGGTAATTACCGGAAGTGACGATATCGGTTCCACCCCGGACATGTCACGGCAACTGTCTGCGGTTCTGCCTGACTCTGAACTGATCATCAATGCAGGCCACCGCCACATGGCGCCTGCCGAATTTTCCGATACCCTGTGTGATCAGGTGCTATCATTTCTTCACAGATACCCACACCCCGATTCTGCTGGCAATTCACCATGAAATCATACCAACACTACATCAATGGCGCCTGGTCGAGCGCATCGGACAATGCCACGTTTACCACCCTGAACCCGGCCAGTGAGGAAGACTGGGCGGAAGTGCCCGCTGCATCCGAAGAGGATGTCAATCGTGCCGTGGCTGCCGCGAGGGCGGCATTGTACTCCGGCGACTGGGCGCGGATGACGGCAACTCAGCGGGGCAACCTCCTGCGCAAGCTCGCTGAACGTATCCGGGAAAGGTCCGACCATCTGGGAGACGTGGAAACCATGGACAGCGGCAAGCTGCTCAAGGAGACGCGGGGTCAAACCGGGTATGTATCCGATTATTACCAGTATTTTGCAGGGCTTGCCGACAAGATCGAGGGAGCCACCCTGCCGATAGACAAGCCTGACATGCATGTCTACACTATACGCGAACCGATCGGCGTGGTGGCTGCGGTGGTTCCATGGAATGCGCAGATGTTCCTTGCCGCAACCAAGCTGGGTCCTGCCCTGGCGGCAGGAAACACTGTTGTCCTGAAGGCGTCTGAGGACGCTCCGGCCCCCATGTTCGAGTTTGCCGAAATCGTTGATGAGGTGGGATTCCCTCCCGGGGTGATCAACGTGATTACCGGATACGGCGAACCGTGCGGTCGGGCACTGACTTCGCATCCGGATGTGAGCAGGGTCGCGTTTACGGGCGGTCCCGAAACCGCATCCAGGATCATTCACAACACGGCCAGCAATCTTGCGGTAACCTCTCTCGAACTCGGGGGAAAGTCACCGATCATTGTATTTGAAGATGCGGATCTCGAAGGTGCGGTCAATGGGATCATAGCCGGCAACTTCGGTGCATCGGGTCAGAGCTGCGTTGCAGGATCCCGGGTGTTTCTTCAGGACTCGATATACGACGAGACGATGGAGCGATTGGTAGCACGGGCGCGTCAGATACGAATCGGCGACCCCATGGATGAAGAGACCCAGATGGGGCCGCTGGCCACCCTTGCCCAGATTGAACGCATCACCGCGGCGGTCGCCAGAACCCGGGAGCAGGGCGCACAGCTGTATCATGGCGGGAAACGCCCCGAGGAGCTTGACAGGGGCTATTACTACGAGCCGACCATTCTCGGATGCCCGCACCAGTCGGTGGAAACCGTGCGCAACGAGATGTTCGGACCGGTGCTCAGCGCATTGAGGTTCCGGGAGGAGGAGGAAGCCATAGCCATGGCGAATGATACGCAATTCGGTCTGGGCGCAGGTCTGTTTACAGAGAATCTGGCGCGGGCCCACCGGGTCAGCGCCCGGATTCATTCCGGCATATTGTGGATCAACACCTATCGTGCGATTTCCCCGATCGCCCCGTTCGGGGGCTTCGGGCGTAGCGGATACGGGCGCGAAGCCGGCCTGGATGCGTTGCTGGACTATACCCGCACGAAAACGGTCTGGATAAATACTTCGGACCAGCCGATGGCCAATCCGTTTGTCATGCGATAAAGCGGTATCCCGCCTCCCGTCCATGGGGTACAGGCGGATTCGGGAGGCAGTTCTACAAGCGGCATGTCAGGTAATTCTCATACCCGGTTGTGCTCCGCTGTCCGGTTCGAGCAGGTACAGGTCTGTATCACCGGAACCGGCGCAGAGAATCATTCCGTCCGAAACGCCGAACCGCATTTTGCGTGGCGCCAGATTGACAACCATCACGGTAAGCCGTCCGACCAGTACATCCGGTTCGTAGGCAGACTTGATCCCGGAAAATACGGTACGTGTCTCGCCTCCCAGATCAAGTTTCAGCCGCAGTAGCTTGTCTGCTCCTTCGACATGCCCGGCTTCAAGGATTCTGGCTACCCGCAAGTCCACCTTGAGAAAGTCATCGATGGAAATTTCTTCTGCGATCGGCTCTTCGTCAAGGATGCCGGCAACCTTGCGCTCATCGGTCGTTTCCCTTGAATCCTCGATCATGCCTTCGATCTGCCGACTCTCCATGCGTACAAGTAACGGCTTGAAGCGATTGATGGTGTGGCCCAGCAAGGGGCGGGTGCAATCGTGCCAGTTCAGCGAATCGATGTTAAGGAAGTGTTCGGACTGCTCCGAGGTTCTCGGCAGTACGGGCTTGAGGTATATGATCAGCTGGCGATAAAGATTCAGTCCCTGTGTGCAGATTTCCTGGACCCTGGGGCGAGTTGTCTCGTCCTTGGCCAGTATCCAGGGTTTCTTGGCGTCGATATACTGGTTGGCCTGATCGGCAAGGGCCATGATCTCCCGCATGGCACGACTGTAGCGGCGGGTTTCATAAGCTTCAGCGATGCTTTCTCCGGCTGCGCCGAATGCGTCGAACAGTTCCCGGTCGGCCAACGAGTCGCTCAGCCTGCTGTTGAACAGCCGGGTTATGAATCCCGCACAGCGGCTGGCAATATTGACGAGCTTGCCGACAAGCTCCGAATTGACCCGGGTCTGAAAATCTTCCAGATTGAGATCCAGGTCGTCAATGCTGTTGTCCAGTTTGCATGCGAAGTAGTATCGCAGGTACTCGGGGTCAAGGTGGCGCAGGTAGGTGCTGGCGAGAATGAAGGTGCCCCGTGATTTCGACATTTTTTGTCCGTTCACGGTAAGAAATCCGTGTGCCCAGACTGCGGTAGGTACCCTGAATCCCGCGCCATGCAGTTCGGCAG
>JAJDVC010000078.1 GCA_022826305.1 Gammaproteobacteria bacterium | reverse complement strand
TATCTTCGATCTGGTCTTCCGGACCGTTACTGGCGGTTTCCTGTTCCATTCGGCCCTGGTCCATGTCGTCACTGCGCCTCGCTTCGGAGCGCGGCTCCTGCTCCGCTTCGGATTGTGCGGATTGATCGGGGTTGTTGTGGTCTTGGCCGGATTGCGGGGCACCCCGATCCTCTGCATGACCGTCCTGGGGCTGTGTGGAGGACTCCTGCTGCTTGAGCAGCGACGTCACGAGATCGAGGTTATGTTGTGCGTCGGCATGCTGGGAATCCAGAGCAAGAGCCCTTGCATAGGCTTCTGCGGCCTGTTCCAGGCTGCCGTGCCTGGCCAGTGCGTTTCCGACGTTGTAGTGCGTGTCGGGATGATCCGGATCACCCCTCGCGAAAGTTTCGGCGGAAGCGGTGAAATCGCCACTCCGATAGTGTGCCGACCCGCGCCATCCCGCTGGCGCCTTGTCGGGTATGCGGTCATACCGCTTCTGTTCGTATAATCTTGCGGCCTGCTGCTCCGGACGCAGCCACAGACCGGTCCAGTCGAACGCCTGGGCCGGGCGCGGCATGGCGGGGGTGAGCGCGATGCACAGCAGCAGGATCCATCCGCGTCTGAAAGCCAGGGCGCACAACGGCACCAGTGGCAGCAACAGCCAGGGTCCGTTATCGATCCATTTGTCCGTCTGGTATTCCGACTCCTGTTCGCCAGGCGGAGAAAACAGTTCTCCCTGCAGGTGCTCCCGGCTGGCCGTGGACTTGTCGAGCAACTCGATATCCCGGTTGTCCGCAGTCAGGGAGGCGTAGCGGCCCGAGCCGGCGGTGGCTATGGCCTGTAGCTGGTCGTGGTCGACATGGGGCACGATGATATTGCCCTGCAGATCCTTGAGAAGCTCGCCATTGGGCAGTCGTACCGGGCCTCCTTGCTGCGTGCCGACACCCAGAACCGATACTCGGAAACCCTGCGCCGCAGCACTTGCGGCAGTCTTGACCGTGCGTTCGGACGCGCCATCGGTGATCAGGATGATATCTCCTTGCCCGAATCCGGCTCCCGCCAGGAGAGAGACCGCGGAGTTGATCGCGAGATCTGTCCTGCTGCCCTGAACAGGTACGGTGCGCGTGTCCAGGGAAGGAATCAGGTTGAGCAGGGTCTGCATGTCGGTAGTTACCGGCGCCACGATGAATGCGTCTCCCGCAAAAACCACCAGCCCTTGCTGCAGTTCCGCGCCTCGGCGAACCAGATCAATGAGCTTGAAGCGTGCCCGCTCGAGACGATTCGGTGTGATATCGGTGCTGTTCATGGACCGGGAAAGGTCAAATACCAGCACCCGTGCCTCAAGATTCTGCGCCATCGGCTGCGGTTTCTTCTCCCAGGCAGGTCCTGCCGCCGCTAGGCAACCGAGCGTCCAGGCAACCATCATCAGCATACCCGGAATTCTGTCGCGCTTGTGCGTTGCGGCGTTCAACTGGTATGCGAGCAGGTGGGGATCGCAGGCTTTCTCCCATCCGCTTTGCGAGGCGCCGCGAATGCATGCGGCCCAGGCCAGGGCCGGTCCCGCCGCCAGCAGAAGCAGGAAAGCCGGGCGCAGGAAGATGAAATCCTCGATCATGTCTGGATTTCCCCTGCGGAAGATCCGTGTGTCTTGCGCCCCACTGGCGTGCCGATGGCATGGTGCAGGATCATGCACGAGGCGGTTGCCATGGCAAGCAGAAGCGGCCACAGGAAAAGCTCTTCGACGGGACGAAGATACAGACTGTCTTCGCTGATCGGCTCATACGCGTCGATCAGTTCGTAGATTTCCTCCAGGGTTCGGGTGTCGGTTGCCCGGAAGTATCTTCCGCCAGTACGTTCGGCGATATCCTGCAGCATGCCTTCATCCAGTTCCGGAGACGGGCCTGGCACCCGCTGCCCGAACCCGGTGTTGACGCTCGTGTGCCCACCTCCTATACCGATGGTGTAGATCCTGAGACCCGCCACGTCCGCCAGTTCCGCCGCCTTGAGCGGATTGATGTTTCCGGCTGTATTGGTTCCGTCCGTGAGCAGGATCAGGACAGCATCACCGGGCGCGGTGTTCGCTTCGCGCAGTTTTTTCACCGCCAGGCCGATCGCGTCTCCGATCGCGGTTTTTTCTCCCGCTATTCCGATCGCGGACTCCTGCAGCAGCGCGTTGACCGTGTTCAGATCGAGGCTGATCGGGGTCTGCAGATAGGCATGGGTGCCGAACAGGATCAGTCCGACCCGGTCTCCCTTTCGCCTGGCGATAAAATCCTGGGCGACATGCTTGACTGTGGCAAGCCGGCTGACCGGTTTGCCGGAGATTTCCATGTCTTCCGCCTTCATGCTGCCGGACGTGTCCACGGCAAGCATCATGTCCCTGCCGCTCACCGACACCTGGTCGGGCTCCCCGGTCCACTGGGGCCTGGCCGCGGCCAGGATCAGGCAGCACCACAAGCACGACAGCAGTAGCCGTTGCCCCGGCCGGGACGAAAGGGACGACTCGCTCACGGGTTCCGAGAACTCGCGGAAGAAAGGTATCCTCAGCGCACTGCAACGGGCTTCTGCGGGACGCAGGAACCGGTAGACGATCCAGGGCAGGGGAGCGAACAGGAGTATCCAGGGCCAGGCAAGGGAAAGCATGTCAGTTCTTGCCCCTGGCCCATCCGATGAGAAACGCCCTGAGTTCTTCAGGGCTGGTGTCCGGGGCCGGCTGGTACAGTCGGGTACCGAGCACCCTTCCGACTCCCTCGGAAAAACGGTTGCTGCCCCGGGTCGTCGAGTCCAGAAAATCCAGCCAGTCCTGTCCCTGCAGGGCAGCTACACGTTCGCGGCCATGGCGCTGGATGGAGAACTGCCGCACCAGGGACGACATTTCGTACAGGACTTCTTCGGGCTGTCGGTCCGGCCCCAGGGAGATCGCCTTCAGACGGTTGATGAAGAGGCGCACCGGCAGGCGTTTTTCACGATACCTGTCGAGTATCCGGAAACCGTACCACAGGGAGATGGACAGGATGCCGGCCACCAGCCACCAGCCTGGCGCCGGCGGCCAGAGGGATGGTTCAACCGGGACATGTATGTCCCTTAATCGGGCAAGCGGATCAGATGGGTCTTGCATGACGGAACAGCATCGGTTGTTCGCGGCCGGTTGCGTCGTTTACAGGCGATATGCCAGGCACATGGGGTATCGGGGCGGCATTCATGCCGGCCTTCTGATGCCCAGGGGCTGTCCCGCATGATCGGGTGCGGGATCATCTCCGGTCATATTGTAAACGGCCTGAATATTCCGGTAAATATCCGGCAGGAATGGTACGGAGCGCCGTTCCTCAAGGTCGACATTGACGCTCGGTCCTTCCCAGCATGCCAGCAGCCGGTCGGTTTCTGCACTGTGCATCTGCGCGAACAGGTGGAGCTTGTTCCGGTCGTAGTCCATGATGCGAAAACAGGTGTGGAACCGGTCGCCGCATCGTTGTTCGGCAAGATGCTGGTAATGGCTTTGCACGCTGAACGGGTCGACCCGGCACCGTTCCATGAAGGCCTTGCCCATGTCCAGATGTCTGGACAGCATTTCATCGTAGGCGAGGTCGAAGGCCATCGTATGGCAGGCCACGTTCATGTGCCCGTTGTTGTCGATCCATCCGGGCAGAACCTGCTGTTCCGACATGCGCAGCATCGGCCTTGCCGGAACCGGGTCACACGGCAACCGTCCTGCGGGTTATCTGCTCACTTCCGAACACCCGCAGATAGCGATTGATCTCGTCGTCTGGACCGCTGGCCTTCTCGAGGTTGTCAGACAGCTTGACGGTGGGTCTGCCGTTTGCCTGGGTGACCTTGCATACGAGGGACAGTGCATCCAGTCCCGGATGCGCGGTCGGTGAGCAGGCCCTGAAATCGTTCGTCAGGTTGGTGCCCCAGCCGAAGCTGATTCGGGAACGGCCTGTAAACCGGTGGTAAAGCATTTCGATATCGTCGATATCCAGTCCGTCGGAGAAGATGATCAGCTTTCCCCTGGGATCCTCTCCCCGGTCGTTCCACCACCTGATCAATTCCTCGGCTCCCGCGCCCGGATCCTTGGAGTCGATACGGAAACCGCTCCATTGCGTGATCCAGTCGGGGGCGTGTTTCAGGAAGCTGGTTGTGCCGAACGCATCCGGCAGGGCGATCAGCAGGTTGCCGTCGTAGGTACGCTGCCAGCTTTCCAGCACCTTGTAGGGGGAAGTGCGCAACTGCCGGTCGTCTTCGGCCATTGCCGCGACCACCATGGGCAGTTCGTGCGCATTGGTGCCGATAGCCTCGAGATCATGGTTCATGGCCAGCAGTACATTGCTGGTGCCCGTGAATTTCCTGCCCAGGCCCTCTTTCAGGGCTTCCACGCACCAGTCCTGCCACAGGAAGCTGTGCCTTCTGCGGGTTCCGAAGTCGGCAATGCTCAGGTCCGGAAGCGCGTTGAGCCGTCGAACCTTCTCCCAGAGCCGTGCCTTTGCCCTTGCGTAGGTGACATCGAGTTCGAATCGGCCTATATCCCGCATCGCCGCACGGGAGCGCAACTCGCTGATGATTGACAGGATCGGGATTTCCCAGAGCGTTACCTCGGACCACAGGCCGTGAAAGTGGATGATGAACTGGCCCTTGTGCGTATCCAGTTCATAGTCGGGCAGCCGATAGCTGCCGAACCATTCGAGGAATTCGGATGAGAACAGGCGTTCCTTGCCGTAGAAGGTGTTTCCGGCCAGCCAGATTCGCTCCTTCTTCGTGATGCCGATACTGCGTGCATGATCCAGCTGTTCCCGCAGTTCGGCGATGTCGACCTCCTCGGCAAGTCGGACGGACCGGGTGCGGTTGATCAGGGAAAATGTTGCCTGTGTGGCCGGATATTCCTTCCAGATGGTCTGCAGCATGAGCAGCTTGTAGACATCCGTGTCCAGCAGGCTGCGGACGATCGGATCAAGCTTGAATGTATGATCGTAAACGCGTTTGGCCAGATTGATGACTGTCATGGTCGCTTGCGTGAAACCGGGATTCGCGGGATATTTTGCTGTTGCAGGGTATCGGGCAATTGTCAGCAAGCCGGTTTCGGGGGATGCGGGGTTTCACCTCTGCCCCCTGATCGAGCAGACCGGTTGCATGCGGCATGCCTGTCGACGATCATTATACCCGATTCGCAGCATGTCGGATCGTCAGGGCGCCTTTCAGGCATTTCAGGACAAAGGCTCCGATGTTGCGTCGCCTCTCCGGACAATCAGCTCCAGTTTCAGGAGAAAACGAAACTCCATCCCTTCGTCAACGGCAATCAAGGAACGTTCCGACCTGACCATTTGCCGCAGGAAAATACGCCGGATACCGATTCATGACAAGTATCCAGACCAAGTATCCAGACGTCGTGAATTGCTGTCGTCAACTTCCGGGCCGGCTGGATGTTCTCATCCCTGATGGCGTATCTGCATGCTGGGCCTTCGAACTGTCTCCGACAGGAACAGATTATTCCGCTACCGATGAACCGGATATGGCAATGATGTTGTGCCGGAGCCCTGCAATTGGCCTCCGCAGCTTGTCGCCGGCATGATGAATCCGTATTGTCCGGTGACTGCCTGACATGATCGCGTCTGGTTCAAGTCATGTATAGCCCGGCATGAAGAGTGCGGACTGGAGGGCCATGATCCGATGATTCCTGTTCCTGAATTCTTCCTTGAACTGCCCGTCCAGATTCGCCCGGACCCCGAGTATCCAGGCCATTTTCAGGTTGGATTCCGCATATCTGCGGCGGGAAGCGTCATTGATGCCGGGGAAGCCGTAACGGTTCCGCATCCCTGCCAGTCTTGATGTTCTGGCCCGGGGCAACCACAACCTGAGTACCCCGGGTATGGCGGGTAGCCCTCGCTCGATGCGAAATATCTCTGCCATGGATGCAAGGGCGCACGCTGTACGACTGTCGCAAATCGGGAAGCCCTCGATCATTGCGGAGTAGATCTTGCTGTAGCTGGTGCCCATATGCCTGATTTCAGACAGGCCACATGTGTCAGCCTGTTGCGGATTGAGCAGTTCGGCATGTCCGCCAGGCTCGTGGGGCGCCTTTCTGCCCATTCTCCGGAGACTGGACAGATTTTGGATGCCGCCCCATTCGGCTATCCGCAGGGCTGTTTCGAGGAATCGGTCCTTCTCCTCGTCCCCGGCCGGATCGGCTTCCATGAAGCGTCGCATTTCGCTCCTGCACCTTTCAAGGAAGCGGACGGCACGCCCAAACGAACTTCCTCTCCACTCGAATTGCCCGACTGCATCGTGAAGCGACATGAATTCCACATTCCTGCCGCCGGCATTTTCCATCTGTGCTCAACTCCCCGCGCACCCGTCACCAGGTCGGCAGACCATGTGATGAAATCACTTGCGTACGGGTCTTCGAGATATTCCGCGCGCCTCATGCCATGCACTTCGTTCTTGTCGCCTGCATGCAGACCAGGAGGCCGGGCGATCCTTGCATGAATGGTGCATCGCTTGACGGGCAGGGAGCATGGTTCCTGAAGGTTTTACAGGCAGGCAGGTGAAGTGACGGAGGCGGATGGGATACTGATGTCGTGCCTTCTCCCCGTGGACGGGTCATTGCAGCGCCGATGATGCATGCCGGAAGAACAGGGTCTGCTGAACAGTGTGCCCATCCTACACCAGCGTTGCGCCTTCAAAGGCGCCAACCGGTGCGATCGAGTCGAGTTCACGCAATGTTTCCGTGCTTAACCGAATGTCAAGTGCTGCAAGATTCTCGTCAATGCGGGACTTGTTGCGCGTGCCCGGGATGGGAATGATGTTATCGCCCTGTGCAAGCAACCAGGCTAGGGCAAGTTGAGCTGGAGTAACCTTCAGGGAGGATGCAATTTCCATGATTCCTTCAAGGCGTTGCGCGTTGCTCTTGAAGTTCTCACCCTGAAACCTGGGATTGTTGTTGCGGAAATCACCATCATCCAGCTTCTCGACAGTGCCGGTCAGGAAACCGGCGCCCAGCGGAGACCAGCACACGAGTTTTGCGCCGATGCCATTGACGGCAGGAATGATGTCCCTTTCCGCTTCACGCCTGAACAATGAATATTCATACTGCACGGCTGCAACGGGATGTATCAGGTTTGCCTGAGCAATTTCATGGCCTTTCACGTTGGACAAGCCGATTTTCCCTACCTTGCCTTCCCGGACGGCATCCGCCATTGCCGAGATTGTTTCCTCAAGGGGCGTGCCGGGATCCAGAAAATGGGCATAAAGGAGATCGATCTGCTCCACGCCGAGACGCTTCAGGCTGTTGTCGACCGCGCGTCTGACATATGCCCTTGTCCCATTCACCGTCAATGGGAACCCCCAGCCCGTGCTGATTTCGCTACCTGTCTGGTCCTCCTCGAATACGATTGCGAATTTGGTCGCGACGAAGGCATCGCTGGATGATCTTTCCATTGCCTGCCTGATCAGGTTCTCGTTATGTCCGGAACCGTAAGCATCAGCGGTATCGATCATCATGTTGTTGTCGATGGCATGAACCAGTATTTCCATGGCCGTACTGTCATCGCAATTGCCATAGAACCCCTCCAGCACCATCGCGCCATATCCCATGTTCTTGATTCGATTCAATTTCGCTCCAGGCATGTTCTGTCTCCTGTTGTTCGATTTGCGGGAAGCATGCTTCCACGACTGACAGTCGCATTCACCGTATCAGTCTTCATTCAATGATATCATTTCCCCTCCTTGTCATGCGGTCTGGACGCGAAAAGATCACGTTCCGGAATGGCCGCTTGCAGTGCCTCGGGCCGGCATCGACACCGGATGACACCCACGGAACGCAAGGCCCTGTGGCGCGATAGTGGGTCGGGGACAGGCTGGTGTTTGCTGCCCTCGCCGGAGGTGATGCGTTGTTGTAATTTTACGAGGTCTGAAGGTGGGAAACCGGATCGGTTCTCCTGTTTCGAAAAACTACTGGGGCCTGCCAACGCAAACGCAGGAATTCGATGATGAGTGCGAAGGTGACGAATCCGGGGAACATGACGACAGTACCTGGTGATCGTGTGCAATAGCTTCCCCACACCCCCTGAGACCTCCTGCACCTCATCCAGACCCGTAATACCGACCGTGTGCCTTCATGCTGGTTAACTTCCAATGCTCACCGGCGCTCATGCAATGTCCGGGCTAAATATAAAAAAACAGGATAGTAGGGACACTTTACTTGAAAATGTGTATCACGAATTTTGTCTTGTACTTGACTCAGGAATTCGTGTTGACATCCATGGGAAAGGA
>JAJDVC010000190.1 GCA_022826305.1 Gammaproteobacteria bacterium | reverse complement strand
TCGTGCTGGCGGGCACGCCCGGCCTTGTGCCGTTGCTGCAACAGTCCAGTGCAAGCTTCTGGGAAAGGGGTGATATCGTCGAACTGGGCCGCCTGTCTCCGGAGGCTGCCGCGGATGCCCTGGCGCTGCCCCTTGCCGATGCCGGTGTCTCCATCGACCGGGAGATCGCCGCCGAGGTTGCCGACCGGGCGCACTGCTATCCGTACTTCATCCAGGTGTGGGGTGACGAGATGGCTTCCTGTCTGCACGACAGCAAGGAAAGCGCTGTTTCCGCCGACACCGTTGCAAGGATCGAAGACAGGGTGAATGACCGGATCAGCACCATCTACAGTGTGCGGCTGAAGGAACTCGACAAGATGGGTCTGCTTGATGTTTCCGTACAGGTTGCCAGGCATTTTCTGGAGAACGGCAGGGACCGGGTATCGCACATCGGCATGATGACCATCATTCGGCAGGCCCACGTGGGTCTCGGCATGGATGCCAGGGACTCTGTCGTCTCGGAGACCGCAATCAGGCTTGCCTCCATCGGTTTCATCTGGAAAACGAAGTCCTCCTGGTACGAACCGGGCATTCCCAGCCTGATGAATCATGTTGTCAATGAATCCCTGAAGGCCGATCTGGATGAGGATCTCACGGGAAAGCCATCGTCCAGACCACGAGGCCCCAGCCCCAAAAGGTGACTGTGAACAGGGCTGTGGCCTGGAACACGATCATGGTCACGACAACAGGCACCTGTCGACGGTGCTGATGCACCTGATGATGCTGGCGTTTCTGGCGGACCGGATCCAGCTGCGCAAGATGAGGGATCTGTCCAGCCTGTTCCTGACAGACAGTCGTACCATGTCATTGCACGAGGATACAGGAACAATCCCGTTCTGCCTGAACCGCCCTGAATCACGCCGTGACCGGCTGGTGTTCAGGTCGATTCTTCAGTATTTGCCGACCCGATTGGCTCTGTAGCCCCATTGACTGTACCGATTGCTGCGTTTGATCAGGTCTTCTGTGCATCCCACAGTATTTATGGGAAAAATCAGAATATTTCGCATGTATGAATCAGGAACATGCTGAAAGACACAAGCGGCATGAAAGCCGGGAACCGGAAAACATATAAATATCCGGAACACTAACGAAATTCTGTCATCATACGACAATTGTCAAGGAGATGGTCGAAGGAATTCTGAAACACACATAAAGCCAGTAGTTCTTGATTCCTGACCCACGAGTCAGTTAGAGATCAACATTGAATCAGCTAATCAATCGTATAAAGCAGGAACATGGTAAATTGGATTTTCTGGAAGTGTTGCACATCTGTCTAGTTGTTGACTTCAGGTTCAATTGGGCGGAAACCCGGAATGCTGGCCAAGTTTCCGTGTGAAGCAACCTGAATCAAATGTAACGATGAATAGAACAGCAACAGCAGGTTCACTTGAGATTGACGTAACAGATTTCGGGCCGATTGCACGGGCCAAGATTGATCTGCGTCCACTAACGGTATTCGTTGGACCCAGTAACACAGGAAAATCTTATCTGGCCATCCTGATCTATGCTCTGCATCGATTCTTCGGCGATGATTCCGTCTTCGCCAACCAGCCCTTCCGCAGGAGGGGGGCTTTTTTTCCTGACCAACAGGAGATTGATCTGTCGCATGAGGGCATCGAGAGCCTCAAGGAATTGATACTCTCACTGGATAGTACAGACGAAATTGTACTATCACCCGAAGTTGCCGATGTGCTTGGATCTCGATTTGGCAGGAATGCGGCAGGCCTTTCTGATGAAATCGGACGGTGCTTCGGAATCGGTCAAACTCGTGCCCTTGTCCGAAGAGGGAATACACAATCCACTCGTATAACTATACGTCGAAGAATGTCTAATGATTTGGAGTTCGGAGAACACACATTGATTCTTGGGCGCAATACCGAATTCATGACGACAATTCCAGCAGGGATTGAAATACCGTTCGACCATGAATCGAGCGACGGAATTGGGCGTTATTTGCACGGCTATCTGTTAAATGAGAAGAAAACCAGTGTTCTTCATCGGAAGTTTGCAGTAATGGAAATGATGTCATTGGTAAGCGACTTGGTGATGCCCTCTGCAATTGGTATCCTGAATTTGCCAGCGTTCTACCTGCCAGCGGATCGCACCGGTGTAATGCATGCTCACAGTGTCGTGGTCAGTGCGCTGATCGCAGGCGCACCTACGGCGGGTCTTCGTCCTGCTACCCGTACGCCAATGCTATCCGGGATACTGGCGGACTTTCTCGAACAGTTGATAGAGATAGAAGACCGCCCCGGACGAGTCCGGCGAAAGCACAAACAGGATCTTGGAACGAAAATTGAGGAAAATGTTCTCGCCGGATCGGTGCGGGTCGACCGATCAACATCGACCAACTACCCACGCTTTGCCTACCGACCGGAAGGTTGGAAAGACGATCTGGCGCTGGCAAACGCTTCGTCAATGGTCTCGGAGCTTGCCCCGGTGGTATTGTATCTCCGTCATCTGGTCGGCCCCGGAAATGTCCTGATCGTCGAAGAACCGGAATCGCATCTCCATCCGGCGATGCAAGTCCAGTTTACCCGTCAGCTTGCGGCACTTGTCAACGCCGGCATCCATGTAATTATCACCACTCACAGTGAATGGCTTCTCGGAGAACTGGCCAACATTGTTCGTCGCTCCGAATTGCCCAAGGCCAACTGCGGTGTCGCGCTTCAGCCCGAGCAGGTAGGCGCATGGCTTTTCGAACCGAAGATGCGGCCGAAGGGATCAATCGTGAAGGAGATTCGTCTTGATGATACCGGCATGTATCCTTCCGGCTATGATGCAGTGGCGTATACCCTGCATAACGACTGGGCCGAACTTTCAAGTCAAATCGAGGACAGCTCGTGACGACCTTGGTGAAGCGTGTTCGCCGTGCGCTTGATTCCAGGTGTCAGATCAATCATGGCGTAAGAAAAGACGGGTGCAAAATCCCCATGAAGAACATGCCAGACCCTCATCTGATCATTGATTTCGATAAGCCAGGTTCACCATTGGCCCAAGACGAGACACGCTGCGATTTTCTCGTGATCGCCAATAGCCATCATGATTTCGACTGGGTGGTACCACTTGAATTGAAGCGGGGGGACTGGATGCGGACCGGGTCACCAGACAATTACAGGCTGGGGCTTCCGTCGCAGAGGAACTGGTTTCCAAAGACGAATCTGCCAGGTTTCTCCCTGTTGCTGCATCCCGCAACGTGACAAGGCATGAGATCATCAAACTTCGGAATCCAAAAAACAGAATCCGGTTTCATGGGCATGTAGAACCTGTCCGATTGATGTCGTGTGGTTCTCCACTTAGCAAGGCACTTGACTCATGACTGAAGTTCGAGGGTCATGCCGGCGCAGGCTCTTGATTTCGCTTGACATATACAACCAATAATTCGGAGACCGAGATTCGTTGCCAGTCTGCCGAAATCCTTTCCCAAGAAAAAATACTCTTGATATCTCCTCGCCTCATCCGGATCGGGGCAATCCCGCCTTGAAACAGCCAATACCCACTGCTCATCGGCGCTCTTTCCTGCACGGAAACGGGATTCGTTTCTCTCGGGGTGTCGTGGTGGATACCGTCAAGCTGTCTTCCCTGGAATGTTTCTTAATTAAACTGTTCGGATAGTTCATCCGGAGTCATGAACCCGATGATCACTTTTCCAGAATCCAGAATCAGGGTGGGAGTACCCTGCACGCCAACAGACTGACCCAATTCGTACTGTGAAGCAACCGGGTTCTCACAGTTCCTGTAGTCCACGTTGCCGCCCGCTTTGGCAAGTGTCATGGCTGATGCCTGATCCTCGGCACACCAGACAGAAACCGCTTCGTTGTAACTGTCCGAACCAATTCCAGCTCTTGGAAACATCAGATATCGAACCTGAATTCCCTTGTTCTGGAGTTCAGGGATTGTCAGGTGAAACCTCTGGCAGTAGCCACAGTCAGTGTCGGTGAATACCGTCACATAATGCTCAAGCGGCTCCCCCATATGTATCATTTCCGATTCCGGAACGGAGTCCAGACTTTCAGCAATCTTCTGCATCCTGCGCCTCTCGCCCAGATCAACCTTGTTCAGCACATCATACACATCGCCTATCATCACGAAATCGCCCTTGCTGTAGATATAGATTTCCTGATTGTTGATCCCGACACGATAAACGCCTTCCATGGGCGTCGGTTCGACAGCACTTATGGCAAAGTCATCGGGGATCAGTCGCATCAGGTTGTCACGCACCTGTTGCGGTCCGTCCGCTCCCCAAGCGCTTGATGAAACAGACAACAACATCAGCAAAATTACTTGAACAAGCCTATTCATCATGCCTCCTGTCCAGGACCTTCTATGCTTTCTCTCCAATAATGCAATACAGTCTACCTGAGTTCGCAGCTTTCTGACAGTGCTTGCGCGGGTTCACCACAAGTGAGATTCGACATGCTGTCTACCTTGAATCCAGGAATCAGATATTGCATCTGGGCCAGTGATTTTCAAATTTCCTCAGATATCCTCTGAGCACACACTTCCTAATGGCTCTTGTGCTTTCGGTACAGTCCCGATATGAGCACATCCCGTCGAAACCGCTCATTGAAGTCGGGTCAGCAACACTGCAATCAATTCCTCAATCCTGAACCGGTGTCTCTTCAGCAATGACAGGGCAACGTCTACAGAGAGATCCTGTATCGGATATCCCGGGCCATCTGAAATCATTTTTATCACCATGGCATCTGCCCGCCCGATCTGGCCGGACAGTGCAGACATCATGCCCGACGCTTCCATTTCATGGACCGTCCCTGTTTCATAGGTATCTGTTGGGGAAGAGACCGTCAAGACGGTGCTAGCAGGGTATCCTGTTTCAAAAGACGGCTGCAAGCACCACTGCTCCCCCGAATCGGCATCCCGTACCTCATGTGCAATAATCATTGTGCCCACATCATGGGAACCTGACCCTGCAATTCCGAAATTCAGCCAGCAGGCATCTTTCCGGACAATTCGATCATGCAGTTGATCAATAAGCAATCGCGTCATTCCTGCAGCCCGTCTCCGGCCTTGCCCGCATACACCCAGCAAAACACCCGGTCCGAAAAACACCTTCCCCTCACTTCTGCGAGGTTGCTCATGCAAACCGAAAGATTCAATGAAGGGTCGAGCCTCCGGTAGAAATGCCGTCAACACCACCAGCATCAAATCAGCTTCCATTTGTCTTGCAATGCCTGATAAGCCCTGGCCTCTTCCATTTTGCCTCTTTTAAGCATTCCATTGATCAGGATTGACAGTTTCTTGAGCAGAACGGCACGAGTCTGCTCTGTTTGCTCACTTGACAGGAACCCCGACTCAAGCAGCTTGACCAGAGATCTGATCCGGAAACGATCCATGCCCCAGTATTTCTTCGACAACTGGTCCGCATGACCGCCGTACTTGATCACCAGCGGCTCTCTTACAAGCTCGATGGGATGATCACGAAACAGCCTGATCCACAGATCGTAATCCTCACATGCCGGCAGGGTTTCATCAAACATGCCTGCTGTCTCGAGAATGGATTTCTTCAACAGGACAGAAGACGGTGATACACAGCACAAATGCAAACAGCGTTCAAAAATCCAGCCTTCCGGTTTGGCATGTTTGTTCATGGGATTGACCCGCACCCCATTACGAATCCAGATTTCATCAGTATGACATACGGAATTCCCCCTCCGAGCACTCAGAAGCTCGGCCTGTTTCAGCAGTTTCTCCGGATGCCATTCATCATCGGAATCCAGAAACGCAATCCAGTCTCCACGAGCACCGAGAACTCCTGTGTTTCTGGCTGCACTTACGCCCTTGTGGTGCTGACAGATAATCCTGACCCCCGGAAACTGTTGTGGAAGATTTTCCGAAGTATGATCCGTTGAACCATCATCCACCACCAGGATTTCCAGGATTGGAAATTTCTGGGCATACACCGAACGGATGGCACGCCCCAGTAGTTCATAACGGTTGAAAGTGGGAATGACAACACTGATGTCCATGACGTTGCAAGACCCACGCCTTGCAGCCCGAATCAGTTTACAACGACATCACCCTAGATTACTGCCGGCAGTTACACGAGATGCGAAACAGCCTGAGCTTCCTCTATCAGTTCCTGTTCGGTAGCCTGCATCCTTTCTCGGCTGAATGCGCTTATCTCAAGGCCCTGAACAATCTGGCAAACCCCGTTTTCACAGGTCACGGGAAAAGAGTACATCAAGCCGGGCCGGATACCATAACTTCCATCCGAAGGAATGGCCATGCTGACCCAGTTGTCTTGTGCACATCCTGAAATCCAGTCTCGCATGTGGTCAATGGCAGCCGATGCTGCTGACGCAGCACTAGACGCTCCCCGTGCCCTGATAATGGCGGTCCCCCTGTGCTGCACAGTCGGTATGAACTCGTCCTGTAACCATTCATCTGGCACTTGGTCACCTACAGGGTTTCCGTTTGCCCTGGCAAACGATATGTCCGGATACTGGGTAGCAGAGTGGTTGCCCCAGATAATCATCCTCGTGATGTCACGGACATGGACCCCCAGCTGATTCGCCAGTTGGGACAAGGCCCGATTGTGGTCAAGACGGGTCATGGCGCTGAATTGGGAAGGAGAGAGATCCGGGGCATTTGCAGCTGCGATATAGGCATTGGTATTTGCCGGATTTCCGACCACAAGCACCCGCACGTCGGGACTTGCATTGTCGTTGAGCGCCCGGCCCTGAACAGAGAAGATCGCGCCGTTATCCTTGATCAGGTCCTTGCGTTCCATGTCCGCCCCGCGGGGCTTGGAACCCACAAGTAGCGCATAGTCAGCACCTGTGAATGCCTGATTGACATCGTCCGATGCCTCAACACCCTGAAGCAAGGGGAACGCACAGTCCTCCAGTTCCATGATCACCCCTCTGACTGCCTGCATGGCCTGGGGGATTTCCAGAAGTTGCAGGATGACCGGTTGATCACGTCCCAGCATGTCGCCTGATGCAATGCGGAACAGCATGGCGTAGGCAATGTTTCCGGCCGCTCCGGTAACCGCTACTCTTACTGGTTCTTTCATGGAATTTTCCAGGGGATTGTATTCCTGCGATATTATAGTTGATGACTGCCTGGAACACTAACAAGGCCTGCAATGTCGCCGAGTCCCGGCATATGTCAGTCGAGCAGGCGGACGTCTGACAGGAATTGAGTTTGCCTATCCGCCTATCCGGAAAATCCGCCGGGCTGGGGATATGATCCGGGAATCAGGTGACGGTCGCTGACATGATCTGCAAACCAGCAACCGGATCTACCCGGCAGGACTTTTGTCCGACAAGGATCTGGCCAGGAGCAGATCATCCCAGGCCTTCTTTTTCTGTCCGGGGCTTCTGAGCAGATACGCCGGGTGATAGGTAACCACAAGTGGAACTCCTCCCGGCCCGTATTGATGAACCTTGCCCCGGATCTGGGCAAGACTGTGCGTTGTTTTCAAGAGGACCTGAGCACTCACCCGTCCCAGCGCCACTATCACTTTTGGGCGGACAAGCTCCAGCTGCCGCTTCAGGTAGGGTTCACATGCCTCCACCTCGCCTGGATCGGGGTCCCGGTTTCCGGGCGGCCTGCATTTCACGACATTGGCGATGAAAACCGCATGCCTCTCCATACCGAGCGCTGCTATCATTGATGTCAGCAATTCACCGGAGCGGCCGACAAAAGGCATTCCCTGCAGGTCTTCCTGCTCCCCCGGTCCTTCACCGACAAACATCCAGTCGGCGCCCGGATTCCCGGTACCGGGAACCGTATTGGTCCGTGTCTTGTGAAGTGGGCACTTCCGACAGCCTGAAATCCGCACAGCAATTTCTTCCAGGCTGCCCGTGCACTCATTCTCGTCAACCGTGCAATCAGCAGCTGGTGACATGTCCGTGCTCGAAACAGCCCTGGCATCTTCCTGAACATCCTCATTCATATTCCCTGAACGCAACCGCCAAACAGGAATTCCCATGTCACCGAGAATCTCCGTTCTGCGGTCGTCGAGCAGCCCCATTTCAGACTCCCTCGATCATCTGTGGATGTGTCATTGAATCAGCAGACAGCTTGTTCGCAGCATTGATGTAAGCCCGTGCGGACGCAATCACGATATCAAGGTCAGACCCGTGGCCGTTGACAATCATTCCTTCCCGTTCAAGCCGGACGCTTACTTCACCCTGGGCGTCCGTACCACTTGTGATGCTGTTTACTGAAAACAACTGCAACGTGCTGCCGGTGTCCAGAATTGCCTCGATTGCCTTGAAGGCAGCATCAACCGCCCCATTACCGGAAACCTCCGAAGCCACCTCCTCATCATCAATCTGGAGTACAACCCGAGCTGTCGGTTCCCTGTCTGTTTCCGAACTCGTTTTCAGGTACTTGAGACTGAAGCGTTCGTTCTCTGCCCGGTTTCCGGACTCTGTGACCAGCGCCTGCAGGTCTTCATCAAAAATTTCGTGCTTCCTGTCAGCCATCTTCTTGAATCGAGCAAATGCCATGTTCAGTGATTCCTCTGAACCGAACTCGAATCCCAGTTCCTTGAGACGCTCGCGGAATGCGTGTCTTCCGGAATGTTTCCCAAGCACCATGCGATTCGAACTCCATCCCACGGCCTCGGCAGACATGATCTCATAGGTTTCGCGAGCCTTTATCACACCGTCCTGATGGATGCCAGCTTCATGTGCAAAGGCATTTGCGCCAACTATCGCCTTGTTCGGCTGAACCGGGAATCCGGTGATATTGGAAACCAGCCGACTTGCCGGAACGATCTGTGTCGTATCGATATTGGTATCGAAGTCAAACTCGTCCTGCCGTGTACGCACCGCCATCACGATCTCCTCAAGAGAGGCATTGCCTGCACGTTCTCCCAAGCCGTTAACCGTGCACTCGACCTGCCGTGCGCCAGCCATCGCAGCGGATAATGAATTGGCCACGGCGAGTCCCAGATCATTATGGCAGTGAACTGAAAAAATGACCTTGTCCGAGTTCGGTATTCTCTGGATCAGGTCGGATATCAGCCCTCCGAACTGTGAGGGGAGAGTATAACCGACGGTATCCGGGATGTTGATTGTACGCGCTCCTGCGTCAATGACCTGCTCGATAATTCGACACAGGAAGTCCAGTTCGGAACGCCCGGCATCTTCGGGAGAGAATTCCACATCATCAGTGTACTGCCTGGCCTTCCTGACTGCCGATACGGCATGCTCGACAACTTCATCCGGTTGCATGCGCAACTTGTGTTTCATGTGAATCGGCGAGGTGGCAATAAACGTGTGTATGCGTCCTGATCGCGCCGGCTTCAGCGCTTCTCCCGCTTTTTCCACATCCCCTGCATTCGCCCTGGCCAGACCACAGACAGTGCTGTCGGAAATTTCCGTTGCCACCCTGTTCACTGCCTCATAATCTCCGGGACTTGCAGCTGGAAACCCTGCCTCGATGACGTCAACCTGCATCTTTTCAAGAACCTTGGCAATACGCAGTTTCTCTTCCTGCGTCATGGAAGCACCGGGGCTTTGTTCCCCATCTCTCAATGTGGTATCAAAAACTATCAGCCTGTCTCGTATTGTTTTCACCGTCTTCATGTGCCCTTCTCTTCAATGTTGCATCAAAAAATCATCAACCTGTCTTGCAGTGCGTTGAACATCTCCACGTGTTCTTTCAAACACTCGGAATTCAACAATCGGTTTCTGTATCTGTTCCCTTGTCCGGGATTCAGTCCGTTCACGGGAAACGGACTTGATTACAGCGATATGGGATTTGGAAAGGTTATGGTTGCGCCGGCAGGCGCAGTAGAAAAGGGCCGAGAAATCGCAACGGAACAGTCTGTCCTGACAATTCGGTTCTGCTTCCATGTGAAGGGTCTGTACTCATGGACCGGACTGTACTAAACCACCAGACTCTTTGCAAGGGCTTCTTCTTCCGCCCCGATTTGCGAGAACAATTTTCGCCTTGAGGGAAACCCGCCATATTCACTCGAACATCTGGATGCAACCTTCACAATCACAAAAAACCGCTCCGTTATCACCGCCCCAACTCGGACGCCACCGGAAAGATATGCCCGCCTGATCCGGGACAGGAACAATGTTGGAGCAATCCGGGTCAAACCATCCCGGCCCCCTTAAAAATAATCCAGAACAAACGGGCTTGAATAGTGTGGCCCGTAATACCAGTGAATACGAGAGCGTACGAAGATGACATGCATGATTGCAAGATAGAAGAAAATATGCATAATTCTTGCAAAAAATGACATATTTCTGATAACCGGGATACAAGAAAGGATCACACAGATGCTATTGCGTTTCGGTGCAGCAAATCACCTTTCCATTTGCGGCAGGCAGGAACTGTCGTTTGCCGCATCATCCCTGAAAGACCCGCAGGAGGGCCTGCTTGCTTGCAAGGCGATGCCGAAAGGCGCCTTTGTGCCTGCGGCAGTTGTATATGGTGCCAATGCGTCCGGTAAAACCAATCTAGTGGATGCACTGGCAACCATGCAGGAAATGATATTGTGGTCGCATACCAGAGGTGAACCGGGAAAGGGTGTCCAGAGACAGGCGTTCAAGCTTGATCCAAAGTATCCGAAAACCCCATCGCAGTTTGATATCGACTTCACCATCAATGATGTGCGGTATCACTATGGGTTTGAAGCAACCGACGAAGCTTTCACCGCGGAGTGGTTGTATGCATTTCCAAGATCTTATCGCCGGAAGCTGTTCGAACGTAATGGAGATGAAATAGATTTTGGCCGTTGGCTACGGGGGGCGAACAGCAATATTGCCAGATTGACCAGACCCAATAGCCTTTTTCTTTCCGCGGCGGCCCAGAATGATCATGAACAGTTGTCGAGTGTTTATCAGTTCTTTCAGTCCATGAAGTTCACAGGGAAAATATCTGTTCCAGGAAGAGAAGCCTCTTCACGACATATGAGAGAAGGTATTGATGATCGTGTGATCGACTTTCTTGAATCCATAAACACAGGGGTCGTTGGATATAGAAAGAAGGAGACACAAATTCCTGAGGAGGCTCAAACCATCGGTCGAGAGTTGAGAACGGTATTGGAGAAACTCTCAGGTAGTTCAGTTGAAATCAAGCAGGGTGACGAAGACATTTTCGTAACGATTGAATTAGCCCACAGGGGACAGGGCGGAGAACAGGCTTATTTTGATCTGAATCTGGAAAGTGCTGGCACTCGACGTTTGCTGATTGTTCTTGGGCAAGTCTACCATGCACTAGACGAGGGTCTGCCGATCATCGTTGATGAACTTGACGCTAGTCTTCACACTCAGGCATGTGAAGAAATACTTAAGTTGTTCTGCACACGAAAAACGAATAAGAACGGAGCCCAGCTGATTGCGACAACCCATGATACAAATCTGATGAAGTCATCTGTACTGAGGCGGGATCAGCTTTGGTTCGCAGAAAAGAGTTCCGAAGGAGCCACGGAAATCTATCCGTTGACAGATATCCAAACACGCAAAGGGGATAATCTGGAGTTGGGATACCTGCAGGGTCGATACGGAGCACTACCGAGTGGGGAACCATCATCGTCAATTCGCGATCTGGCCTGAATGTCGAGACGAAGAATACCAGGAATAGGGCGACATTCCGCACGTCGAGAACCAAAAAGACGATTTATTCTATTCTGCGAAGGCAGGAATACGGAGCCAATCTATTTTTCGGCGATCAAGCGAAGTTGGACCAGTACCCTGATTTCGATAGAGACACACCCCGCGGTTGGGGTACCATTGACGATTGCTCGAGCAGCTGTGCAGTTCGCAAGAAGGGAAGGTCTGCTGAAGAATAGCCGACGCCGAAGATCTTCGTTTGAGGAAAAGGATGTGGTCTGGGCAGTATTTGACCGTGATGAGCATCCTAATTACTGTGAGGCGATAAATCTGTGTGAAAAACACGGTATCGGTGTAGCGCGATCAAATCCCTGCTTTGAGCTCTGGTTGATTCTGCATGAGAGCGATTTCGATCGACCCGATGATCGACATGCAGTACAAACGGAATTGGAGCGAATAAGACCTGAATACGATAGGCAAGGAAGGAAGACTCCCGACTGCGACGAAATGGTTTCTCGCGTCATGAAAGCGGAGGAGCGCGCTGAACAATTACTTTCACGGCGCAGCGAGGAAGGCATTCCTCATGGATGTCCTTCGACGACAGTTGGCAAGTTGACGATGGCGATTCGAAATGCGAACCGGCTTGCACAGAGAAGCGAGTAGAGAACTTTTGTACGTGGAAAGTGTAGCCAAGGTTCTGCTCTACTGGAGATACGTTAAATCGATTATTCCTGATGGTCAGCTGTATCTGCAGTTCAGAGCGAAAATGGTATGTGCGCGTGCCTGTCGCCGATCCGATGGAACACATCGTCAGTCTTCGCTCTTGGCCGGGAGTGGATTCCGATCCGGCCGTTTCGGTGTTCCCGGGACCGTCCTTACAGCAAACTCCGGCTATGGGCGTGAACCCTGTCGATTCCTCCGCCGTACAGTTGGCCTGCATCCAAAACCGTACCCGGTCCACCGTGTCCAGGCGAGATGATCAAACCGCCGTGTAATCCATCTTGATGTTCATCAAGAGACCCACGATCATGCCCCGAAAAAATCCCTGGTTTCAGACCCCACCTGCAACTGCCGGACACTGGAAATTTGAATATTCCCCACCTGTTCCAGCTTGAGGTACAGCGTCTAGCACCCGGATAGCGGCTGTCCCTTCCCCCTGAAACCCGACCACGCCATGGCGTGAAGACTCCCTGACCGAACCCCGGGCAGGGGCCGTAATCAGTGCTCCGGAGACCCGTTGCCAGCCTGCCGGAACCGCTTTCCCAGGAAAAAACACCCCTGAGATCTCCTGCACATCATCCGACTCCGCAAAACCGTGCCTTCATACTGACAATTTCCAACGCTTCACAACTCTCATGCAATGTTCGAGGCAAACATGCCATCTTCCAATGATAGTCAGCAGGAGCATACAGAACCTGCCAACAAAACTTCGGCTAACCGGAGTCTGCATTACCCTTCTGTCCACGCAGGCGCTTTACATTATCCAAAGCGGTTTCGGTACGACCTGCATCATCCTCGAGATCCTCGTCGTCCTCATCCGGCAGAAATGCAGGTATCTCTTCCACGCCCTTCTTCCTGCGGATCATGATTCCCACAGGACCGGAAAGCGCATAGACCATCGCCATGAGGAAAAGGATTCTGGGAGGATCAAATGAAATCAGCGCAATTGCTCCGACGATAGCGAGCAGAACAAAGAACGGTACCCTGTCCTTGGGATCGAGGTCCTTGAAACTTCGATACTTGATATTGCTCACCATGAGCAGGGACATCAGCAGGGTTACAGCGGCACTCAGCCACGCAATGGATCCTCCGGATACCCCGGATACATGGAAATTCCAGACCCAGAACACGATGAATGCGGCAGCAGGAGGGCAGGCGAGCCCATAAAAATACTTGTTGTCCTTGAGCGTCAGTGTATTGAAGCGGGCCAGACGCAAGGCGGTCGCCGCCGCATACGCGAATCCGATCAGCCAACTGGTATTGCCGAGAAACTGCAATGACCAGAAATACATGATCATTCCCGGAGCAACTCCAAACGCAATCACGTCGACCAGACTGTCGTACTCCTTGCCGAAATCGCTGGTTGTATGTGTCCATCGAGCCACCCTGCCATCCAGACCATCCATGATCATGGCTATGAACACGCTTACCGCCGCACCGGCAAAATCCCCTTTCGTGGCCTGAATAATCGCATAGAAACCGAAGAACAGCCCGGCTGTCGTAAACAGGCTGGGCAAGAAGTAGATTCCTTTCCGATTGCTGCTTGCAGAAGTATCATTCATTTTCGTTCACCACTTCTCGGACTGGTCAGGACCCCGTCTCCGGCATCAGCCCTGAACCACTCAACTCCCCGGAAGATACCCGATCGGATCATTTCCCGAATCCACCCACTGTCCCAATCTTACTACTACCCGGCTTTCCTTGGGGATAAATACGTCTACCCGGGATCCGAACCTGATAAAACCGTAACGTTGTCCAGCCTCGACTTTTTCGCCCTGTTCAACATAACAGAAAATTCTTCTTGCCAGCAATCCGGCTATCTGCACGCAGAAAACATCAATGCCGTCTTTTGTGCAGATCCGGATTGCACTGCGCTCATTGTCAGCAGAGGACTTGTCAAGCGCTGCATTGAAAAAGCTGCCTGGAACATACCATTTTCCACATATCGTGCCGGCAACCGGTATCAGGTTCGAATGCACGGAAAACACGTTCATGAACACGCTGATCTTCAGGTACAGGCTGTCACCGTCATAAGGATTGCGGGCTTCGGAGATGGATACAATCTTCCCGCTTGCCGGAGCAACCACCACACCCTTTTGCTTCGGGATGATTCGCTTGGGGTCCCGGAAGAACTGGAACACGAAGAGCACGACCAGCCAGATCGGGGCAGACCACCAGCCCAGTACGAATGTGCTGAATACCCCGACCGCCAAGGCGGTTGCAAGATGTACCATACCCTCCTTGGCAAGGAGAGGATAACCGGAACGCGACATGACGGAATCAGCAGGCGCGAACGCTCTTCAGTTCAGGGACCACAGGAAGGAGTTCACTGCCAGGCGCCGGAGATGCCCCCGAATAACCGGGAATTGACGGTGCAACCCCGAACCGGGAATCAGTTTTTCGCCTTGTCGATAACCTTTGTTTCACCAATCCAGGACATCATGGAGCGCAGCTTTTCCCCTACCTGCTCGATCTGATGCTGCCGCCCCCTGGTCCTGAGCTCGGGGAATCTCTTGCCGCCATGGGCGTTTTCCTCCATCCATTCCCTGGCGAATTCACCCGACTGTATTTCAGACAGTATCTTCTTCATCTCCGCCTTGGTCTGCTCATTGACGATCCTCGGGCCGCGCGTCAAATCACCGAATTCCGCCGTGTTGGAGATCGAATAGCGCATATCGGCTATGCCGCCTTCATACATCAGATCAACAATCAGTTTCAGCTCATGCAAACATTCGAAATAAGCCATCTCCGGAGCATAGCCAGCCTCAACCAGCGTCTCGAATCCTGCCTGAACCAGGGATGTTGCCCCGCCGCACAAGACAGCCTGTTCTCCAAACAGGTCGGTTTCCGTTTCCTCCTTGAAAGTGGTTTCTATGATGCCGGCACGTCCACCGCCGATCGCGGAAGCATAGGCCAGCGCAATGTCCTGCGCTTCCCCGGAAGGGTCCTGATGAACCGCTATCAGACAGGGAACTCCTGCACCCTTTTCATATGTCGAACGAACCAGGTGACCGGGACCCTTGGGAGCAATCATCACGACATTGAGATCAGCCCGCGGCTTGATATAGCCAAAATGGATATTGAAGCCGTGCGCAAATGCCAGCGTGGCCCCTTCCCCGAATTCAGATTCGATATCCTGATAGATACTGCCCATCAGTTCATCAGGACACAGCATCATCACGATATCCGCACGGGAAACGGCTTCCGGAACATCCAGAACGGATAATCCGGCCTGCTCCGCCTTGGCGCGTGAAGTTGAATCTGGCCGCAGTCCCACTACTACATCAATGCCGGTATCCTTGAGATTGTTCGCATGGGCGTGTCCCTGGGATCCGTATCCGATAATCGCGACTTTTCGACCTTCTATCTTGCCTGGTTCCGCATCGCTTTCATAAAAGACTTTCATTCGTGGTTCTCCCGTATAGGTAATTTGTCATTACAGCTGTCTGCATCGGCCGGCAAATCCTTCCCGGACTCCCGGAACCAGCCCGGCAATGCCGGCTGGCCACTAGATTTTCAGGGCATGTTTTCCCCTGCCGATCCCCAGTATCCCGGACCGTACAACCTCCACCAGTTCAACATGCGCCAACGCATCAAGAAATGCGTTGACCTTTTCCGTGCTGCCGGTCATCTCCAGGGTATAGGTGGACTCCGTGACATCAATGATCCGTCCCCTGAAGATGTCGACCAGTCTCTTGATGTCATCTTTCTGGTCAGCGGTCTGAGCAGAAACCTTGACCAGCATCAACTCCCTGCCCAGATGTCCTCCTTCTGTCAGATCACGCAGTTTCACCACGTCAATCAATTTGTTCAACTGTTTGGTGATCTGCTCAATCACCGCATCGCTTCCGTTGGTGACTATGGTCATGCGCGCAAGAGACGGATCGTCTGTTGACGCGACCGTCAGGGATTCAATGTTGTAACCTCTTGCCGTAAACAGGCCCGCAACCCGCGCCAGCGCCCCGGGTTCATGCTCAAGCAGAAGGGAAATGATACGCCTCATCAGGCTAGTTCCCGCTCCTGCACCTCTCCTTCCCTGTCACTGGGCTTGAATTGCATTTCATTGTGTCCCTTGCCGGCAGCGATCATGGGATAAACATTTTCCGTCTGATCGGTAATGATGTCGAGAAACACCAGACGGTCTTTCATGCCAAAGGCTTCTTCCAGTGCTCCTTCAACTGCATCCGGAGATTCGATGCGCATGCCTATGTGTCCATAGCTTTCCGCCAGCTTGACAAAATCCGGCAATGCATCCATGTAGGAATGGGAGTAACGTCGATCATAGAAGAATTCCTGCCACTGGCGAACCATCCCCATATACTGGTTGTTCAGATTCACCACCTTCACCGGCAAATTGTACTGCAGGCAGGTTGAAAGCTCCTGCAGGCACATCTGTATGCTGGCATCCCCGGTAATACAGACGACGATGTCTTCCGGGAAGGCAAGCTGCACCCCCATCGCTGCAGGCAGGCCAAAGCCCATGGTGCCGAGCCCGCCCGAGTTGATCCAGCGACGAGGCTTTTCAAAGGCGTAATGCTGTGCGGCCCACATCTGATGCTGTCCGACATCGGATGTGACATACGCCTCCCCCCTGGTCACCTCAAACAGTTTCTGCACCACGAACTGAGGCTTGATTACCGTATTGCTCTCCTCATAGGCAAGAGAATCAACCGCTTTCCAGGATTCGACGGTTTTCCACCACAGATCCACATTCTCCCGGTCAATTTCACCAACTCGTTCCTTCAGTTGCCGGTTCATTTCGACCAGTATCTCGTTACAGTCGCCGACAATGGGTACGGACACAGCGACATTCTTGCCGATGGATGAGGGGTCGATATCGATCTGCACGATTTTCGAGCCTGGAGAAAATTTGGCCAGGTCGCCTGTAACACGGTCGTCAAAACGTGCGCCAACTGCCAGCATGACATCGCACTCGTACATCGCCATGTTGGACTCATAGGTGCCGTGCATTCCCAGCATGCCCAGGAAAAACGGATTGGAAGCCGGAATGGCGCCCAGCCCCATCAGGGTGCTGGTGCTTGGATACTGCAACGTATCCACCAGATCGATCAGCGCGTCCTGTGCGTCAGACAGTACTGCGCCCCCTCCCGTGTAGATGACCGGACGCCTTGCACCAACCAGAAGATCTATTCCCCTGGCAATCTGGCGGGAGTTCCCCTGAACGCGTGGCTGATAGGAGCGCATATGTATCTGCTCCGGATAATGATAATCCGCTGTCTGGGAAGTAATGTCCTTGGGAATGTCCACAACCACCGGGCCGGGGCGGCCCGAACTGGCAATATAGAATGCCTTTTTCATGGTTTCGGCAATCTTCGTCACATCCTTGATCAGAAAATTATGCTTGACGCAGGGACGTGTCACGCCAACGGTATCAACTTCCTGAAACGCATCGTCTCCGATCAGTCCGGATGGAACCTGTCCGGTGATCACGACCATGGGTATGGAGTCCATGTAGGCCGTGGCAATACCGGTTATGGTGTTGGTGACTCCGGGTCCGGAGGTTACCAGCACCACGCCCGGCTTGCCGGTGGCCCGCGCGTAGCCGTCAGCAGCATGCGCTGCCCCCTGCTCGTGTCTGACCAGAATGTGTTTCACAGCATCCGACCAGTACAGGGCATCGTAGATGTGCAATGCAGCGCCGCCCGGATATCCGAATATGTATTCGACACCCTCGTCCTTGAGACAATTGACAACGATGTCTGCTCCCCTGAGATTCAATGGCATTCCCCAGAATAAAAAAAGCCCGCATGATCACGGACCTTGCCTTAAACACAACCCATGTCAAGTATAGCGGCTACTGACAACCGATTCCAAGCATATGCATCCGAAAAACCAGTCCCATGTCAGGCACATGGAATACCGCCACACGCCGCAAGAGACAAAGAGACACAAGGCGACGACCTTGCGCCTCTAGAAAGGCATACCCGGGCGACCACCACCAGACCCCGGATTACCCAGCTTGCGCATCATGTTCTGCATGCCCCCCTTCCTGTTCATGCGCTTCATCATCTTCTGCATCTGCTGAAACTGCTTGAGAAGCTGGTTTACATCCTGGACACGCGTCCCGGAACCGGCAGCGATCCGCTTCTTCTGCCCTCCCCTGATCCCGGCCGGGAAACGCCTCTCGCGCGGAGTCATGGAATTGATGATTGCAATGTACAGGGGCGTGCGCTTGCCCTGTGCGCTCGCCAAGGCACGATTCTGCATGTTCCCACCGCCCGGAAGCATGTCGACCATCGACGCGATCCCACCCATTTTTTCCATCTGGACCAGCTGCTCACGAAAATCTTCCAAATCGAATCCCCGGCCCTGAAACAGTTTCCTGGTCAACCTTTCCGCTTGAGCGTGGTCCACCTTGCGCTCTGCCTCTTCAACCAGGGAAAGCACGTCCCCCATACCCAGAATCCGGGAGGCAACTCGCTCAGGATGAAACGGTTCCAGGGCATCCATGTCCTCTCCCGTACCCAGAAACTTGATCGGCTTGCCGGTAACCTGACGAATCGACAGTGCGGCCCCGCCCCGCGCGTCTCCATCCGTCTTCGTCAGCACGACGCCCGTCAGCGGCAAGGCTTCATCAAATGCCCTGGCACTGTTGACCGCATCCTGACCCGTCATGCTGTCCACTACAAAGAGAGTCTCGACCGGTTTCACGGCACGGTGTATCAGCTGGACCTCTTCCATCATGTCCCGATCGACATGAAACCGGCCTGCCGTATCCACAATCAGTACATCAATAGCCTTCCTGCGGGCCTGCTCCAGGGCAGCGAGTGCAATATCCGGTGGTCTGCGCGATGCAGAAGCAAAGAATTCAAGCTCCAGCCCCTCAGCCAGAACAGCCAGCTGCTGCATTGCTGCAGGCCTGTACACGTCAACACTGGTCAGCATGACGGACTTTTTCTGCCGCGCATGCAACAGGTTGCCGAGCTTGCCGACCGTCGTGGTCTTTCCCGCCCCCTGCAATCCGGCAACCAGAATTACCGCAGGAGGCCGTGTTGACAGTTCAAGCGCTTCATTACCGCCCCCCATTGTATCAACCAGTTCCTCCTGAACTACCCTGATGACGGCTTGGCCCGGCTGCAGGCTTCCCAGCACCTCTCGCCCGACAGCCCGCTCCTTGACCGACCTGATGAAGCTCTGCACCACATCAAGCGAGACATCCGCTTCAAGCAGAGCGACCCGAACCTCCCGTAACGCATCCGAGATATTCGATTCCGTCAGCCGCCCCCTGCCCGTCAACTGCCTTGCCGCATGACGGAGTTTTTCACTTAGCTGGTCAAACATGAAATTCCATATGGCTGTTGCATCAAGACCACAAACCCATCAACAGTAACGACTCATGCCTGTTTCCCGGATCGGTCCAATTCCGCTGCAAGGTGTATAATCCACATTCAGGAACAGTTACAAGCAGATGCTTTCTTCATCATCTACAATTTCTGTGATCCTGTTCTCTACAGGTCTCTTTCTTTATCTGCTCGCCAGCATCCTGCTGTGGTTCGGACTGCGTGGCACCACACGCTTTTCAGGCTGGCCACTCTCTTCGCTGATTCTGCCGGCACTGCTGATACACGGCTTCATATTGTACCGCACTTTGTCTGTCGGCAGCACGATCCATCTGTCCCTGGGGCTCACGATCTCCATCGCCGGATGGGTCTCAGCCATTCTGTATTACATTCTGGCCCTTCGCCTCAAGTCATGGGAACTCGGGCTGGTAGTGCTGCCTGCAACCTCCCTGACGCTGATTGCGGGTTCCGCACTCATGGATAACACGTTAGTGACCATCCAGTTCTCCCGGGACATCCTGTGGCACATTGCACTCGCCGTTCCAACCTATGCGGTGATGTGTACCGCATTTGCCCAGGCCATTCTGCTGATCCTGCAGGACCGACAGCTTCACAGGCCTCTCACACGCAAGCAGATGACCGGACTGCCGGCAATCCAGACCATGGAAACCTCGCTCTTCTGGCTGACCACGACCGGCTTCCTCCTGATGACCATGAACCTTGTATCAGGAGCATACTCCAGCCTGATCCTCCATGATCAGACAAGCATCTTCACACATCACATCATCTTTTCCATCATCGCCTGGGCATGTTTCGGCAGTCTCGTTGCAGGACGTCTGCTGGCTGGCTGGAGGGGAGGGATTGCTGCCAGATGGACCGTAGCCGCATTTTTCATATTGCTGCTGGCTTATTTCGGCACCCGCTTTGTAAGGGAATTCCTGCTGGTTTCCATCTAGAAGGAGAAACAGCCATGATCATTGACGGGCAGATGACCTGTCGGCTATTCTATTCTAGAGCCCACTGTTAATATATCGCTTATCCTGATATATTTTAAGTGTTTATTCAGGAATCAAAGAATGAAGAAACTGACTGCTGTTTTTTTGATCCCCTTGTTTCTGGCCTCCGGTTGCGGAGGCGGCGGAACTTCCGGCGCCGGAGGCGGCGGCGCAGTCACGGCTGGCGAGTACGTCCTGTTCGCGACACTGGCTATTGATGGTTCCATCAGCATGGATAGCCTTATTAATATCTGTGACGCAGACGCCGATCCACCCGTACTCGAACCGTTAATACCCACCAGGACAGGCACCTTCACGATCACGGTAACAAACGCAACCTCATTGACTCAGGACCTGTTTCCCGACGGCATAATCATCAATTCCTACACGACCGCATTTACCCGACTCAATCCGGCAAGCTCGGGAATACCCGCACTTGAAGAAAGGCGCTATCACAATGTTCACAGCATCCCCAACTCCGAATCCATTACGGTGACAGTCAACATCATGGATCTGGGAGGGAGCTTGCCCGAGTACGTGGAGAAACGTT
Source organism: Gammaproteobacteria bacterium (assembly GCA_022826305.1). GTDB lineage: Bacteria > Pseudomonadota > Gammaproteobacteria > Arenicellales > Poriferihabitantaceae > Poriferihabitans. The sequence continues at coordinate 2,478 of JAJDVC010000190.1, read as the reverse complement.
ACGGAACCGGACTCTTTCCAGATCCGGAACTGACGCTCCATCCACCGGACAATTATTCTGTCACGGTAACCGTGAAAGGACGCACCTTGTCCGGGCACGGCTTTACGCTATCCGCCTCGACAGTCATAGAGGTGGGCAATTTCAATCGCTGTGATGAGTGAGGTTCCGATTCGTTGCTGACGAAGCAGCCATGCCTTCATGCATACCTTTCGGGAGTTTTCCTGCTGATCCTGCCGATAACCGTAACATCTGCTCCCCAGTTCACCGCATACGTCACAGCAAAAGTTGAAGACGGACAACCTGTGCGCCGGAACGGCCTCGAATTCTTCGATTGCTCGGATCGCATCTACGTGGTTGTCGAGGCATCCGGCCTGTCAGCGGAAGAACACGAAATGACAGTACGGTGGATCAATCCGGTCGGCGAACAGGAGGAAAGAACCGACTACACCTTCCTGTCAGGTTCTCATGAACCAATTGAACCAATCTGGGCATGGCTGCAACTGGATGGCGGCCCGGGCTCGGCAATTGGCCGGATGTTCGATTCGTCTTTCGGGATGGAAGATTTCATCGGCGAATGGGAGGCCCGCATCTATATCGATGGGGAACCAATGGCCGCACCGCGATTCAATGTCCTGTGCTAGGGCATGAAACAGGCTTGTCCGCCACGTCGTTACGAATGTATGAAGCTGCAAGCTGCAAGGGACTGGACATGATGCCCATATCAAGGTCCAGGACCGCTGAAATCGCGAATCGCGCTTCCGGATACAGACAGTCGTCCCTGAAAACAGGCTTGTTCCGACAACCACGAATCAACCTCTCACGGTACATCTGCCAGCCATCTCCCACTGCCAGCCATGTCTCGTTTTCCAGAAACGCCATCTTCTCCGGATAACACACGACAGGAGCATGCACTTCCTCCCACAGGCCCGTTGGAGAAACTGAATACGCCCCGGTGTAGACCTGTCCCATTCTGGCGTCGATAACCGGCACCACTATTCCCGGACCACATCCTGCAGCAAGTATTGCCAGAGAATTCACACCGCATGTATCAATCCCCACGCCATACGCAAGTCCCTGCGCCACCCCCATTCCCACCCGCACACCAGTAAAGGATCCAGGTCCCGTATCCACAACGATCAGGTCGATATCCTGAAGTCCGATCCGGTGCCATTCAAGCACCTGCTCGACCAGACCAAGCAATCGGGACGAATGAATCCGGTCGCCGATTGTTTTTTCCTGGCGTACAACACCCCTGTAACTGATAGCTACGGAGCAGCACCGGGAAACCGTGTCAATCGCCAGGACATTCATGGTGTGCTGCCGATTGACTACATGCGGAAGAAACCTGAAACCCGATCAAGATCCCGCACAACGGGCATCGGCGGCAGGCTGTTGATGAAAATCTTTCCATAGGATCTGGTGCATACCCTGGGGTCACAGATTACCAGCACCCCGCGGTCCGATTCCGAACGTATCAGCCGACCGGCACCCTGCTTCAAGGTAATGACCGCATCGGGAATCTGTATATCGAGGAAAGGCCGCCCACCCTGCTCTTCACAATGCTTGAGTCGGCTTTGCAAAACCGGGTCTGACAGGGATTGAAAAGGCAACTTGTCAATGATAACGCAACTCAGGGAATCTCCGGGCACATCCACCCCCTGCCAGAAACTGATTGTACCGAACAGAACCGCGTTCTCCAGTTCGATGAAATTGTTAACCATATGCTGCTTGGGTTGATCCCCCTGCTTGATCAATGGAGAATCCAGTTCGCTGTCGACCAGTTCATGGACCTGTTCCATCATTCGATAGCTGGTGAACAGACAGAAGGCCCGCCCCCTGCTGACCCTTGTCACAGACACAATGGTCTCGGCTAATCTGTACGGAAATTCAGGAGAACCGGGAACCGGAATGCCCGACGGCAGGTAAAGCAGGGTATTTCGATGGAAATCATATGGGCTATCCCAACACAGGGTTCGTGCGTTCTCAAGCCCCATCTTGTTGCAGAATGATGAAAAATCAGCGTTTACAGCAAGCGTTGCAGAGGAAAATATCCAGCTCTTCATGGATAATTCAAGATGCTGTGCAAAATGGGTTCCGACCTCAAGTGGCGTACTGTGCAGACGGAATGACCTGGACCCGGATGTCACCCAGGATACACGAGTCCTGTCACGCTGGTCATACCAGTCCCACATGCGCCCCGCAATCTGTTCCAGCCTGACCTTGCAGTGTTCAATCTCCATCGGGCTGTCCGATGCAGCCTCCAGACATTCCTGCAAGGCTGTACAAGCATCACCGAATGCCTTCCAGTGCACTTCCAGATCCCTGCACCTGATACTGTCCAGAATCGTGTCCTCGGGCGCCAGGTCTCGAATACAACCCTGCAACTGTGACAATGCACTCATGACCGAGATGCATGCAGGGTTGAAATTGACCGCACCCTGCTCTTCCATTTCGGCCTGTCGAACATCATCAACCAGA
>JAJDVC010000201.1 GCA_022826305.1 Gammaproteobacteria bacterium | reverse complement strand
CGTAGGGAGGATTGCAGATAATCAGGCTGAACCGTTCATCGATACCGGAAAAACAATCTCCCTGATGCAGGGTGATCCGCTCTGCCAGGCCATGATCCATCACGTTCCGTCTCGCCACTTCAAGAGCACGGGCAGAGATGTCGCTTGCCACGATCCGGGCATTTGGAAAGACCTGGGCACAACATATCGCGATACAGCCACAGCCGCAGCACAGGTCAAGAATCGAATCCACGCTGTCCGGCGCAACCCAGGGCTCGAAACGCTCCGGTATCCATTCGGAAAAATAGGATCTCGGGATAATTACCCGTTCGTCGACAAAGAACCTCGTTCCGCAAAACCAGGCTTCGTTGAGCAGGTAGGCGAGCGGTTTCCGGGTTTCCACGCGCTCCAGCACAAGCGCATCCATGCGTGTGATCTCGGACTGCCCCAGTCGCTGCCCGGAACGATCCGGAGCCATGTCAATCTCGCACTCAAGATCGATGCCCATCCCGGCGTAGACAATGCGCAACGCCTCGTCCCGGGCGTCCATGAATCCCTGCCCGAAGGACAAACCGGATGCCTCCAGTCGACTGGCTATGCGTTCAACCGCGCAATCGAATTCCATACTCCAGAAAGCATGTTGCCGCAAACCGCGTCTGTTCGGCCCGGACATGAAGAAAATCGTTCCCGACGGAGGGAAACCGAACCACACCTCCAGCCAGGGGGCTACTGACTCCCACCTGACCGGTAACCAGATATCATCCGGCTGCTTCCAGCCACACAGTCCGGATCAAACGCAAGAGGAACTAATTTCGCCTGTACCTGGCCCGGAACTTGCTTACCCGGCCGGCAGTATCCACGATTTTCTGTTTGCCGGTGTAAAACGGATGGCACCCGGAGCAGATTTCCACATGCAGATCCCTGTTCAGGGTTGACCGTGTTTCGAATTTGTTCCCGCACACGCAGGTAACCTTGATTTTGGAATAATCCGGATGAATATCTGGCTTCATATGAATTTCTCAACAATAAGCCCGGGCATGAACCACCACTGTACATTGCATGGCTACCGGTCAGGGGCGGCGATAGTATACGTATTTGAACTGCGATTCAAGTAGCGGCACTGTCCGGCCACAGACAAGCCTGGGTCCAGACGTCAGGACGGGAACTGCCTGCATGCATCCGGATCACCTGACCAAACCACCTGCGCCTGTCCGCGCATCAGGACCTGATTCCTGCTGATGAGGTGATTGCGGAAAAATCCGGAGATATCGATATTGATGCAGAGGGCGAACGCCGGCGCCTGGAGTTTCGGAGTACCGACTGTCAGTCAGCGATTCATCGACTTGATGAATTCCTCATTGGTCTTTGTGGCCTTGAGCTTGTCGATCATGAACTCGATGGCCTGAAGATCGTCCATCGGATGAAGCAGTTTTCTGAGAAGCCAGATCTTCTGCAACTCGGCCGGGTCCGTCAGCAGTTCCTCCCTGCGCGTCCCGGAACGGTTGATCACGATTGCGGGGTATACGCGCTTTTCGGCAATCCTCCTATCCAGATGAATCTCCATGTTGCCCGTGCCCTTGAATTCCTCGTAGATGATGTCATCCATCTTGGAACCGGTATCAATCAGGGCTGTGGCCAGGATGGTAAGACTCCCGCCTTCTTCAATATTCCTTGCCGCACCGAAAAAACGTTTCGGCTTTTGCAGGGCGTTGGCGTCAACCCCGCCGGTCAACACCTTGCCGGACGCCGGAGCCACGGTATTGTAGGCCCGGGCGAGTCGGGTAATCGAATCGAGGAGTATGACGACGTCCTTCTTGTGTTCAACCAGCCTCTTGGCCTTTTCTATCAGCATTTCCGCAACCTGAACGTGGCGTGAAGCCGGTTCGTCGAACGTCGAGGACACGACTTCACCACGGACTGTTCTTTGCATGTCCGTCACCTCTTCCGGCCGCTCGTCAATGAGCAGCACCATGACGATCGTTTCCGGATTCAGCGTGGTGATTGACTGGGCAATCTGCTGCAGCATGACCGTCTTGCCGGTCTTGGGGGCCGAGACCAGCAGGCCGCGCTGGCCCTTGCCGATGGGGGCGATCAAGTCTATCACCCTGCCTGCAAGGTCCTCTGCGGAACCATTTTCCCTTTCAAGCCGTATCCGTTCATCAGGATGCAGGGGGGTGAGGTTCTCGAACAGGATCTTCCGCTTCGCCTCCTCGGGAGACTGGTGGTTGATTTCCTCGATCTTCAGCAGGGCAAAATATCGCTCGGAGTCCTTCGGGGGCCGTATCTGTCCCGTTACGGTATCTCCGGTACGAAGGTTGAACCGCCTGATCTGGCTCGGCGACATGTAGATGTCATCGGGCCCAGCAAGATACGAGGAAGAAGCGGAACGCAGGAAACCGAATCCGTCCTGCAGGGTTTCCACCACACCTCCGCCAACGATTTTCTCACCGCGCTTGGCCTGAGTCTTGAGTATGGTAAAAATCTGGTCCTGCTTGCGCATGTGACCAATGTTGTCAAGATTGAGGGATCTGCCAATCTCGGTAAGTTCAGTCGGCGTTTTGGACTTTATTTCACTGATATTTATCATGAGAAAACGGAATGGTGGTTAAGCACTTCACGGAGCTCCCGGGCCGGGAGATTGGGGAAACAGATTAAGGGAGAACGCATCCTGTATCACGGTCATGCCGACCATCGTACAAGGCACTCCGGGTTATGATAAAGACTTTACTGCCACATGTCCAGCCAATTAACGATTTTATCCTTCTGCAAATCCGTCTTGCCAAGCTTCGTCCTGACGGCTCCGTCAGGACGCCCGGTTCCCGGCACTACCCTGAACGGATACTGCTGTCGATGAATTCGGTCAACTGGGATTTCGAGACCGCACCGATCTTGGTTCCCAGGACTTCCCCGTCCCTGAACACCATCAGCGTCGGGATGCTCCTGATTCCATATCTCGTGGGCGCCTGCGGATTATCATCAATATTGATCTTCACGGTCTTGATCTTTCCCGCATACTCCTCGGCAATCTCCTCAAGGACTGGTGCAATCATCTTGCAGGGCCCGCACCATTCGGCCCAATAATCAATCAGCACAGGCAGTTCTGAATTCAGAACATCCTCATCGAAGGATGTATCGCTCACATGGACTACGGATGAAGATGACATTGGGGAAACCGGTTTCGAAGTGTGGCTGACGAGTGGCTACTATGCATATTGCCACCACAGGAATCAAGCATTTTTTGTTCCTGTGAGGTTCGAACCCGCAACCCTGTTCATGATACAATGACCTTGCAGACAGGCTGTTCATGCCCGGTCATTTGATTTTCCCGATTTCATTTCGCTTATGCAACCACCTCATCTTACAGGTCAGAAAATGACTGATCTGGACCTGACCGAACCACTGAGGCAGGGAGTGGTGGAAGCCGGCTTTGAATACTGCACGCCTATCCAGGCAGCCAGTCTGCCGGTTGCATTGGCGGGCAAGGATGTTGCCGGACAGGCCCAGACGGGCACCGGCAAGACCGTGGCGTTCCTTCTGGCCTGCGCCAACCACCTTTCGCTCAACAAGCCACCACCGAACCGGCATCCTGCCCATATCCGGGCACTGATCCTTGCCCCCACCCGTGAACTGGCTATCCAGATTCACCGGGACGCAGTCACCCTGCTGAAACATGCGCATCTCAGGCTTGGACTGGCATACGGCGGAACGGGGTACGAGCAGCAAAGGCAATGTATCGAGGAAGGCGTTGACATACTGATCGGCACGCCCGGCAGGCTGATTGACTTCTATCGGCAAAATCTTTTTGGCCTGAAGCACATCCAGTCACTGGTCATCGACGAGGCCGACAGGATGTTCGATCTCGGGTTCATTCGTGACATCCGCTTCTTGTTGCGACGAATGCCGGAACCGGTCAGGAGACTGAATCTGCTGTTCTCGGCAACCCTGTCCTTCCGGGTCATGGAGCTCGCCTACGAACACATGAATTCTCCTGAAGACATCAGGATCGATGAAGACATGCGCATCGCATCAAAGATCGAGGAAACATGCTTCTATCCATCCGATGAGGAAAAACCCGTACTGATGGTCAATCTGCTGAAACGACATCAGCCTGAAAGAGCGCTGATTTTCGTCAATACCCGTCATGCGGTCGATGCGGTCGCCCGGATAATCACGGCCAATGGAATCGGGACGGCCATATTGTCCGGGGAGGTTCCCCAGAAGAAGCGGGAGCAATTGCTCAACGGATTCAAGCAGGGGAAGTATCAGTGCCTGGTCGCCACCGATGTCGCAGCCAGGGGATTGCATATTCCCGATGTCGACTACGTATTCAACTATGACCTGCCCCAGAACGCCGAAGACTATGTCCACCGCATAGGACGTACGGCCCGTGCCGGAAAGAGTGGACATGCGGTAAGCTTCCTGTGCGAAAAGTACGCCTATTCCATTGAGGAAATAGAACAGTTTCTGGGTCACAGCATCCCGAAACTGTCCCTTGACACATGGATGCTTGAACCCATAGCCGCACCCGAGCCTCAAACGAGTTCCAATACCCGGAGAAGCCAGTCAAGACGATCCGGGGACAAGCGAAGGTCGACCACCACGCCCGAAGATCAGGACCATCTCCGGGCAAAAAACCAGTCAGCCGTCTGCGATGCGGCATCCTCTGTGCAGACGGGAGAAATCACACGACCCGAGGAGCCAGTGAACGAGGAGTCAGTGAAGGAGAGACAAGGCGATGGACCGGTCCACAGCGGATTCCCCGGACGCATCTTCAGCAAGAAATTCGGCGAGGTTCCGATTGTAGGCTGAACGGTGGCCTGGGCGGCGGACGGTCTTTCAGAAATTTCTCCGGGCGCCGAACCTGAACCGCGTCTTCCCCTGATCGCCCCGTGTTCCGTTCGGACTCCGACCAACCAGTTCTATGCCGAACTCGGTGCTCGGCCACGGACTCCAGTTATACCCCATGTGAATCGTGTCCAGGGTATCCAGACCGGCGGTTTCCGGGGAACTGGAACTGTCCACCGCATGGTGTCCCAACGCCACATGAAAGTGCGCATTCTCGTTCAGGCTGTAGTAGAGGCTCGGCCTGATGCTGTACGCGTCCGCAGGATCGGCATCGGCGTTTGCCATTACCAGCAGTTCATTGCCATAACGCCTCAGGATATACCGGTTTATCCCCTTGCCATAGGTTGCCGACAACGCCGCAAACAGGTCGCCGATCTGCCAGCCCCCTTCCAGTTTCAAGCCCCATCCATGCACATCCCTGGCATCCAGATGCTGGCCACTGCTGGCAACATCCAGGCGTGTGCCAAGTGCCGCAACGCGATACTCTCCCGCCCTGCCACCAGACCCGCCCTGCCAGGACAGGATCAGACTGGACACATCCTGACCGTCCTCCTGCATGGACAGTCCATCTCCTCCCTGACCAGAGATTGATGACGGCTCCTCCAGTGAAATGGAAAAACCATCCGGGGACAGCCATCTGATCCGCCTGAAAACCGGGTTCTCCCTGTCTTCAGTCCCGAGAACCCGATCACGTGTCAGAACATCCTGAAAATCCGTCCAGTCGCTCCCGACGGTCAATGTGCCTGATTCGTTGACCAGTGAGGCGCTGATCCGCTTGACAACCAGGGGATCGGTCCGGGACACGGAAAGGCCGCTGCCTGTATGGATTTCATCATCGACACCCGCCGGGTCCGCCCCGATTTCGGATGAAATCTGCACGGCCCCATACCCGCCCAGCGAAACGCCGGACCAGTTTTTCAGGTTGAATTCCGACGAAAACAGACTGTGATCAATGGCGGTTTCGTATTCCAGTTCGTCAATCGTCCTGGGCGATTGTGCCGAACCCGGCACGGGCAACCACATCATGCCGACGGCCCAGACACCGATCAGCGGCAGACCGCAACTGCGTAACCATCGAGAACCCGTCTGTCTCATGCGTCAACGTATCTGGAATATGAATCTGGAAGCCGCAGTGTCGCCATGTACCGATGCCGATTATAGTCTCGGATCAATCATTTTGCCAGCAATACCAGGGCGACTCACCGGCAGCCCGTTACAGGGGTCGGGCAATCCAGGCAGGGGGTAATGGAGCGCTCCATGGGCACTCGCCTCCTGCGGGACAGTCCCGCAACGAGAGTCCATGACACCGCAAGAGGCATCTCAACGTGAATCGGGCCAGACTCGAAAACCGCCGGAAAGTCGAATCGGGTTCTGGTATTCTCCCTGCATGGATTCACGGGAGACACCCCGATGGAGCCCCCTGACACGCAGAACAGAAACATGAACGAAGCAACAGTTCTCCAACTATAAGGAACGACAATATGGCGATCAACGTGCCGGACCGTTACCGCACGGAATGGAGTGCCGAGCAACTGTCCATGAAGAATCAGGATGCCGGGAAACGTTCGGATCCATGCGGGAGTGCCCGGGCTGGAAAGGGCCTCGGGAAAACATGCCCATGAGACCGAAGGCAGGTCTCGGGCTCGGGCTGGCCCTTGCAACGATTCTGGGAAATTCAACGACCCTTGCCGATGGATTCCTTTACGAATTTTCCGGCCAGGTAGCCGTTGAGAAAAGATGGTATCCCGATTCAGCCGCCTATCCCGGGCAGAGAAGCGGCACAACCGGATTCGTCATAGAGCCGGAGCTGTATATCGAGGCTCCTTCGGGCTGGAGCTTCAATCTGGTGCCGTTCCTGCGCCATGACGGCGCAGACAGCAGACGCAATCATGCAGACCTGCGAGAAGCATATTTCCTGACGTATGGCGAAATAGGCGACAGTGAATGGGAACTTCGCGCCGGAGTCGATCATGTGTTCTGGGGCGTAACCGAGTCCAATCATCTGGTCGATGTGATCAATCAGACTGATCTTGTCGAACACCCGGACGAGCAAAGGAAACTGGGACAACTGATGATCCATAACACCTGGTCCGGATCCTGGGGCGTGGCGGAGCTGTTCCTGCTTCCGCATCACCGGGAAAGGACATTTCCGGGGCGCAAGGGACGGTTGCGCTCGGCGCTCATCGTGGATCATGCCCATGCTTCATATGAAAGTTCATCAGGGGACCGGCATATCGATTATGCACTGCGCTACAGCCGGAGCCTGGGATCTGTCGAACTCGGCTTCAGCCTGTTCGACGGCACCAGCCGTGAACCGGTATACAGGCCATTACTGCTCACCACCGGCCCTGTCCTGGCTCCCCACTACGAACAGATCCGGCAATTTGGTCTGGATGCCCAGCTGATCGTTGATGCCTGGCTGTTCAAGCTCGAGGCGATCCATCGCGACGGGGCACAGAACATCCGCCTGCAGGAAGAGGATTTCTCTGCGCTGGTTGCAGGCGCGGAATATACTTTCTTCTCCATCTTCAGGTCGGCAATTGACCTGAGCTTGCTGGGCGAATGGAATTACGACCAACGAGGAGACAATGCCACAAGGAATCTGCAGGACGACTGGTTCCTGGCCGCCCACCTTGCGTTCAACGATATCCAGAACACCGAGATTTCCGCCAGCATCCTCAGTGACCGGGATCATTCATCGGACATTCTGGTGATGGAGTTCAACCGGAGACTGTCCGACAGCTGGACCATGGGACTGGAATGGTTCTCCATCCTTGATGCGGATGAAGCCGATATCCAGTTGCACCAGCTTTCCCGGGACAGCTTTCTCGAGTTCCGGATAACCTACAGTTTCTGACCACAGGCCGCGGTACCGATACACCCCGCCCCTTCGCCAATCTGATCTTTTTCCCGGCGTGGAAACTGCAGGAGGGTCAGGTATCGTCAGGTGAGTAGATTCCGATACGGTTCACAAACTGCATGTCATATCGGGCCAGAAATTCCCTGATGCGCCTCATCAGCACCGAGTACTGGGACCACTCTCTGGTCAGGCCGCCAATCGCAACGCGACCGGCGCCGATTTCCAGTTCCACTCCCTCAATCCATCTCAGTTCACCAATGATGACCGGCAGGAGATCAAACCACTCCGGCGCAGTGACCTCGGGATTCACCTGCAACCGGTTGAGAAGTCGCCTGTGATCAATCGTCGAAACCACCAGTTCCACGAGTTGCCTGGCCTGTCCTTTCGAGGGCAGTTCCCCTTCTATCGACAGATGGTCTTTCCGTTCCACGGCAATCCGCAGGTAAGCCAGCCTGACCGGCCTGACCTCCATCCGCTGCTCGACGGTCCGAACACCGGGCGCATGCGATGCGAGGTCGAGCGCCCGGAAAATCTCCTCCCGGGTGGATACCTCCCCGTCAAGCACAACATGCCTGCCCGACACCTGCACGCCGATCCGTTCCATCCCGGGAACCGACATGGCTTCCTGCACACCTGTCTCGATGCTCGATTCGATATCCCCCCCTTCAAGCCAGACAATCAGGATTCCGGCGAGCGCCAGGACCACTGCCCCTCTCTTCAGCATCGATGCGGGACAGGCCGGAAAGACCAGAAGGGACCTGAATTGGAATCGCCGGTCGGGCATCGGACTCTGCCGCGAAGAGCTACCTCTGGCACCGTGGGCAGTAGAAGGTCGATCTCTGCCCGATAATGCAGCTTCTTATCGGTTTCGTACAAACACGACAAGGCTGTCCGGCCCGCCCGTAGACCAGAAGTTCCCGGGAAAAGTAGCCAGGCAATCCATCCGCACGCCTGAAATCCTGGAGGGTAGTCCCTCCCTGCCGCAGCGCCTTCGACAGTACCTGCCGCATGCTGGCCGCGATCCTGTGATATCCTGAACCGGAGATGCGTTTGCACTTTCTCAACGGATGGACGCCTGCAAGATGGAGTGCTTCGCTGGCATAAATGTTTCCGATACCAACGACAACTGATCCATCCATCAACGCCACCTTGATGCATATGTTCCGCTTTCGAACTGCCCGTGCCAGCATGGCCCCATCGAAATCACCGGATAGCGGTTCTACCCCCAATCCCGACAGCCGGACATGACTCGACGGGGACCCATCCGTGTACAGCAGGGCGCCGAACCGTCTCGGGTCCCGGTAGCGGATGATATGGCCCGAGTCACACAACAGATCAAAGTGGTCATGCTTTTGCGGATCTGCCTTCTCGTCCAGTACGCGCAGGGAACCGGACATGCCCAGATGAATCAGCATCCCCCCTGAATCCAGATGGATCAGTATGTATTTTCCCCTGCGCCCCAGATTGACGACCCGCCGGTTTCCGACAAGTTCCTCCAGGTCTGGCCGTATCGGCCAGCGCAGTCTCCTGTCACGGACGACCAGCTTCTTCAGGATCCGACCCTCAAGAAACGGGCGAATGCCCTGTATGGTGGTTTCAACTTCCGGAAGCTCAGGCATCGGCTGAAAGCGGCAGACTCACCCCTGCAAGCCTAACACATTGTACCGACCCCAAACGATTGTTCATCGAACCTGCCGAAACCATTCTTCACGTGGATCCGGCATGGTCGCGGCCCCATCCGCTGGAACAGATGTGGTAGCATTGCCGTGTTCAATGCCTGGTGCGCCTGCCGCCTTGACGGGTTTCGCTTCTGGCGCAATCCGATCAGGGATTTATTCCTGTCGGCACAAACCTGAAACGCCATCTGCGAGGGATTCCGAATGACCTTCACGGTAACCAATCGCTCGAACAACAGTTCATTTCCGGTGCAGGACGGAGAAACCATTCTCGATGCGGCATTGCGCGATAATCGGGTTTTCCCCTATGGCTGCCGGAACGGGATGTGCGGTGCGTGCAAAAGCGAACTGCTTCGGGGGAAAGTGGATTACGGGCTGTTCGAAGACACCGCACTCACTCCCGACGAAGTCGAGGCCGGAAAACTGCTGCTGTGCCAGGCCCGACCGCAGACCGACATCGTGATACAGGCCGAAGAACTGATGATCGGAGCAAATATCCGGATCCGGATGCTGCCGTGCCGGGTGAGCAGCCTGGAACAGGCTGCAAAAGACGTGATCATCATGCATCTGGCCCTGCCGAAAACCCGGGAATTCCCGTTCCTGCCCGGCCAGTACATCGATATCGTCCTCAGGGACGGGCAAAGAAGAAGCTTCTCCATTGCAAATCTTCCGGAGGAGACCATCCGGGATGGACTTGAACTGCATGTCAGGCACGTGCCTGGCGGGCATTTCACTCCGAGAGTGTTCGAGGCCCTGCGGGTGAGAGACATACTGCGCTTCGAGGGACCGTTCGGCACATACTTCCTCCAGAGTGAGCCGCAAACACCGATCCTGATGATTGCCGGCGGCACCGGGTTCTCCCCGATAAAGGGCCTCATCCGGCAATCCCTGAAAGAATGCCCGGATAGAAGCGTCCATCTGTTCTGGGGAGCACGTGACGAACAGGATCTCTATCTGGATGCCCTCGTCCGCGAATGGACAAACCGGTTCCCCGGCCTCACCTACACGCCCGTATTGTCGGAGGAGCATTCGGAACACTGGCAGGGGCTTCGTGGCTTCGTCCACGAAGCCGTCTCAAGCCACTATGACGACGTATCCGGTCACGATGTCTACGCCAGCGGCCCGCCTGTCATGGTGGACTGCGTTCGGGAAACCCTGCAGACCAGGGGACTGAAGCTTTCGCGTTTTTTCTTCGACTCCTTCGAGTTCGCTCCAGGAAACTGAATACCTTCCGCGATCTGCCCGGTGCATGCAAATCCCGGAGCGGAAAGATCAGTACAGACGCAGGTACTCCGCCACCTCCCAGTCCGTCACGGTCTGATGATAGCGTTCCCACTCGTCCGTCTTGTATGCCAGGTAGGAATTCAACAGGGATTCGCCGAGAACCTCGCGGGCAAATCCGCTTCGGGACAACGCATTGACGGCCTCCAGCAGATTTCGCGGCAGGGGCTCAAGGTTTCGCCTTGCCTTCTCCGTATCATCCATGACATACAGATCCTCGTTCAGGGGCGGGCCCGGGTCGATCTTCTCGACCAGTCCCTCGACGCTGGCGGCAAGCGTCATGGCCATGCCCGCGTAGACGTTCATGCACATGTCGGCGGCACGGTTCTCGATGGCAAAACGGCTTTGCGGAAGGCGAAGCATCGCTGAGCGGTTGTTCGTCCCGTAAGCCATGTGCGTCGGAGCCCAGGTATAGGTTCCGCCTTCAAAACCACCCACCTTCGGAACCAGGCCGTTGTAGGAATTCACCGTGGAACAGGTGATCCCCGTAATCGCCGCGCCATGTCTGAGAAGCCCCCCCAAGGCATTGCGGGCGGCATCGCTCCACTCCCCGTCCGGACCCTGGTACAGGTTCACACCGGACTCGGTCACACGCTGCATGGAGGTATTGAGATGTGCGCCGGATCGCCAGTCCCCGGTCGTTGGCTTGGGCATGAACGTCACGAACATGTCGTGTTTCTTGGCGATTTCCTTGAGCAGAACCCTGAGAAAGACAAAACGGTCTGCCATGGACAGGGCGTCCGTGTAATGAAAGTCCAGTTCGAACTGGGAATAGGCACCCTCGGCCACCACATCATGCAGGTTCCATCCCAACTGCTCAAGGATATCAATCAGTTCACCCAGGAAACCCATCGAATCAATCGAGAACTCGACATCGTATCCGAATGCCTGACGCCTCGGCCTGACTCCCCGGCCAGGCTGCGGATCATCATCGAACGCCTTGACCGGATGGCCCTGTTCATCCCATTTCATGGTTATGAACTCCGGCTCGATCCCTGCATACATGGCATAGCCCTTGTCCGCAGCGTTCCTGATCGCGCGTTTCAGGATACCGCGCGGGCACAGACTGTAGGGGCTGCCTTCCCAGTAGAGATCAGCAAACATCCAGGCACAGGATCGGTCCCAGGGGCAGATGACGGTGCTGTCGATATCCGGAACCGGTATCTGGTCGGAATCACTCGGACCGAGTTCCGGTACATAGGAAATGGAATGCACCGCAAACTGCGGGCCCTTGCCGGCGCACAGCAGTTCAAAATCGCTGATCGGCACCGGCTTGGTCTTCGGCACGCCGAGCATGTCTATCCAGCAGGAAAGAATGTACCTGACGCCCTGGGACTCAAGTTCCCTCTTCACCTCCAGGACACGCTGGGGGTCGGGCAGAGCTGCCTCGAATTGTGTATTGTTGACCATACTCATCATTCTCCTTCAACTGGTTTGCACACAGCCGGTTATTCAGTACCCGGCATCACGATCTATTTCATTCAGCACCGGCTCATTACAGACTACCCTGCGGTAGTTTTCCGACACGACCTTCAGACCATCATCAATATCCCAGCCTGAAACATGGGGTGTCACGCAGACAGCAGGATGTTGCCATAACGGACTGGATACTGGCAAGGGTTCGACCTGGCAGACGTCCAGCACGGCCCTGCGCATGTAATTCCTGTCCAGGGCGGTTACAAGATCGGACTCCACGAGCAGGCTTCCCCTGCCCACGTTGATCAGCATGGCGGTCGGTTTCATGCGCCTGAGCATCTCCAGATCCAGCAGGTTTTCGGTAGCTGGCGTGGAGGGCAGGATGCAGACCACGTAGTCAGCCCCTGACAGCAGGGAAACAAGCCCCTGACAGCCGGAAAAGGACTGTACCGAAGAAATTGTCTTGCGGCTTCGGCTCCACCCCATGACCCGGAAGCCGACGGCGTCAAACAGGCGAGCGACCGTTGCGCCGACATGTCCGATTCCAAGTATGCCAACAACCAGTTCACCGACCTTCTTCGGCGCAACGGGGCGCCAGACCGATCGATCCTGCATTCGGCGATGCATGTCCAGGTTCTGTACATCATTCAGCACGAATGCCAGACAGTACCTTGCCATTTCCATGGAAACGGTTTCGGGACACAGTCGGGCCACCCTGATATCCCTGCCCAGATCCGGGTCCGACAGGATGGTTTCCACGCCCGCGCCCAGCTTCTGGATCAACCTGAGATTCGGCAGGCGAACAATCAGGTTCGGCCTCAGGCGGTCGCAGGCAAGCATCAGTACGGCTCCGGGATCGCCGATATCCGGATAAAGGCGCAACTCCGAAGCAGACAGGTCCTGCAAGGCGGTCCTGAGTGACTCGTGAGTCATCCAGTCCTGATTATGCACATCGACAAGCAGGGACATTGGTCAGGACATGTCAGAAGGCCGTGCCACAGCCCTGTATCTTCAGGGGAGGGGAACCGTCCGGGCGAAACCGGCATGCCATCTCTCTGCCCGCATGCCATGTGCCACCCTGCAGGATTGCACCAGGCGGGAGCGCCCTGGCCTTGCGTTTCGGATGCCTGCGCAATTCATCGGCCATCCGGTCCAGCAGACAGACGGCAAGTGCGCACCATTCGACGATGACCTCGGCATCAACCGGATACGTCGATTCCATGATTTGCCTCCGGATCGCGGCTTTGTGCATCTGCAGCACTCCATTCCAGGGAAACCGTCTTGCGGTTCCCGGAAGGATGCGACAGGAGCGTTACATGTCTTGAAGCCGGGCTGCTCATGATCGTTATTGTAGAGCAGAAGCCAAACGGAATCAGCGATCATGCAAACGGCGTCCTCAGGCCACCAGATCCACGGACGACAGCCGGTCTTCCAGATTTATTGAAAATCGGCTGATCATAAGGCTCACGACAAGTATCTTCACGTAACGTTGCGCTAGCACATGCGCAAGCAGCCATTGCATCCAGGTTCGGTTCATGGAGCATGCTCATCACATTGGTCCTCACAGGAGGGGGTCGGTTCCCGGAGTTGCGATGTGCCCACCACCCCCGGCCAAGTTGCCGGACCGGAGCAGGCATGCAATTTTCAGCCGTGTACTTGCCTAGGGGTTGGGGTAAGATTGTCGCATGAACGGGAAGAACGAGAAACCCCTTTCGAAGCCGCCACCGGTCGATCCGTTGCCGCTGGAAACCTGGCTGGACCGGCCGGATCGTGCCGAAGTCGGTCGGGAGCCGTTCTTCCGCGGGCG
>JAJDVC010000126.1 GCA_022826305.1 Gammaproteobacteria bacterium | reverse complement strand
GTACACCGCGGTACTGATCCGGGTTGGAGGTGAACTGAATGCCGCCGAGCAGGGGTATGTTATGGCGGAAGTTGCTGATTCCGGTTATCGACTGGGCACCGAAAGTGGCTCCGTGATAACTGTTCGCAAGCGAAATGACATCAGTGTTCCCGGTGTGTGAACGGGCCAGCAGCAGGGCAAAATCTATTGCCTCGGCACCGCTGTTCATGAAATGCACCACCCAGTCTTCTCCGGGCGGGAACTTGCAGGTCAGTTCTTCGGCGAAATGCGCCGGAACCGGGTGAAAGAACATGGTGGTGCAGTGCTGGATCCGCTCTGCCTGATGCTTGACGGCTGCCGTCACCGCCGGGTTGTTGTACCCGATGCTGACGCACAGGTTCTGGCTCAGGCAGTCAAGATACTGCCTTCCCTGTTCATCCCACAGATACTGGTCCTGACCTTTCCTGAAGATAAGCGGTGTGTTGTAGGGAACAAACGCACGTTGTGAAGCTGCGTAGTATGTTTCCCGGCGCCTGACGATTGCTTCCCGGTTCCAGTCTGTCTCTGGACAAAATGCCCGGGGGTCTGCATTGATCAGTCTCGAAATGGTGGTATGGTTCCCGATCATGGTGCCTCCTGAATAGCGTGATGAAAATGTCGTTTATGCCAGGATCCCGGTTCATCCCGCCAGGGTGCTGTCCCGCGGCCGGGCCTGTCTTTGGTCTGCCGGGATTTCATCCGCGAAAGACGTATCGTGTGTATTTTCCTGCGGTCAGTCCAGCAGGCTGTCCGGGCGTATCCGCGAGCGTCCATGGATCGATGTGGTCCTGCCGTACAGTAACTTGACGCGTTGTCGGTTGCCCGTGATTCCCGGGCGCTCGGTAAAGGACATGATCAGCAGAAGCCGGTCCGTATCTCCCGTGTTTTCCGTTACCCCGTGCAGGGAATATCTGCCGAGAAAGAATTGCAGGTCTCCCGGATGCAGGTCGAGTTGCCGTACCCGGTCCCTGCAGCCGCCAAGCACGCTTGAAACTTCCGGATAGTTTTCCCGTTCCGCAGAACGGATGCCCGGTACGTATTCGAAGATCCCGCCGGAACAGGCTGGTTGGAGCAGCAAGGTGACCGTGAACTCATTCGTGTCGAAATGCCAGTTGAAACGGGTACCGGGCGTCATGACGTTCACGATCATGTTGGAGACCGGATCAGCGTACAGGAATAACGTTTCCTTCTCCAGGCAATCGGCCAGAAACCGTGACAGTGGTTCCCAGTGGTAGAGCGAGTGCGAAGCCGTATCCGGCCCGTAGTTGTCGGCCGTGATAAATCCGTTGGTGCGGGGCATCATGATGTTGACCGGATGCGTTTCGGGAAGGGTCGGATCAGAACCCGTGAAATAGGCATTGTTCCGGGTCTGTTGCGAGAAGTAGGCCATTGCCCTGCGCTCCAGCGCCTCGCCAAGCAGCAGTCCGAGCCCTTCCGGGCTGAGAAAACCCTTCAGCAAGGCGCAACCGTCCTTGCCGAGCTCGGCCCGGATCTTGCGGATTGCCGAGCGGCGCAACGGATGGTGCATTTCATTGATCGGATACCGGGCGTGGTCCAGTAGCGTCTCGGGCAGGGGCATCTTCCTAATCGTCGGCTATCGGGGCGCGACCAAGGCAGCCATCGATATATGCATCGCAGTGGCTGCGGGCTTTTTCGGTGGTCAGGCCATCCTTGCCGGTCGCCAGGCTGTTCCACAGTCCGTCATCAAGAATGTAGAGGCCGACCGCGGCAGCCTTCGCATCGATCCTGACGTCACGGTCCCTTGCCGCCTCGGCGAACAGGGGAGCCACCAGGGCATTGGCATTCCGGCTGGCGCTTCGGATCGGCCCGGCATAGGCGGAATTGTACCGGCTGGCATTGGTGAAGGCCTGCCATGCTGCGGCAATGTGCCAGTCGTACAGGGGCGGCCCGAAACTTGCGTAGGCAATTCTCCTGAGTCTTTCTTCTGCCGACCAGCCAGGGTGCCGGGCAATTTCCCGCTTGATCTCAAGCGCCTGGTGAAACCAGTGAGACAGCGCCGCCAGCAGGAGGTTCTCCTTGCTGTCGAAGTAGTGTCCCAGCAACCCGCGAGAAGCGCCGGCCCGTGCACAGATGCGGTCGACTGTCGCGCCGGTGATATCGTGTTTGGCCACCGTAACGATGGCAGCTGCCAGCAAGCTGGAGCGCCTGAATTTCCGGTTCTCCGGCTGGGTTCTGCGTGCGCGCGGATTGTCTGCATCGGGTATCAGGGTTGCCGGATTCGGTGCGTGCATTGGATTGTGGCAGTATCAGTTGAAATATTGGACAATCATCATAATTATGATTAATATACAATAAAAACCTTACGTTGGGAAATCGTATCCGCAGAACGCATGGCAATGCAGACATCTGCTCAAAGACGCCGCGGCCGGTCATCCGGCAGGAGGGGCCGTGATGCTGCCCGGAAAGGGCATGCCGTTGCGAGGTTTCCATACATAGCGAGACAGGTGTCCACCTATGATGTGCTCAGCGACGAAGGACTGTGCATCATTGAGGGCAATGCTGATCGGATTCTCAGGGAAACGGGCATGGAATTCACCGGGGACCCGGAAATACTCGGCCTGTTCAGGGAGGCCGGTGCGGACGTCCGGGAAACACGGGTCCGCTTCGATCCCGGCCACCCGCGAAGCATCATCCAGGCCAGTGCGCCCCGCGAGTATGTCCAGCATGCAAGGAATCCCGGGAACAACGTGGTGATCGGCGGCGACAATGTCGTGCTGTGCCCGTCGTTCGGGCCGCCGTTCATCCATAATCTTGACGAAGGGAGACGATACGGCAGGCTGTCCGATTTCCATGATCTGGTGCGGATTCACCAGACGATTCCCTGGCTGCATCATTCGGGCGGAGTGGTTTGCGAGCCTACGGATATCCCGGTAAACAAGCGTCATCTCGACATGCAGCTGGGACATTTCCGTTTCAGCGACCGGGCGTGTTTCGGCGCGTTGATCGGTGCGGAACGGGCCATGGATTCGTTGAACATGGCGAAGATCCTGTTCGGCGAGGAGTTCGTTGACAGCAACTGCGTCCTCTACTCGGTCGCCAATACCAATGCGCCGCTGGTTCTGGATGTCGCGATGTCCGGCGCGCTCAAGACCTATGCCGCAGGCAACCAGGCGGTTGCCTGCACGCCCTGGACCGTGGCGGGTGCAATGAGTCCCTGTACCGTCGCCGGTACCCTGGCGCAGATTCTTGCCGAGGCACTGGCGGTCTGTGCCCTGACGCAGCTTGTCCGACCAGGTGCGCCCTGCCTGATGGGCAGTTTTGCCACTGCCATGTCCATGCGGTCCGGTTCGCCGACGTTCGGCAATCCGGAAGGAGCGAAGCTGGTTCTGTCCGCGGGCCAGCTGGCCCGGCGCCTCGGGGTACCGTTTCACACCGTTGGATCCCTGTCCGGTTCGAAGCTGCCGGATGGCCAGGCGGGCCAGGAATCCGCGATGGGACTGGTCGCAGCCGTTCTGGCCGGCGCCAATTTCATCAACCATGCAACAGGATGGCTTGAAGGCGGGCTGGTTACCGGTTATGAAAAGACCATGATGGATGCCGACTTGTGCGGCAAGATCGTGAATTTCTGCCAGGGTATCGACCTGTCGAGCGAGGCCCAGGCGCTCGAGGCTATCGCGGAAGTGGGCCCGGGTTCGCACTTTCTGTCCAGCAGCCATACCCTGAACCATTTCGAGCATGCATTCTACCGATCGGATGTCTGCGACGACAGTTCCTATGAGCAATGGAGCGCGGAGGGCGGGCTGGATGCCATGCAGCGGGCAAACAGGATGTGGAAAAAGCGCCTGCAGGAATACGAAGAACCAGCGTTGCCCGCAGACAGGCGCGAGGCGCTGGAGGAATATGTGCTCAGGCGCAAGGCCTCCATGCCGGACAGGAACTATTAGGACACATTGATGGTCATGCCCGGATAATTCATGAAAGACCATGACAGGAGAATCATCGTGGTAGGCGGTGGGGCGATCGGCTTGAGTACCGCCTACCATCTCGGCAAGCTGGGGTTCACGGATGTCACGCTGCTTGAGCGAAACACGCTCACCAGCGGAACATCCTGGCATGCCGCCGGCATAGTCGGCCCGCTACGCGCGACACAGAACCTGACGACCCTCGCCAGGTATGCGCTGCAGATGGTCGGGGTGCTCGAATCGGAAACCGGCCAGGCAACCGGATACAGGCAGACGGGCGGCCTGTGGCTGACGCGCAGCGATGATCGCCTTGCCGAACTCAGGCGCATCGCCGCCATGGGCGAGATGAATGATCTGCATGCGTCATTCCTGTCGCCGGGCGAACTGGCGGAAAGGTTCCCCATGATCAATCACCGCGATCTCGCTGGGGCCATGTACCTGCCGCAGGACGGGCAGATCAATCCTGTTGACCTGTGCATGGCCCTGGCCAGGGGCGCCAGGCAGTTCGGGGTCAATATCCGGGAACATGCCGGCGTGGCGTCCATCAGGGTCCGCAACGGGCACGCGGAAACCCTGACGACGGATCAGGGCGAGGAGATCCAGTGTGATATCGTGGTGAACTGCGCCGGGCTCTGGGCCCGGTCGGTTGGCGGGCTTGCCGGCGTGAACGTTCCGCTTCAGGCGGTTGAGCACATGTACATCGTAACGGAGCCCGTGCCCGGACTGCCGGCCCCCTGGCCCGTTTGCCGGGACATGGAGGGTGCGCTCTACATCAAGGAAGATGCGGGAAAGCTGGTGCTCGGGATCTTCGAGTCCAATGCCAAGCTGTGGGACCACACGAAAGCCGATCCCGGTGATTCCTTTATCGTGCTCGAGGAGGACTGGTATCACATAGAGCCCATGATCAGGGCCGGCATGCACCGCGTTCCGGTTTTCCGCAGCATCGGCATCTCGCATTTCATGACCGGCCCGGAAAGCTTTACGCCCGATACCCGGCAGCTGATGGGCCGCAGCCCCGAAGTCATGAATTTCTATGTTGCCGCCGGCATGAACTCCCTGGGGATCATGTCCGCGCCGGGTGTCGGCAGGGCCATGGCTGACTGGATCGCGCAGGGAGACAGCCCAATTGACCTGTGGGAAGTCGACATCATGCGATTCCGGCCGGAGGACAACGATCCGGCGTTCCTGCGCGAAAGAACGGCCGAAGCCGTATCGAACCAGTTCGACATGCACTGGCCAATGAAGCAGTACCGGACCGGCAGAAACCGGACACTGTCCGTCTGGCATGATCGCCTACGCGAGTGTGGGGCCGTATTCGGTGCGCCCGCAGGCTGGGAGCGGCCGTTATGGTTCGCGAATGCGGATGAACCCGCAGAGATCCGGTATTCCTGCGGCGACCAGTGCTGGTGGCCCGTTTCCGAGCGGGAGTCCGTCATGCTGCAGCGAACCGGGGCGCTGTTCGAACTGTCACCGTTTACCAAGCTGGAGGTGGAGGGCCCCGATGCCCTTGCCGCATTGCAGTGGCTGTGTACAAACAATATTGATGTTCCGGTCGGCAGGGTGGTCTATACGCTGATGCTGAATGATCGCGGCGGCATAGAGTGCGAACTGACCGTGATCCGGACCGGCGCGCAGTCCTGTCTGCTGACCAGTGCCTCGGCGACGCGAATCCGGGACAGGAGCCGGATTCTGAGACACGCCGGCAGGCACGATGTGACGGTACGGGACATCACGGACGAGCATGCGGTCCTGGGCGTCATGGGCCCCCGCTCCCGGGCAGTCCTGTCGGGTCTCGCATCCGGCGGGCTTGACAATTCGGAATTCCCCTTTGCGACTTCGCGGCAGATGGAGGTTGCAGGCGCCATGGTTCGCGCATCGCGCCTGAGCTATGTCGGGGAACTGGGCTGGGAATTGATGATTCCGAATGATCGGGCCTGTCAGGTACTGGATGCGGTGCTGGAAGCGGCGCACAGCGAGGGAATGGGCATGGCCGGTCTGATGACCATGGAAAGCTGCAGGCTTGAAAAGGGGTACCTGCACTGGGGCCAGGATGTCGGTACCGAGGACAACCCCTGGCAGGCTGGCCTGGGGTTCGCGGTAAGGCTCCACAAGCCGGGCGGGTTTCTGGGGCGGGACGCCCTGGCCACGCTCAAGGGGGGCGTGGACCGGCGACTTGTCCTGTTCGAGACGCCCGATGCCCGACCGCTGCTGCTTGGCGACGAACCCATCTATCACGGCGGCGAGCGGGTTGGCAGGACCACTTCGGGTGGGCCGGGCTTCCGTACCGGGAAGAATCTCTGTTTCGGCTATGTCGATGCCGGAGTTGCGCCCGGGAAAATCGGGGTTTCCGGGTTCGAGATCAAGGTGGCTGGAGAAATGCATGCCCTGGTTGCGTTGCCGGCCATTCCCTACGACCCGCATGGCGCCAGGATGCGTGAAGGGTAGCCGGCCGTGAAAAATCATGCACAGGTAACCATTATCGGCGGCGGAATCATGGGATGCTCGCTGGCGTATCATCTCGCCCGGCTCGGTCTGGATGACGTGGTCCTGCTGGAAAGGCGTGAACTGACATCGGGATCCACCTGGCATGCGGCAGGCCTGTGTACCCACTACGCCCATGATGTCACGATCATGAACCTGAGGGCCCATAGCGTGAAACTGTACGCAGGGCTGCTGGAGAAGGAGACCGGGCAACCGGTCTCCTTCCACCGGGTCGGAGCCCTGCGGGTGACCCGCGAACCGGACCGCCTTCACGAGTTTCGCCATGTCCGGGGGCTCGGCAAATTCGCCGGACATGATTTCCATATGCTGGACCCGGGCGAATTGAAATCCCTTTATCCGCTTGTGCGGACCGAGGGGTTGCTGGGCGCAATCCATGAACCGGAGGATGGATACGTGGACCCCAGTCAGGCTACTCACGCCTTTGCCCGGGGCGCACGGAACCGGGGCGTGGAAATCTGCCGCAATACCCCCGTCGAGGCGATTGAAAGGTCGGTCGGCGAGTGGCATGTCCATACGCCATGCGGAACCGTCCGTTCCGAGCATCTGGTGAATGCGGCGGGAACATGGTGCCGGGAAATCGGCAGCATGATGGACCTCGACCTGCCTGTCGTGCCGATGCTGCATCAGTACATCGTTCTTGACAGGATCGAGGACTATGCGGCGCTGGACCACGAACTGCCCATGATACGGGATCCGGACGAGAGCTGGTATCTTCGGCAGGAACGGGATGGCGTCATCATCGGACCCTATGAACGCAACGGGCAGGCGTGGGCAATTGACGGCGTGCCGCCCGATTTCGGCATGGACCTGCTTGCCCCGGATCTGGATCGTGTCGAGAAGATTGTTGCGGACTGCATGGAACGGATTCCCGCCGTATCCGGAGGCGGCGTCCGGAATATCGTGCATGGCCCGATTACCTTCACCCCGGACGCCAACCCGCTGGTCGGGCCGGCCTTCGGCAGGCCCAATGCCTGGTTGCTGACCGGTTCAAGCATGGGCGTCATGGAAGGCGGGGGTTGCGGCGACTTCCTGGCCAGATGGATTGCGGACGGGCACCCGCCCGCGGACGCGCTGTCCGTCGACCCGAGGCGTTTCGGGGGCTATGCGGATCGCGATTACCGGGTCAGCAAGGCCGTCGAGTGCTTTGCGGCACAGTTCGCCATTCACTATCCTCACGAGGAGCGCCCGGCTGGACGTCCGAAG
Source organism: Gammaproteobacteria bacterium (assembly GCA_022826305.1). Lineage (GTDB taxonomy): Bacteria > Pseudomonadota > Gammaproteobacteria > Arenicellales > Poriferihabitantaceae > Poriferihabitans. Next base: position 17,341 of record JAJDVC010000126.1, on the reverse strand, counting down.
CGATGCACGCCGGTTTACGGGCGTCTGAAGCAGGAAGGAGCGGTATTCGGGGCCGCCTATGGCTGGGAGCGGCCCAACTGGTTTGCCCGCCCGGGAGAGCGCCGGGAAGCCTTGCCCGGTTTCCGGCGTTCCGACTGGTTTCGTGCAGTGTCGCGGGAATGCCTGTGTGCACAGGAGAACGCGGTGCTCGGGGATCAGAGCGCGATGGGAAAGTTCGAGGTGTCCGGTTCCTCGGCGGACCGGTTCCTGGCCTGCCTCGGGGCGAACCGCCCGCCCGGTGGCGACGGACAGATCGCCCTCGATCATGCCCTGGACGATTCCGGAGGAATCGTTTCGGAATGGTCCGTGACGCGAATCTCGGGGAACCGGTACTATCTCGTGGGCGCCGCGGCGGCAGAACGGCAGGATGACGACCTGTTGCGGCGGCGGGCATCCCTGCTGTCCGACGTGCGGATAGAAAACCTGACGGAGCGAAGGGGCGTGCTCGGCATCATGGGGCCGAAGGCCGCAAGCATCCTGTCCTGTCTATGCGAAGCGGATCTTTCGCAGTCGGGATTTCCCTGGATGACGGCGCGCACCATCAGGGTTGCGGGCATCGAGGTGCTGGCATTGCGGATTTCCTATATCGGGGAGTCGGGCTGGGAACTGCATCACGACCTCGACCGGCAGGAAGCGCTGTTCATGGCCCTGCGGGAAGCCGGCAGAGGACATGACATGGGGCTTTACGGCGCATTCGCCATGAATGCGATGCGAATGGAAAAGGGATACCGGGCCTGGGGTGTCGACCTGACATCCGAACGCACTCCCATGGAATCGGGACTGGGGCGCTTCGTCAGGGTCGGGGAACGGGTGTTTGCGGGCCGCGACGGGTTGCTTGATCGGGAAGCCGGAGAAGGTTGCTGGTCGATGCACCTGCTGGAGCTTGAGGACATCGGCCTGGACCCTTATTACAGTCATGCAGTGTATGCGAAGGATCAGGTGGTCGGCATCGTTACCTCGGGCGCGTATGGACATCGCACCGGGAAGGTTCTTGCGCTGGCCTATCTGCGCGAATCGGCCGGGGCAGGACCGCTGTCCGTGGATGTTCTCGGAAACCGGATAGCCGCAAGCATCCTGAAACGGCCGCCCTACGACCCTTCCGACCGACGCATGAGAAGCTGATCATGCCCCGCGGCGCCAGGGCCGGGAAGATGCAACAGACTTGCCTGCCGTCCTCCTGTCCACTACCATGTCGATGATCCCGGCAGCCACGCGCCTGATTCTGGTACGCCACGGTCAGAGCACGTTCAATGTTGCGGGCCGCCTGCAGGGATGCTGCGATGAGGCGGGCCTGACCCGGGCGGGAGAGCACGAGGCGCGCCGGACCGGCGAACGGCTGGCAGACCGCGCCGTTGACAGGATCTACTGCAGTCCGCTGGTCCGGGCGCGCCGGACGGCTGAAATCATTGGCCCGGAACTCGGCAACCCGGAACTGGTCATTGACGACCGGTTGCGCGAAGTCGACATACCGGCCTGGGAAGGAGTGCGGGGCACGGATCTGGAGCGGGACTTCCCGCGGGAATTCGATGCATATGTCAACAGGCCGGAAGAATTCTCGTTGCCGGGCTCGGGCCGGTTTCCCTGGCAGGAGCTTTACCGCAGGGCCGGTTCCTTTCTGGACAGCCTCATGCGGGAACCGGGTGGCGGGAATGTCCTGATAGTCAGCCACGGCGGTACCATCCGGGCACTGGTTCATGCCACGCTGGGCCTTTCCATCATCGCCCACAACCTGACCCAGCAATCCAACTGCGGGATCAGCGAGATCGGCTGGAAGGGTCCGTCGGCGGGCTGTCGCTTGCACTGCCTGAATGACACCTGGCATCTGGGCAGGTTCCCGCCCAAGATCAAGTCGGCAAAGTCAGGCGTGTGGATCATGCTTGCCGGGGTGGCGGAAAACGCCGGCCTGCAGGAATGGACGCGACAGTTTCCGGGCATTGAATGGAACGGGATATGGGTCGATCAGTCCTGTATCGACGGGCGGGACCGTATCCTGCCCGAGGTCAATATCCAGCCTGTCGTTTTCGACTGCGCGGACCTGGAACAGGTTTCACGCATTGCGGCTTCGGTGCGGGATCTTCGTGCCCATACGGACCGGCTGTCGACACTGGGACTTGTGGTCCGGCGTCCGGCGCTTGGCGGGCTGGCCGGCAGACTGCTGGGAATGCGGGCCGGTCTGCTTGGGCAGATTGCGGATGACGCCGGTGCAGGGGTTGTCATCCACGACTCGGCCGGTCAGGCGTCCCCGATCATACAGGCGGTACGGACCTGGTAGCGGTTTCCTGCGTGTATTGACCTGTGCCCCGGTGTTCGTGCAATGTTCGGGCTGATGCGTGTGCACAATCACCCCGTGTCCGTACTGGCACAGGGAATGGTTTTCGATTTGGACAGCATGCGTGGAAGCCACCGTCAATTCGAGGGGGTATTGGGGGAAAGCGGTGCCTGGTGACAGTGCCGGGCAAAGACAATCAGGAAGTCGGGATTGGCACGCTGATGGGCATTCGCAGCCAGTCCGGTCTCCCGCGAAGGGCTTTCCGTCAGGAGAGGGCCGGAAAATGAGATGGCACGAGAAATTCCTGGCAAGTCGGGTGGTCCCTGATGCTGGACAGCCAGGTCTTCCATGTCAGCCTTGCCCGGAGATGCCATGGCGATTTTCTCCCAGGAGGTTGTTCCCGTTCCGCTTGCGGCAATTCCGAGACCCGTTCCAAATACATCTGAATGCAGGATTCGAGCGATTCCCTGGCTTCCTGGAAGGAACTGCCATCAACGGCGATATCGAGGTCGGTACAAATTGCTTGCCAGCTGTCACCGCTACCGTAAGCGTAGCACCTCAGCCTGGATCCCATTTTGTTCCTCCTGATGGTTGTCGGTGAGCAATTGTTTATCAAGGGATGTCAGGATCACTCCACACCCGGGAAGATGGGGAAATCCGGCATTGCATCAAGATTTTATCATCTGATCAGGCTCTGGTCATGACATATGGTATAAGGTTGGATGCTTGGGGCGAATACGCCTGTTTCACCTGGCCCGAAATGAAGGTAGAGCGGGTTTCCCATGACATCATGACGCCCTTGGCGGTGATTGGCACCCTGAAGGCGACACACCGGAAACCCGCCATCCGCGGGGTGATTGACGCATCCATGTGCTGTAGCCTATCCGGTTCGAGACGTTGCGCCGCAACGAACCGGGCGGGGAAATACCTGCTGGAAGTGTCCGAAATGCCATGAGGCGTGGTTCCACGGAGGGATCTTGCAGTTTCATCGAAGAAGACCGGCAGTGGAAGCGCACTTCGAGCTGGCCGATGCGGCCCGGTGGTTCCGCCTGTCCACGGAGAAGTGCGAAAGAACCGGGGTGATGGCGTCGAACCATGAACTTCGGGAGGGGATCAATGCCCATATCCGGGAACGCCTTGTCCGGGAGGGGAGAATTGCAGGGCCAGCCCCGACGACACGGCGGCAGGTGTCAAGGGGATACACCAGGATCGAGGTGACCGTTGCGGAGAACTGCTCGCCGCGAGACGTGGTGGCATTCCATCGGGCGTACAAGAGAATCGGCGTCGAAAAGGGCGACGGGAGACGGATTTCCCATGTGGACCATCAAACCCGGATGGTTCATCTGGAAGACAACAGGGGCGGACGGTGGGGTGGAGGCCGGACATGGTGGTGTGTAGGCATGACGGGGTCGAGGTCTGCCGGGTGGATACCATGGAACTGCGTGCCGGGGACCGGATACGCTGGGTGCGCAACGACCGGGGACTCGGGGTGTTGAACAGCGGCACAGCGGAGGTCGCTGGCGTCCGCAGCGGCCGCGTCTCTTTCATGCTCGAGGATGGCCGGAAGATTGGGCTTGAAAGAGGCGATCCGCAGCTACGGCATCCGGACCATGCCTGGGTGTCGACGATGCACGCGTTCCCGGGGCAGACGGTGGACAGCGTGATCGCCGCGATGAAGGCGAATCACCCCATCTGACCACGGCGAAGTTGTTCCATTGGGGAGATTTCCCGGGAGAGGGATCGGGCGGAGCTGGTCACGGACGATGCAAGGGCGCTGAAGGAACGACTGGAGGCGGTGACCGGGGAGCGGATATCGGTGCTGGAGGGTATTGGGGAGATTGTCCCGGAGGAGAAGGAGACGGATGGAAGGGCCGTGTCCGATCACGAGAATATGGACCGGGATCGCTCCCCCCTGCCTTCCATGGAAGGCGTTGATGGTAAAGATGAAAAAACGGAAAGGGATTCACTTTCGGACAAAACATCCGATCGGCCTGCACGGAGTAAGAAGATGGAGATGGATCCGGCACTGTAGGTGGCGTGGGATAACCATCCCGCCATGCCCGAATCCGGCGTATGAAAGAACCGGATTTCCCTATCCTGTCAGGTGGCCAGCACCAGGAATTCCTGCCAGGCAGCCACCTTTTCCTCGAATAGCCTGGTGTTCGCCGGGCTCGTGGACGGCAGGCATCGCACCTGCATGCCACCTGCACTGAAAATGGAGTGCCCGCGCCAATGCTGGTTGAAGATTTCCCGGGCCTTCGTTCCGTTCAACCCGACCGTCCTGATCTGCGGATGCCTGTTGATCAGGCCAACGAGGTCGTTGACGACCGGGGATCGGATGTTCGAATCGAGGCTTCCTTTTCGCTCGGCCGCCTTCAGCACATCCCATAACCCTATTCCGTACCTGCGGAGAAACGCCAGCCTCGATTCATAATCCGCTTCGATGGGCTTGTCATGGATGCGTGAAAGAATCCGCCAGAAGTGGTTGCGGGGGTTTGCGTAATATTCCTGCGCCGCCAACGAGGCATCGCTTGGAAGGGAACCCAGAATCAGGATGCGGGATCTGTCGTCGGCTATGGGCTCCAGCCCTTGTTTCATCGGCATATCGGTGGTTTTGGAATATGTCATCACGAGATATCGCGCCATGGCATGGGACATCGGATATGGATGGCGGCGAGGAACGATGCGGCATTCTTCGCATGGCGAGTGGCGATGCCCCGTCCGCGCCTTGAGGTGCGGAAAGGCGTTCTCCACCCGCCGACGCACGGTTGCCGATCATGTTGCCGCAGCGCCTTGCGGCTGTGCTTCGGGTGAATCACCGGCTCGATGCCCCGTCTGCGACAGTGCGCCAGGGTCTGATCGGTGTCATGGGCCCGATCCGCCAGCAATGCTCCGGCAACCACCTCTTCGATCAGGACGTCAGCCTGGCTGCATCCACCGTGGTACCTGCAATCACCCGGAGCGGCAGACCCTGCACAGCCACGGCCAGATGCAACTGCGTGTCGAGCGCCTGTTGTGCGACCCATCAGCCTGATTCCCGCCGCGGGCGCCAGCCGCATGGGGGCGGACTCTTGATGTTACTGGCGTCGATCATCAGCCATGCGTAGCCCGGCGGCAGGTCCTGACAGGGCGCTCCCGTGTGCAGGGTCTACAGCGCCGCATCGAGGAAACGCCGGTTGTCCCGGGCTACGCCGCCCCAGCGGCCCCGTCTGCCGGGATGCCGAGCCACAAGATCAATGCCAATATCGCGTCCATCAAGACCGGTTAGATTTTCTCGCTCGGGCCAGTCGGGCCAGCGCCAGATTCCATCGATTTCAAGTTCGGAGCACTGGATTGCGATGCACATGAACAGTTGCTTGAACCAGCGTCCCTTTTCCGACTCGTCCCGGCTCTCTTCCCGGATACGGTTCAGGATGGTACGTACATTCGGCTGTTCCGTAAAATCAATATTCATCTGGATATCATTTCAGGCAGGACACAAGCCAGTCCGAAGTCCGAATTGATCAGGAACAAGCCCTGCACATGATTCCCTGGTGCGGGCAGTTGCGCATCGGCGAATCGTGCATGGGGAGATTTGAGTCGGTCCTCATTCCGAATCCCCGGGCAAGTCCGCCCTGCGGTGGTGCGGCGGCTCCACCGGTAATGCTCGCAGGTAGTCTCCGAAGGACGGGATGGGGATCCGGTAATGATCGGGCAGGTCCCGGGACGGGGCCAGCAAACCGGCATGCAGGGCATTGGTCAGGAAATCATCCATGGCCTGTCCTGCTTTCCCGCGCACCGCTTCGGTGAGTGACTCGATCCTGTCGTAAGACAATTCATCATCATTCTCTTCCGCGGCCAAGGCCAGGCCCCGGTAGACCCAGGCCCGTCCGGAACCGGCGGCAAGCCGCTCGGCATAGTAGGCGTCCTTCCGTTCCCGGCCGCTTGCCAGGGCCCGCTCCAGCAGTGCCCCGTCAATCCGTCCGCCGTTGGCACGGATGATCTCGCACGCCGCCACCGCAACGCTGTTGATGTGCTGCGGCCAGCCCTGGGACAGTTCGGCCAGCCTGCTTGCCCACACTTCCCGATCTTCCCGCGTGCCCGTGAAACCGTAGGCTGCAAGGATGTCCCGGATTGCACAGGTCGAATCTTCATCCGGCAGCCGCTCGAGGGTCACCACCCGGCCTCTGGCGAATCGCGACAGGCCGCACTCGCGCAGCACCTGCTGGGTGTCGCTCAGACCGAAGAACGCCGCCACCAGGGGAATCCCCTGCGGGTCCCGGTGCAGGCAGTCCATCACCCCCTTCGTGCTGACCGAAACCGGCGTGTTCTGGGCCTCGTCCACGCACACCACGAGGTGATATTTCCCCAGCAGCTGCGCAGCCTTCCGGAAGGCCCGCCCGGCCCGCACGCCCTCGTCCCGGCGCCCGCCCACGGCCAGGCCGAATGCCCCGCCGCCACGCGCCGACAGTTCCCGGTACAGTGCTCTGCCGCGCTCAAGCAGATCGTCCAGCACCCTGGCCACGGATGTTCCGGAAGCCATTTCCCGCAGTCGTCCGCCTTCCGCATTGGCAGCCTCGACCAGGGCCTCGATCACATCGACAGGAGAATCCAGGGCCCCGGGGTTCATGTCCACCGCCACCCACGGCGCCTCGGGGGCCGAATGACGCCGCACCGCCTCCATGCACTCCGCCATCAGGGCCGACTTGCCGGCGCCCGGAGCACCCTGGAAGATCATTGTGCCGCCGCCTGTACGTCCATCATGGAGACTGCCGACCGCCCGGCGAAAGATGGTGAATTCCGCATCCCGTCCGCGGAAGAAAGGCTCACGGCCGACTTCGGCTCGGTCCGTCTGGTCCAGCCAGATTTCCAGCGGCAGCGGTTCGGCCGGCGGCGGCTTTGGAAAGGGCCTGTCACTCATGCCAACAATTCTACCCCCAACACAATCAGTTCGTACAGGTCGATCCGGCTTGAGTGGCTTGCGCCGTCCCGGACACCGTTTCGAAGGCTGCCATGTTCGGCTCATGTTCGGATGCTTTTCGAGCGGTTCGCACGTCATCGGCTCTCCATCACCAGGCAGACAACGGAGCGTCTCCGGCGAGTTGACAGCAAGCCGGAAGCCTGAGTGGGATGGCTGATCGAACTGCCTGGGCATCCGCAAGCGGCACCGGCCGGACCAGGGGTCGCATCGGTTCCTCATGGACCGGATTCGCCGTAGTCTCAGTCATGGAGAACTCCGATGGGCCGCTGTTCCCGGACCCCGCTGCCTGAATGGTGGCGGGATGGGCGAGTCCGGCCCGGGATCGTTTCGAAGGCCCGGTCAGTATTGACGTGTTTCCTGCGGCCCGAGAGGGTGTTGCAAGGCCAGCCGTCACCGTCGTCGATATGTACGGGAACAAGCCCCTGACCTGAGGTTCCGTCGGTGAATCCCGGAACGCCTGCCTCCCGATGACATGGTCAGCCACTCCATGCGCAGACACGTGCACCCATGACCCACATGGAGCATCATCTCACCGGGAAACACCCGGACTCACCATCGCAAGGATGCCTCGAACCCGACGATATTCTCGGGAATGGTGTCATTGCTCTCCCGCCTTGTCGCCCGCACTCCGAAGGAAAGATCGGTGGCCGATCCGTCCTCCGGCGTCAGGCGCTGGCCGAGCATCCGGTCCCGCGTCTCTCCGGCAATGCCCACCCCGGCATGCCATGAGGTAATCATGAAGTTACGGAGCATCCTGCGAAAACGCCGGGACAGCAGTGCCTCGGGACAATGATGCGTGTTCATCAGGGCATCCCACTACGGACGCTCGACCGGGGTCCCCCGGCGAACTTCGACATCCCTGGGGCGGAAGCCGTTGGGCATCTCACACCAGACAGGGCATGATTGTGGGAGAGACCGGATGTCCATGTTCCCTTTGTCGCATATTCGGGGCAGGAAAGTCAGCCAGGAATCCGGAATGTCAGGTAAAATCGAACAAGCTCAGCGTGAGCTGGCCCTGGGTGGAGTCGCCCACGCATCATGGTCTGCGGATGGTCATTATCTAGTAAACTCGGATTTCTTCCTTCAAACTGTTTCGATACATGAATCTGGACAAGATACCGGCCACGGTTGTTACCGGCTTTCTGGGTAGCGGCAAGACCACGATACTCTCCAGCGTGCTGCAAAGGGCCGGAGGAAAGCGGATTGCCGTGATCGTCAACGAGTTCGGCGAGATGGATATCGATGCCAGTCTCCTGCGCGGTTGTCCCCTTGATTGCGACGAGGAGAATACACAGGTTGCGGGAGAGGAGGACGGTATCTACGAACTGGCCAATGGATGCATCTGCTGTACCGTCGAAGAGGAATTCCTGCCCGTGATGAGACGCCTGATAGAACGGAATGCGGATCTCGACCACATCCTCATCGAGACTTCGGGCCTGGCATTGCCCAAGCCTCTGGTGCAGGCTTTCAACTGGCCGGATATCAGGCAGCACTGCACGGTCGACGCCGTGATCACGGTAGTGGACGGTCCGGCCGTCGCGGCGGGACGATTTGCCGAAAATGAAACACTCGTCGAGGCCCAGCGCAAGGCAGATGAAAATCTGGATCATGACTCCAGTCTGCAGGAGCTCCTGGAAGACCAGTTGAGCGCCGCGGATCTGGTCGTCGTGAGCAAGAACGATCTGCTGTCGGACGAACAGCGCGTGATGGTCAGGTCGCTTGTCGAAAGACAGGTGCCTCCCGGGGTCAAGACCGTGCATCTTGACAACGGCGAAGCCCCGCTCGACCTGCTGCTGGGCATCCAGTCGGCAAGCGAAGACCGCATCGACGCCGTGCATAACCACCACGATCACCATCATGTCCGGGGACAGGAGCACGATCATGCACACGAACATTTCGACTCCTTCCTCGTAACGCTCGGCGAGACGACTCCCGATCTGCTCGACAAGACGCTCAGACGCCTGCTGGATGAATACGCGGTTTACAGGGTCAAGGGTTTTTCGGCTGTCCCGGGCAAACCGATGCGCCAGGTCATCCAGGGCGTCGGACAGCGCATCAATCGCCATTTTGACCGCCCCTGGGAGCCTGGAGAACCACGCCTGACGCAACTGGTGTTTATCGGCCGCAACCTCGACAGGAACGCTTTTTACGCATCGCTGGAAACTGCAGCGGTACGCTGATCGGCATCGCTGGTCGCACCGATGCCGTTACGCGCCCGTGATCCTGAACCTCGGGTGACGTAATGCATCTGCTGGCTGCAAGACCGGGAGGATTCGCCGAGGACGACGGCATAATCGACCTGGGGCAGACTCCCGGGGATGTGGTCATTCTGTGTGCCGCCGACAGCGTTCTGACCTCTCTGGCCGTCGTTGCGGAGGCCCTGCCGCCGGACTTTCCCGAGGTCCGCATGGCCAACTGGATGCAGTTGCTCAAGCCCGCGGCACTTGATCTTTACCAGGATCGGGTACTGGATCGTGCGCGGGTGGTTGTGGTGTCGTTGCTGGGGGGAGCGGGTTACTGGCCTTACGGCATGGAGCGCCTGAAGGACTGGGCAGCCCGGCCGGCGCCGGGTTTCGCACGGTGGTTGATCATGGTGCCGGGGGACGACAGCCCAGACCCCGAGTTGTCTGCGGCCTGTACGGTGCCAGGTGAGGACAGCCACCGTGTCTGGAGATATCTGCGCGAGGGTGGTGCGGTCAATCATCGTCACCTGTTTCACTTCCTGGCTGCGCGTTTCCTCGGTCGTGATGACGCCTGGAACGAGCCGCGCGTGTTGCCGCCTTGCCTGCTTTACCGCCCGAATGCCGGGCATGGACGTCCGGAAGCCACGTACGGGGAATGGCAGCAACGCTGGAACCGGGCCAATCCATGTGCCGCAGTGGCCCTGCTACTGTTCTATCGCAGCCATCTGCAGACCGAAAATGCCGCCATGTTCGATCGCCTGATCGGTGCGCTGGAAGGCCGTGGAGTCAACGTCCTGCCTGTTGCCATTGCCTCGCTGAAGGATCCGGAGTCGTTGCGCCTGGTCAACGAACTGCTGGAACAAAGCGATGCCGGACTGATCGTCAACACCACCGGATTCGCCAGTCAAGCCGTTTCCGAAACCGATTCCAGCCACGGGCCCACGACATTCGTCTCGCCGTTCTGTCGGCCGGTGCCGGTGCTGCAACTGATCCTGTCGAGCAGCACCGAAAGCAACTGGAGGCAGTACAGCCATGGCTTGAGAAGCCGTGATATCGCCATGCAGATGGCGCTTCCCGAGATGGACGGACGGATCGTCACCCGCCCGGTCAGCTTCAAGAGCGAAGCCTATTTCGCCAGACGCAGCCAGATCAGTGTGGTGGGTTATGAACTGCATGCCGAGCGGGCCGATTTCGTGGCACGGCTCTCGCGCAACCTTGTCGCTCTGGCGGAAAAGCCCAACTCCCGGAAACGCCTTGCACTGATCCTGGCCAACTACCCGACGCGCGACGGGCGCATCGGCAACGGTGTCGGCCTCGACACGCCGGCCTCCGCCGTGAACATTCTTGAAAGGCTCAAGCGAGCCGGATATCCCGTCGATTCGGTGCCGGATGATGGAAACGCGCTGATGGAAAACCTGCTTGGCGCCGTAACCAACAATTCCGAGACGATGCACTGCCTGCCCTGTTGGCAGAGTCTCGCGATCGAAGAGTACATCCGGCATTTCAGGACCCTTCCCGAATCAGCCCGGCAGGCTGTAAACCAGCGCTGGGGGACACCCGGACAGGATCCGCGGTGCCGCCGGGGGAGGCTGATGATCTCGGGCATCCGGCTGGGTGAGACATTTGTGGGAATCCAGCCCGCACGCGGTTTCAATCTCGATCTGGCAGCCAATTATCATGATCCGGATCTGGTTCCGCCGCACAGCTACCTGGCATTTTATTTCTGGCTGCGTCACCGGTACGAAGTGGATGCGGTCATCCATCTGGGCAAGCATGGAAACCTGGAATGGCTGCCGGGCAAGGGCAGTGGATTGTCGAAGTACTGCTGGCCCGATATCGCACTGGGTCCGATACCGCACTTCTACCCGTTCATCGTCAATGATCCGGGAGAGGGCACGCAGGCCAAGCGCCGTGCCCAGGCCGTAATCATCGACCACCTGATGCCGCCGATGACCCGGGCCGAAACCTATGGTGAGCTTTCGGAACTGGAAGCCCTCGTCGATGAATACTACCAGGCGATGGGCATGGATGCCCGGCGTGAAGCATGGTTGCGGACGGAAATCCTGAAAACCGCTGCCGACATCCGGCTGACGGATGAACTCAATCTGGACGAAACGGCAGGTGCTGACGACATATTGAGCGGCATTGACACCTGGCTGTGCGAGATCAAGGAGGCGCAGATTCGCAACGGACTGCATGTCCTCGGTCAATCTCCGCCCCCCGGAAAGCTGGCCGATACCCTGGTGGCGCTGCTGCGACTGCCGCGCGGCGAGCAGCCCCAGGCGCGGGGGCTGCTGCATTGTCTGGCGGAGGATCTTGACCTGCATGAAAACGGCATGTTTCTGGATCCATTGCTTGATTGCACGTCGCCCTGGTGCGGAAACCGGCCCCGGGTTCTGCTGGAAGTGGATGCTGCCCCCTGGCGCAGCCATGCCGATGCCCGGGAGCGTCTTGAAATCCTGGCCGTGGAACTGGTCGGGAAACATCTGGTCGACGGCGCCGACCTGGCGCAGTGCACGCTACCGGCAACGCGCAGGCTGCTGACCTATGCGCGCGATACGCTGGTACCCGCCCTGATGCACAGCGCCGGGAATGAACTGGACGCCCTGGCAGGCGGCCTTGAGGGCAGGTTCGTGGACCCGGGACCGAGCGGCGCACCGACCCGGGGCCGTCTCGACACGTTGCCGACGGGGCGCAACTTCTTCTCGGTGGACAGTCGGTCCATCCCGACCGTTGCCGCATGGGCCATTGGGCAACGCTCGGCGCAGGCCCTCATCGAGCGGCACCTGCAGGAGTTCGGCGACTATCCAGGTCAGATGGGGTTGTCGGTATGGGGTACCGCTACCATGCGCACCGGCGGCGATGACATCGCGCAGGCATTCGCATTGATGGGTGTCAAGCCGGTCTGGGCGCCGGGTTCCCAGCGCGTGGTCGACTTCGAGATCGTCCCTGCCATGCTGCTCGGGCGCCCGAGAATAGACGTCATGCTCAGGGTCTCGGGATTCTTTCGCGATGCCTTCCCCAATGTCATGAGAATCTTCGATGCGGCGGTCCTTGCGCTGTCAACCTACGAGGACCCGGGGGGATTGAACGTGATTCGGGACCATATCGATGCACGCACCGCCGAGCTCAGGCATTGCGGACGGGAGGACGAGCAGGCCCGGCGCGAGGCCAGCTATCGCGTTTTCGGCAGCAGGCCCGGGGCTTACGGAGCGGGCCTGCAGGGCCTGATCGATGAGCGCTGCTGGCATGACCGCGCCGACCTGGCGGACGCATACCTCAACTGGGGCGGCTATGCCTATGGCCGGAATGCCGAGGACGGCGACCCTGCGCGTGAGGCGTTTGCCGATCGCCTGAGTCGTCTGGATGCCGTGATACACAATCAGGACAACCGGGAGCACGACATTCTGGATTCGGACGACTATTACCAGTTTCAGGGGGGTATGGCGAACGCCGTCAGAACGCTGAGCGGAAACATGCCCCATGTATACCATAACGACCATTCCAACCCGGCTCGCCCCAGGGTGCGCACACTGAAGGAGGAACTGAACCGGGTCATTCGCTCACGGGTCCTGAATCCGAAATGGCAATCGGCGATGCGCGAGCATGGTTACAAGGGCGCATCCGAGATGGCGGCCAGCGTTGATTACCTGTTTGCCTACGATGCAACAACCAGCCTGATTGACGATTACCAGTATGTCGCCGTCAGCGAATCACTGGTGTTCGATCCGGTGAACCAGGATTTTCTCAAGCGGAACAACCTGCCTGCGCTGGAGGAAATGGCGGAGCGGCTGCTGGAAGCTGCCCGTCGCGGGCTGTGGCAGGACCCGGGCAACCATCCCGGACGATTGCAGGATCTGCTGCTGGAGATCGACAGCCGACAGGAGGGCGCGTGATACATCGGGTGTTCGGCAGTGCCCGGTTGCCAGGGCGATGATCGCTGAAAGAACTGGCGCCGGGACCCGGTAAGCGTTCCGGTCCCCAGCCTGCCTCGTTGCCGGATGGGGGAGATGCCGTGATTTGCCCGTTTTTTGCGCGCACGAACCGCTAGCCAGTATAATCGCCGCTTTGGGACCGGCATATGGATGTTCGCATTGCGGATTGCCGCGTGCCGATCCGGCAAACCGCCAGCATAGCGAGGTTCTCAGCATGGAAATGACGATGATCGGATTCTCGACAGTTGTGGTGATCCTGATCCTCCTGGCAGTCATTACGGTATTAAAGGGTATCGTGATCGTCGGGCAGGGTTATGAATACACCGTGGAGCGACTGGGACGGTTCACCCGTTCCCTGCGTCCGGGGTTTCACGTTATCCTGCCGTTTATCGACAGGGTAGGTGCCCGGGTCAACATGATGGAATGCGTCCTGGATGTGCCGTCTCAGGAGGTGATTTCCATGGACAATGCGGTGGTCAAGGTCGATGGTGTCGTGTTTTACCAGGTGCAGGATGCGGCCAAGGCCAGCTACGAGGTGAACCAGCTGACGCACGCCATTCTGAATCTGACCATGACCAATATCCGTACGGTGCTGGGATCCCTGGACCTGGATGAGTCCCTGTCCAAGCGGGACCACATCAATTCATCGTTGCTGAAAGTCGTTGACGCCGCCACGACGCCCTGGGGAGTCAAGGTAACCCGCATCGAAATCAAGGATATCACTCCGCCTGCCGATCTCGTGGATTCCATGGCGCGCCAGATGAAGGCCGAACGTGACAAGCGCGCAGCGATTCTTGAGGCCGAAGGCGTGAGACAGGCCTCGATTCTGCGTGCGGAGGGGGAGAAACGCGCGGTGATACTGGAAGCGGAGGGCGAGAGACAGGCAGCGTTCCAGGAGGCCGAAGCCCGGGAGCGGCTTGCCCAGGCGGAAAGGGAGGCCACTACCATGGTATCGGAGGCGATTGCCAAGGGCGACCTGCACGCGATCAATTACTTTGTCGCACAAAAATACATTGAAGCAATCAAGGCGCTTGCTGCTTCCCCGAACCAGAAACTGGTCTTCCTGCCGCTTGAGGCTACCAGCCTGCTGGGCTCGATAGGAGGAATCGGAGAACTGGCGAAGGAGGCGTTCGGTGGTCGCTCGGAACCCGTTGCGAGTCCCGATGAACCGGCCGCCGGAGCCCCGGCCCGAAACCTGCCGGAACAGGCTCCATGACCTGGCTTGATGGAGTAAGCTTCTGGGGGTGGGCAGCAGTCGGCCTGATCCTGCTCGTTGTGGAACTTCTGGTATCGTCGACATTCTTCCTGTGGCTGGGCGTTTCCGCCCTGGTCACCGGTTTGCTGCTCTTTCTGATGCCGGGCATGATCTGGCAGTTGCAGTTTCTGCTGTTTTCCGTCCTGTCGGTGGTCAGCATCTATCTGTCACGGCGTTACCTCGCACGCAATCCGCTGCGCTCGGAGCAGCCAGCTCTCAATCGTCGCTCGACACAGTACATCGGTCGCAGGTTCACCCTTGTCGAACCGATTGCGGAGGGCTACGGAATGATCGTGGTTGATGATTCGCGCTGGAAGGTGCATGGTCCTGATCTGCCGGTCGGGTCCCGGGTCAGGGTGGTCGGGGCGCAAGGTTCCCTGCTCGAGGTCGAGACAGACGATTCATGACGGGCTGAGCAGGTCTTCGGCGGGTTTGCGGATTTGTCGGGACACGGAATGAACGGTTTCCGATCGCCCCTGAAGGTGGCATGCGTCGGTGCGGGGTACTTCAGCCGGTTTCACTATTCGGCCTGGCACCGCCTCGAGGATGTCTCGCTCGTGGTCTCGGTAGACAGGAATCTGGACGCAGCGAGGAAGCGGTGTGCCCGTGCATACGATGATTTCAGTGTGATGCTGAAACGGGAATCCCCCGAAATTGTCGATATAGTAACGCCGCCTGATACCCATCTCGGACTCATCAGGCAATCCATTGCCGCGAAAGTGCCGCTGGTAATCTGCCAGAAACCCTTTTGCGGCGGTCTTGAAAGCGCGCAGCAGGCGGCCGCCCTGGCAGAAGCGCACGGATCACTGGTGGTTGTGCATGAGAATTTCCGGTTTCAGCCCTGGTATCGCGTGATCAGGACGGCGCTGGATCAGGGCCGGGTCGGTGCGTTGCAGCAGGTCTCCTTCCGTCTGAGGCCCGGGGATGGTCAGGGAAGGAACGCCTATCTGTCCCGGCAACCCTATTTCAGGTCGATGCCCCGGTTTCTGGTGCACGAGACCGGCGTTCACTGGATCGATACGTTCCGGTTCCTGTGCAGGGGAGAGCCGGAAAGCGTGTATGCGGATCTGCGCAGGCTCAATCCGGGTATTGCCGGGGAGGATGCGGGGTACTTTCTGCTGGCGTTCGAAAACGGCGTACGCGCACTCTTTGACGGTAATCGTCTGATTGATCACCCGGCTGACAATATGCGGACAACCATGGGCGAAGCGCTGGTCGAGGGAACGGACGGCACGATCAGGCTTGACGGCAACGGCAGGGTAACCTTCCGGAAACACGGTAGCAAGGAAACCGAAACGCTGCTGTTGCCGGATACGGGCGCGGAATTCGGCGGGGACTGTGTATACAGGTTGCAGCAGCATGTGGTTCGTTCGGTCTTGTCCGGGGACGAGCCGGAAAACGTTGCACGGGAGTACCTGGCGAATCTGGAGATAGAGGAAATGATCTACCGGTCGGCGGCAACCGGGAGACGGATAGGCCTGTCGCAGGATCGTGACCGTGAAAATGGTATGGAAACAGCACCGAATCGCTTATAATTGATGCTTGGTCTGTCACCATGCGCCCGTAGCTCAGTTGGATAGAGTACCTGGCTACGAACCAGGCGGTCGGGAGTTCGAATCTCTCCGGGCGCGCCATTTTAGTATTTGTTATCAAGCAGTCAGGAACATGCCTGGCTGCCTGTTTTCCTCCGCCCTGCCGATTGTGCCAAATTTGTACTAACTGGCCGATTTGCGATAGGCTGTCCGCATACCTTGCCGGATACGTAACAGACAAATGGGCATGCCGGAAGACCATCGAGTAGTCCGATCAGCCACCCAGTTCCTGCAACACCTGTAACGACGTTCCCTGCTGGACATACAGCTGGTCCATGTATGCCGCAGGTCGTGCCAGCGGAAGTCCTGGATGCCAGCCCGCACCAGTGCCTTTCGCCAGGCATGGTTGCTGGCTTTAGCCCGAACATTGCACGAGCACGGAGAAGTTGGTGAGATTGACGATATCAGGAGACGGTGAGGTCGGTATCGGCGACAGACAGCGGTTTTTCCCGGCATTTCCTGCGGTGAAAGCCGCTTCGGAGGGCCGGCAACCGGCCTCCAGGCCGCCCATGGCGTCGGTTGCCGGAGGTCCGGGCAGGAGCAGTCCTCACGCTGTTGCGTGATCGGGCATCAGGGCGGAAGGGCAGTCGCTATCCGGGCGCCAGGCGCTGTACCGCGAGGCGGAACAGGTTCTGGTACGGACAGCTCCCGGACAGCATGAACACCACCCGCCGGGTATTGCGCACGATCACCGCACCGATGCGCAGCAGCTGCAGGCGCAGCGTGCCGACATGCGCTCGGGCCAGCCGGGTGCCGTACAGCCCGCGGCGGCGGATCTGCTCCAGCAGCACATAGGCCAGTCCGCCGGTCAGCATGCGGGACCGGTTCGACCACCACAGCGAACATCTGGTGCGGTCGGCAAACAGGTCCGGCTGCTGCTCCCTGATCCGGTTCTCCATCTCGCCCCGGGCGCAGTACACCCTGTCGTACAGCTCCTGCGGATCACCTTCGAGGTTGGTGACTACATGCCGCGGACTGGCTCCCCCGACCAGATGCTCCGCCTTCACCAGAACACGGCGTGGACGCTGCCAGGTGCCCGCCTGATACGCAATCTCCCCGAACAGCCGCTGCTTCTCCCCGCTTCCCTCATGCCGACTGCGGGCTTCAT
>JAJDVC010000067.1 GCA_022826305.1 Gammaproteobacteria bacterium | reverse complement strand
GATGCAAGACGCTTCGAGAACTGGGAACAGAACTTCATGGGCAAGGCCGCTCTCGGGGTGGCCATGGACTATGCGCTGGATTGGGGGCTGGGTGCGATCCGAGAGAGGGTCGATTATCTGGCGGAATACCTCCGCCACCGTCTTCGGGAACTGGGGGAGGTCGTGTTGACCGACCAGGGCGTGGAGAAATGTGGCATCGTCACGTTTCATGCCCGGCATGCGGATGCATACCGTATCAGGAATGCGCTGGGGTCCAGGCGCATCCATGTTGCCGTATCGGACGGCTCGGGCCAGCTGGTGTCTTTCCGGGAGCGCGGTATTACCCGTGTGGTGCGTGCATCGGTCCATTATTTCAACACGGAGCAGGAAATCGACTTCTTCACTGAATCCCTGGCAGAAGTACTCCGGGCCAGTTGAGCCCTTGCGTACTGCCTACCGGGTTACCGCTACCAGGGCATCGGCAAAGCGCTGGATTTCGTCCGCGTTCTTCAGTCCCGCGATATTGATCCGGCCGCCTGCCACACAGTAGACGGCATGATCGGTTCTGAGACGCTCGACCTGCTGCTTGTCCAGAACCAGCAGGGAGAACATGCCTCGATGGTCAGCAATGAAATCCCAGTCCGGCGTGCCGGAGGTTTCCCGAAGCGCCAGGCTCATCCGGCTTCTCAGTCCGAGTATGCGTTCCCGCATGGTCCGCAGCTCTTCTTCCCACTCGTGCCGAAGTTGCGGGTCGGCAAGGATCATGGCAACCAGCGCAGCACCATGGTCGGGCGGCATGGAATAGGAACTGCGGGCGGTGTTGAGAAGCTGGGCGCGGGCAACGTCCGCCGTGGCCGCCGATTCTCCCACGAGCATCGCACAGCCCGTCCGTTCCCGGTACAGCCCGAAATTCTTGGAGCAGGAACTGGCCACGACCATGGCTTCGACTTCCCGGGCCATCTTCCGGATGCTGTAGGCATCCGACTGCAGCGAGTCCCCGAATCCCTGATAAGCCATGTCGAAAAACGGGAAGAATCCGTTTTGCGATGCAAGTCGGGCAATTTCATCCCAGTCATCAGGACTCAGTTCTGCTCCCGACGGGTTGTGGCAGCAGGCATGAAACACAACGATGTCGCCTTGCCCAAGGGTGGAAAGCCCGGACATCATCCTGTCGATGTCGACAGTCCTGGTGTTCCAGTCCAGATACGGATAGCTGTCCACCTCGAAGCCGCTGCCGCGAAATATCGGATAATGGTTTCCCCATGTTGGATCAGTGACCCAGACCTTCCTGTCGGGAGCAACACGGTACAGCATGTCGGAAAGCATCCTCAGGGCGCCGCATCCACCTGGCGTCTGTATGCCGCGAGTCCGTTGCATGTCTGCCGAATCCCCGAAGGCGAGCCGAATGATCTCGGAATTGAATGTCTCGTTTCCAGCCACCCCGACATAGGCCTTGGTCGTCTGCTGCGCATGCAGCAGCTCCTCTGCCTTCCTGACCACAGACAGGACAGGGGTCTGGCCGTGGTCATTCATGAATACCCCTACTCCCATGTCGATTTTCTCTGGCCGGGGGTCGTTTCGGATTATTCCGATCAGCTGGATGATCGGATCTTCCGGTGGTGGTTCGAATTTTTCAAACATGGCAAGGTCTTGTCAGGAATTCAGGATTTTCTCGTGATGCCGGATTGCTTGTGGTTGCCGGAAGGCAGCCTGGTCATGCTCCCGGCAGTTTCGCCACATATCCCGATATCCGGCCGGTCAGGACCTTTCAGGATGTGCATGGTCCGGGAAGGGCCTCTGCATGCCTTCTGATACGGAGAACCCCATGCATCCGGGATGATTCCAGGCACGATGATATCACAGGGACAGGGGACATTTGGACAGGGATCTGCATATTCCGGCATGCAGGGAGATTTTGCCACTTCAGGTCTGTACCACATTGTTTCGATATCTCATTCGCACCATGCCTTTTCCTCAAGTCATGTGGAGCACCTGCATCCGGGAAGTGAGCGATCAGGCCTGCCCCATGTTTCATGACTCCCCTTGCCCTGAGGGACTCGGCGGCCAGCCGGTTGTTCATGCCCCAATTGATGACGGACATCAATTATCCGGAGCGGATCTCCATCCCCGCTCCGGCGGGAAGATCCTGCCATGACCGATACCGGTTCCGTGGGGCCGTGATCGTCGACCCTCAGTCGCTCGGCGGCTCCACCGGCAGCGCCCGAAGCCAGTCGCCGAAGGACGGGATCGGAATCCGGTAGTGGTAGGGCAGATGCTTCGTCGGGGCCAGCAGACCGGCGTGCAGGGCATTGGCGAGGAATTCTTCCAGACTCTCCTGCGCCAGGAACTGTCGCAGGTCGTCATGGGGCAGCACGCCACCCTTCTCCCTGGCGACCAGGGCCATCTGGCGGTAGACCCAGGGTGGCCTGGAACCGGCCGCCAGCCGCCCGGCGTAGTAGGCGTCCTTCCGTTCCCGGCCGCCTTCCAGGGCCTGCTCCAGCAGGGACCCGTCAATGCGTCCGCCATTGTCCCGGATCACCCGGGCCGCCGCCACGACCACCCGGTTGACGTGCTGCGGCCAGCCCTGGGACAGCTCGGCCAGTTCGCTCACCCACGCTTCCCGGTCTGCCGGCGCGCCCGTGAAGCCGTAGGCGTCGAAGACGCTCCGGATGGCGCTGGCCGCATCCTCGACCGGCAACCGCTCGAGGGTCAC
>JAJDVC010000243.1 GCA_022826305.1 Gammaproteobacteria bacterium | reverse complement strand
TCATGGTGCTCGATATCGACTCCGACCGCCGCCGCATCTCCCTTGGCATGAAGCAGTGCACGCCCAACCCCTGGGAAGAGTTCGCCGCGCTGCACAAGAAAGGCGACGTGATGACCGGGAAAATCCGCTCGATTACGGACTTCGGCGTCTTCATCGGTGTCGAGGGGGGAATCGACGGACTGGTGCACTTGTCCGAACTTTCCTGGGACCGTCCGGGGGAGGAAGTGGTCACCGAGCTCAAGAAAGGTGATGAACTCACCGTGGTGGTTCTTGCGGTGGATGCCGAAAGGGAGCGGATCTCCCTTGGTCTCAAGCAGGCGATCGAGGATCCGTTCGCCACCTATGTCAGCGAAAACGGCAAGGGCCGCACTGTGCAGGGAACCGTCAAGGACGTCACCGCCAAGGGGGCGACCGTGGAACTTGCGCCCAGTGTCGAGGGATACATCCGTGCATCGGAAATCACCCAGGACCGGGTCGAGGATGCGCGTACCGCGCTGAACGTGGGCGATACGGTCGAAGCCAAGATCACCAGCATTGAACGCAAGGATCGGAAAATTTCCCTTTCCATCAAGGTCAGGGAAATGGAGATCGAGGGCGAGGCCGTGCAGGAATATTCCCGCGAATCAGCTATCGGCAGTGCGACGCTGGGCGACAAGCTGAAAGAACAACTGAACAAGCAAAGCTCCTGATATCCGAGGGTACCGGTATGGCTTCTGATGACGCGCAATCTACTGATCAGCCAACTCTGACCAAGTCGGAACTGGTTGCCTATATCAGTCAAGAGCAGCCGCAGTTGTTGGGACAGGACGTTGAACTGGCGGTCAACAGTATCCTTGACTGCATGTCGCGGGCGCTTGTTGGCGGCGAGCGTATCGAGATCCGCGGATTCGGCAGCATGACGCTGCACTATCGCCCGCCGCGCATCGGCAGAAATCCGAAAACCGGTGAAAAGGTCCAGGTGCCGGAGAAATACGTCCCGCATTTCAAGCCGGGCGCCAACCTGAGAAATCGAGTGGACGAGAATTACAAGGGAAAATAAACATGAAAAAACTGCTATATGTAGCTGTAATTGTGGTTTTTTTCTTGTTAGCCCTTTCGTTTTATCTCAACAATCCGCAAGTCGTGACACTCAGTTACTACATGGGATTCGAAAAGGAGATGCCGTTGTCGCTGCTGCTTTGGATTACACTGTTCATCGGCGTGGTCATCGGCTGGCTTGCCGGCGTGGTACGCAGCCTGAGACTGCGTCGCCGTCTCGCGCAGGCCAACCGGACACTCAGAATCGTGGATACCTGATCAGGCGGGAGAGGGGACAGACACCCAATCGGATATCCTATGAAGTAGATCGGACGCATTATGGTAGACCCCTTCTGGCTGTTGATTCTCCTGCCACTGGCTGCCGCCAGCGGCTGGTACATGGCGCTCAGGGACCGTGACGGCCGCGAGGGCCGTCACAGCCATGAACCCAGCAAGCCGCCGGTTCCCGATGCGTATTTCAAGGGACTGAACCTGCTCCTCAACGAGCAGCCGGACAAGGCGCTGCAGGTATTTCTGCAGGCGACGGTGCTGGATGAAAGCACGGTGGAGATGCATATCGCGCTCGGCAACCTGTTTCGCCGCCGGGGTGAAATCGAGCGCGCCACGCAGATTCACCAGAATCTCGTGGAGCGTTCCGATCTGGAGGACTCGCTGAGGTCACTGGCCCTTTTCGAACTGGCCCAGGACTATTTCAAGGCGGGTCTGTTCGATCGTTCCGAGAGCCTGTTTCAGGAACTGCGGCAGTTGTCGGAGTACAAGGAGCAGGCCTGCCGCTTCCTGCTGCAGATCTACGACCAGGAGAAGGAATGGCACAGCGCAATCGTGATCGGAGAGGAACTTGCGGGTATTTCCCGGCAGGACTATTCCGAGACATTGTCGCAGTACTGCTGCGAACTCGCGGAAAGCGCATTGCAGGAGGGAAAGCCCGGCAAGGCGGAATACTATCTTGAAACGGCGTTCCGGTACGATGAGAAATGCGTCCGGGCGGCCATACTGTCCGGGAGCCTGGCGGCGATCAGGGGCAACCATGGCGGTGCAATCGCGATCTGGCGCGGACTTGAACTCTGGGCCCCGGAATCCCTGGGGGAGGTCGTGGACCTCGTCTCCGGCAGTTATGCCGCATTGCAGGACAAGCAGGGATATCGCGAGTTCCTTGAGTCCGCCCTGGAGAAAAACCCGGATGCCCGGATCATCTCGGCCCTGGTGGAGATGTCGCAGCATCAGCACGGGGAGCTTTCCAGCACCCGGATTCTGCTTGATATCGTTCACAAGTACCCCTCGCTCGAGGGTTTGTACCAGTTGCTGCGGAACAGCAACTCCCCCGAACTGCTCCGCGGCGAATCCATCGACATGGAGCTCATTGCCCGCCTGCTTTCCGAAGCCATGGGTCATGCCCGGGAATATCAATGCCGGCAGTGCGGATTCAGCAGCAATACCCTGCACTGGCAGTGCCCCGGCTGCAAGGCCTGGGGGGCGGTACAGAAAAGCTTCTTCGGACGCGAGCGCGGCGAGTCCTCGGCACAGGGAAAGCTGCCGATCTGAACGGTCAGGCGGCTGAGGATGCGGCCATGCACCGCGGTGCGGGCCAGATTTTCATTATCTGACGAAGGTCCATGAACATCACTGTAGTGGGTGCCGGCTACGTCGGCCTAGTGACAGGTGCCTGCCTTGCCGATGTCGGCAACCATGTGGTCTGTGTGGATACGGACCGGGACAAGATCGACGGCCTGAACCGTGGCATCGTACCCATTCATGAGCCGGGTCTTGACCAACTGGTCGCGGACAACCGGGAAGCCGGCAGGATAAGGTTCACGACGGATATCGCCCATGGCGTCGCCCATGGAGAGGTCATATTCATTGCCGTGGGAACACCGCCGGACGAGGACGGGTCCGCGGACCTCGCCCATGTGCTGGAAGCGGCGCGTTCGGTGGGCGAGCACATGGATGGTTACCGCGTCGTGGCCACCAAGTCGACCGTTCCCGTGGGCACTGCCGAACAGGTGCGTACCGTGATTGGCGAGGCCTTGGCAAGCCGGGGGCAATCCGTGGAATTCGGCATGGTCTCCAATCCGGAATTTCTCAAGGAAGGGGCTGCCGTGGATGATTTCATGAAACCGGACCGGATCATCATCGGATCCGATAATGAAGGTGCCCTGGAAGTCATGCGCAATCTCTATGCGCCCTTCAACCGGAACCATGAGCGTGTAATCGCGATGGACATCCCTTCGGCGGAGCTGACGAAATACACGGCAAATGCCATGCTCGCAACGAAGATTTCGTTCATGAACGAGATGGCGAATCTGGCGGAAAGGCTTGGCGCCGATATCGAGGCGGTCCGGGTCGGGATCGGGGCGGACCCCCGCATCGGCTACCACTTCATCTATCCCGGCTGCGGGTACGGCGGTTCCTGCTTTCCCAAGGACGTCAAGGCGCTGTATCACACCGCCGGGGTGGTGGGATACGAAGCCCGGATTCTGGCTGCCGTGGAAGCCGTGAACAACGACCAGAAGCGGGTGCTCGTGAACAAGCTGATGGGCCACTTCAATGGCACCCTGCAGGGGAGGACGTTTGCGCTATGGGGGCTTTCATTCAAACCCGACACCAACGACATGCGGGAGGCGCCGAGCCGGGTCGTGATCGAATCGCTGTGGGAGCAGGGTGCACGGGTGCAGGCGTTCGATCCGCTTGCAACCGCCGAGGCCAGGC
>JAJDVC010000017.1 GCA_022826305.1 Gammaproteobacteria bacterium | reverse complement strand
ACGTGGCGCACGTCGTGCACGATGTGCTGAAACCACCACCTTTTCACGACCTGCTCCTCATCAATGGGGCTGATCGGATTGTAGGTTACCAGACACGGCTTGTCCGATTTCCTGGCCCAGGGCTGCTGATTGTGCATTATGTAGGTGATCTCGTAATTGTCCGGTCTCACTCCATACTGTGCAATATGGTTGCTGCGGGTAGCGAGCGGCCTGGCATCACTGTCCGGCAAAACCGAAGCATCCGAATGGACAACCGTATGATTGTGCAGTTCGCTTTCATAGCGTATCGAAGAAAGCAGGCCGCCCTCGAGGATTGTCGGCTTTTCCAGAACCATCAACGCCTGATTCGCATTGCACGCAAAAACGACTTCGTCAAATATCTCCTTGTCTCCGTTTTCGTCCTCCAGCACTACACTGGATGGATGCCGATGGACTTTCCGAACAGGCCGGTCAAGGTATATCCTGTCTTCGAATCCTGCCGACATTTCCTTGTAGATGCGCTGCGTCCCCTGGTCCCAGGTCTGCATCGGAGTAGCGGTTTCGATATCGAAAAACTCCAGATAGCGGGAAAACAGGGAGGCCGGCATATCGAACACGTTCGTGGCCATCAGGAAGTTGACGAACATGGGTTTCAGCACCTTGTACCTGAAATCTCCGGAGAACCTTCCCAGATTGAGAAGCGCACCCATGCTGATGTAGTTGAACGGATTGAGGGCGTTGAGCAACCGGGATCTGGAACGGTTGAGTCGACCAAACCGTTTGAGCCATGCCAGAAGCTTCTGGAACTTTTCGATTTCCGGTTGCAACTGCCTCCTGATATCGGAGTCGAAGTCGTGGGCATAGACACCACCACGATATTCCACGCTATAGCTGAAACGGGTATCTACCAGTTCAATACCATACCGCTGCATGAGCAGAAGAATGTGGTGGTATGCCGAGGGAATACATGCCGTGACGGAGATATCGAACGGAACCGAAGAACCGTCGTCCTGGGGCATGTCGACTGTAATGGCGTTGCCACCGATCCTGGACTGCGCCTCGAACAACCGAAAATCGAATCGGTCGGGATGCCTGTGCAACGCCCAGGCTACCCCTAGCCCGGAGATTCCCGCGCCGACAATGGCAACCCGTTTCATCGTTCCCCCCGATTCCGCTTCAGCAACCGCATATCTTCCGCATCATTCAATCGTCCCGGACCGCACCTCGAAGGATGCCGGAAGAATCCCCCTGACCGACGGCCCGCATATCGGGTACGCGACAGGCAGACATGGGACTTCGACTGACGATCCGACAAGTGAGAATCCCGGCATCGACCCGAGTGCGGGTATTGTACCATATCCGCCTGACCAGGCGCCCCACCACCACCGGGCACGCCTCGAGATGCCCTATCACCTCCTGCGCGAATGCCCTGCACGCCGGCCTTGCGGGTCGATCGCGAATCGTACCGGCCATGAAAGCATCATGGCAAGGTATCGGAAGCACTGGCTGGAACGTGAACCGGAAAATCGACGTGCAGGCAACGACATCATCAAGGAAGCCCCGACCAATGTGGAACCGTCCTGTTCATCATCGCGGCGGAGACACCCGTGATCAGCACCAGACATGCCGACATGCGCCGCCCTGCGGTCAGGTGATTCGGCAGGAAGGGCGACTCCGGCAACCTTTCCCGCACCCTCCTCTCCTCCGGACGGGCCCACGCCCCCGGCCCACATCCGGTCACGCTGACAGACAGGTCCGGCACTTTCCTGCACGCATCCCGGAAGACAACCCGATCCATCCTGCTGCAACTGTCGCCCGCCATGTCTGCCGTCAGACCCCGAGAGATGCCCGTCGACGCTCCGGTATGTTCAGGACAAACGCGCCTGCCAGTACCAGCACAAGACATAGTACGGCAAGAGTCAGGCCCCAGCCCAGCGACCCGAACAGATAGAACGGCAACCAGGCGCCCAGTCCGGCAGACAGATAATAGGTCGAAACATACAGACCGTTGACTATTCCCCCATGCTCGGCCGCACGGTGGTTGATCAGGCCGGCCAGGACGGAATGAAACAGAAAGAAGCCGCCGGCGTTACACAACATGAACACATACAGCACCCAGATTTCATGCAGGGCGCAACCAGCCAGCCCGATCAGCAGCAACCCTGCACCGACAAGCAGCGCCTGTCTTTCTCCGCCGGCACGCACAAGCCGCGGACTGGACAGCGAAGTGAACAGCCCGGCCAGATAGCCCAGGTAAGCCAGCGAAATCCCGAATGGACGGATATCCGGTACAAGCTCCCTGAGCCGGAAGGGCAGATAGTTGAGCATGGCTGAAAAGCAGAAGGAAACCAGAAATAGCGCCATGTAGGAAAAAAGATAATCGGGCAGACGCAGCACTCTTCCAAATGCCTTCTTGTCCAGCCGATCGAAGTTGATCTCGGCATCGGCATCCATCTTCCCGACCAGCCACGCAGATATCAGCAATGCTGCCCCGAGCATCCCGAAAAAAGCCTGCCATGTCAGACTGTCTGCAACCCAGCCACTCAGCAATCTGCTCACGACTCCGCCGACAATTGTCGTTGCAACATAGAGGCTCATCACGAATCGTATCGTCGTATTGTCCGACTTCACGGAACAGTACGTCATCAGTGCGGTGAAGATACCGGGAACCAGCAATCCCTGAACCAGCCGAAGCATCAGGAGATGCCGGTACTCGACGACGAACAGTATTGCAAGCTGGTCCACTGCCAGCAGGAAAAGGGAAATCCGGAGCAGGGATCTTGCAGGGACGGCTTGCAGGAAGTAGCCGTAGATCACCGGCGCAACCCCCAGAGGCAGCAGCACCGCAGCGATCAGGGTTGAAGCCTGCGCCTCACTGATGGAAAAATGCTCGCCAAGCAGCGGCAATAGTGGCTGGGGTGAAAAGAGCGTGGCGAAGGACAGGAACAGCGTCAGCTGCACGACTGCCAGATCGGCCCGGCTCATGACAGGTCCGAAAGCATCCGGAACGCCATTGACCGACTACGGTCCGGAGACATGAATCCAGACGAGAAACCGGAGCCTCCCAGCCGGCCAACTATGACTGCCCGTTGTGGCGCGCACTGATTCCCATGTTCAGCATGCGCATGGTCGCACCGATACCGGCGAATACCTGATTCGCGTCTACGCCCCGGGTTCTGAGTTTCCGATCACCATCCTGCCAGGTGATGAAACACTCCACCAGAGCGCTTGTAGTGCCACCCTTCGGAATGCGCACCTGATAGTCCAGCAGTTCGGGAAAAGCCATGTCGATGTTCTCCAGCACCTTGCTCACGGCCATTACGAACGCATCGAACCCCCCGTTGCCGGTTCCCGTGGTCTTGTAGGTCTTGTCAAACAGGCGGGTCTGGAGACTGACAATGGAATCCAGTCCCAGAACGCTCGTGATCGAGCAGTTCAGCAGTTCCAGATCACGATTGCCCTTGGATTCCAGCACATCGGCAATGATCAGCGGAAGATCCTCGATAGTGATCATCGCCTTGGAGTCTCCGAGTTTCACGATCCGCTCCAGCACCTTGACCTGATCTTCCGTCGAAAGACTGATTCCGAGAGTTTCCAGGTTCTTCTGCAGCGACGCCTTGCCGCTCATCTTGCCCAGCGCATAGGATCTCGAACGGTTGAAGCGGTCGGGACTCAGGGCGGTCTGGTACAGGGCGGCCTTCTGGTCTCCATCGGCATGAATGCCTGCTGTCTGGGTAAACACGTCCGCCCCGACAATCGGCGCGTTATCAGCCACCATCTTGCCGGAGAAATTCTCTATCATCTGGCTCAGGGTATAGATCTCCATTTCATCAACAGACAATTCCATGCCCAGCTTGTCCCGCAGTACCATACAGACTTCGGCAAGTGAAGCGTTACCTGCCCGCTCACCCAGGCAATTGACCGTGCAGTGTACCGATGTCGCGCCTGCCTCCACGGCAGCCATGCAGTTGGCCGTGGCCAATCCATAGTCATTATGCGGGTGAAAATCAAACCGGGAACCGGGATAACGGGCAATCATGTCTGCCAGGCTGCTCCCGACCTCCGAAGGGGACATGACTCCCAGTGTGTCGGGCAGCATGACATGCGATATCGGCAACAAGGCAAGGGCATCCATCATCTCGAAGACATATGCGCGATTGTCCACATAACCATTGGACCAGTCCTCCAGATAGACATTGACCACAAGTCCCTTGCCAACCGCATATTCAACTGTCTTCCTGATCCCGTCAAGATGCTGGGCAAGCGTCAGGCGCAACTGCTCGCGGCAGTGTTTTTCACTGCCTTTTGTCAGGAGATTGATAACTCTCCCCCCGACACCCTCTATCCAGTCCACGCTTCGCCGGTGGTCGGTAAAGCCCAGCACCTCCACCTGCTCGAGATAGCCCTCCCTTGCAGCCCACCCGTTTATCCGTCTTACTGCCTCGCGCTCTCCTTCAGACACCCCTGCTGAAGCCACCTCGATCCGATCGACCTTCAGCGATCGCAACAAGGCCTTCGCAATGCTGACCTTCTCGGACTGGGAAAATGATACGCCCTGGGTCTGCTCTCCGTCTCGCAACGTCACGTCGACCAGCTTTACTTTCCTCGGTTTCTCGGACATCTTGTGCAACTTATCCAAAACAATGGATTTTGTACTCTATCCAGCTGAATGTCCACGTTTCGTTCAGTCTTTTGGAAGACTCTTGCCGGAAGATTCCGGACAGGACCACCCGCACCACAAGCAACAGGGCGCCTGACGATTCCGAGCGGGTACGGTGCATCCGGTCACAGGATATCTGCAGCCGCAGCCATCCTGTCCAGCTTCTCCTTCAGGATTGATCTGGAAGTTGCGAAATTCATGCGTATGAAACCTCTTCCCTGCTCGCCGAACAGGGAACCGGAATAGCACCCCACCCTGGCCCTGTTCAAAAAGAAATCGGCGGGGTCTTCCCGCAGACCGAGTTCCCGGCAATCGATCCAGGTCAGGTAGGTGGCCTCGTTGGGATGATGATGATGAAGTTGCGGCAGATTTTCCGCCAGATATGCATTCATGAAATCACGGTTCGCCTGCAGATACCGCCTGGTATAGTGCAGCCACCCGTCACATTCCTGCCAGGCAATCCGGGTCGCGCGATGCCCGATTGAATTACTGCCTCCCCGGATACCGCCGGGAAGACGGTCAAAAGCCTTTCTCAACCCTGCGCTGCCATAGTGAGCAATCGAACATCGCACTCCTCCCAGATTGTGGGATTTGGTCGCCGAGTTGAATGTCACCGTTCTGCGGGATACTTCCGGAGAGATCGAGGCAAAGGGGATATGCGGGCCGGCATCCGAGAAGGTCAGGTCACAATGGATTTCGTCCGCGACCACAAGCAGATCGTGCCGCAGCACCAGATCGGCCAGATGTTCGAGTTCCTCGCGCCTGAAGCATCGGCCGGTCGGATTATGGGGATTGACCAGCATCAGGAGGCGGGTACGGGGCCCGATATCACGCTCCAGTCCGTCCATGTCCAGTTGCCAGCCCTGCCTGGTCCTCACCATCGGGTTCGGCAGGATCCTTCTGTTCATATTGCGGCAGGCGCTCAGAATCGGATGATATGAAGGGATGTGCACGATGACCTGCTGGTCGGCATCGCACAGAACGGACACCGCAATATGGATAGCCTGCACGATATCGGTCATGTCGTCGCAATCAGACGGATCCAGGGTCCAGCCATGACGCGCCCGCATCCTGTCTGCAAAGATTTCCGACAACCGCTCCTGCTCCATGGTCGGTGCATAACACAGATCACCACTTTCAGCGATCTGGCGCAGCAGGTCACGAATGGGCTCGGCAACCGGAAAGTCCATATCCGCAATCCACGACGGGATGACCCCCTTGTCGTAGTAATTCCATTTCAGGCTCATGGAACGCTGTGCCTGTTCCAGGGTCAGGGCGTCAAAATTCATATCAAATCCAGGACCGGCGGTGTTGCCGGGATCGGCATGCAGTGTCAGGCTGAAAAGTACAGTAGCAAGGTCATTTGAATTCGGAGGAACCCTATCCCGAAAAATGCATGAGGGAGGAGGGTGGAATCTCCATTATGTGATATAATTCAATCAGTTAACAAGGAAATATCAGGAGCTTCCATCCATGACACATTGTACCCGCAGAACGATCCCATTTTCAAGACGCAGAGGCCGCAAGGTCGAAGCCGATTTCCAGGGCGGGTCGATCACCGGCAACGGCGGGGTGATGCTGGTGAGCGAACAGGACCGCCGACTCGGTCTGACCACCCGGATTGCCCGGTTGCTCGACGATCCCCGCCGGCAGGCGAGCTGCCGGCACAGCCAGCTGACTCTGCTGCGTCAGCGGCTGCATGCCCTGTGCCTGGGTCATGAGGATCCGGACGATCACGACGAGCTGCGCCACGATGAGGCGCTGCAGACGGCGGTTGACCGGGATACGGCGCTGGCCAGCGCCTCGACGCTGTGCCGGTTCGAGTCGCAGGCGGAGCGTTCCCGGATGGTATCCATCCATGAGGTGCTGATGGAGTTGTTCATCGGCCATCCCGTGTCTGCTGGTACGGATCATCTTCCGAG
>JAJDVC010000070.1 GCA_022826305.1 Gammaproteobacteria bacterium | reverse complement strand
ATAGAGGAGGGCAGTTTCATTGATCTGGTCGAAGTGGACGCCGCTTCCCGGACACGTGTGGACGATACCCGGGAACTGCTGGACAACGTCCAGTACATGCCTGCTCAGGGACGCTACAAGGTATACCTGATCGATGAAGTGCACATGCTGTCCACGCACAGCTTCAATGCGCTGCTCAAGACCCTGGAAGAACCGCCCGAGCATGTCAAGTTCCTGCTGGCCACAACCGATCCGCAGAAGCTTCCGGCCACCATCCTGTCCCGATGCATACAGTTCAACCTGAAGGCCATGGATATGGAATTGCTGACAAGCCATCTGAAACAGGTTCTCGAGGCTGAACAGATCGAATTCGAGGTTCCGGCGCTGCATTTGCTGGCCCGGTCTGCCCATGGCAGTGTCCGCGACGCTCTGAGCCTGCTTGACCAGGCGATTGCCTACAGTGATGGCAACGTGCAGACCACACAGGTCAGGAAAATGCTGGGCATGGTGGACAGCACGCATGTTGCAACGCTTCTGAAACAGGTTCTGGAAAGCGATTGCGACAGTGCGCTGGATACGATATCCGACCTGGCAGAACGCTCGGCAGATTATGCTGCAGCGCTGGATGATCTGCTGCTCCTGATTCACAATATCGCGTTGTTCAAGGCTGCTCCGGCTGCTTCGAAATGGAAGGAGCTCGATACAGAAGCCGTTTCGGAGTTGTCCGAACTGGCAGACGATGAGGTTCTGCAATTGCTGTATCAGATCGGAGTGAGCGGCAAGAAGGATCTTGATTATGCGCCGGACATGCGTTCCGGCCTTGAGATGACCGTATTGCGCATGCTGGCCTTTCTGCCTGAAGACCGGATGACCCGTCCGGCCTCCCCGAACAGCACGGGCAGGAAGCCCGGGAGCGACTCTGTCCCTTTCAATACCGACGAGGATGACTGTTCTCCCGATCAGGTTTCCGCTGGATCAGGGAAGATGAGTTCTGCTGATACTCCGCAGGAATCAGGAGAGACATCTTCCCCGGAACCCGGTGGTGATCATGATGTGAAATACTTGTGCGATCCGGAGCGGTGGGAAAATTTCATCGAAAGTACAGGAATGGTGGGGCCGTGTCGGGAACTGATGAGGCATATGGCTCCCGTATCATCGGAAGGCAGCAGGCTGAATGTGATGCTTCCGTCACAGGGGCAGGCCTGGCACAGGGATGAGCGGATACGACAGATTGAGGACCACTGCCGCAGTACCCTGAGACTGGATCTGCGTCTGGATGTCATGTTCGTTGATACACAGGATGATTCCGATGCGGCTTCGGAGTCCCCGGCGATTCGTGCCAGACGTATTGAGACCAGTACCCGGGAAGCCCTGGTTGATTCCTTCCTGGCCGACAAGACCGTTCAGTCACTGACCGCGGAATTCGGTGCACAGGTTGACAAGGACAGCATACAGCCCGCGCCTTCATGATCTCCCGTCTGCCAATCGGGACTCCTGATATTCCCGTGATCGACTGATCCGCCGGGAATCCGCATGCAGTCGGCATGGCGACAACCGGCCAATGTCGCACCGGGCGTGATCATGTATACTCGGACTGCGCTCGGGTTTGCGATAATTCCGCACCAGGGGTCTGCAGATGGATTCCGGATATCTGACACAAGACAAACATAGAATGACTGCAGCAGGCAAGCCATGAAACTGGATTTTGGACAAGTCTTTCAACAGGCCCAGTCGATCAAGCAGGAAATGCAGCAGGCCATGGCGGAACTGAATGAAATCGAAGTCACGGGACAATCCGGCGCCGGCCTGGTGGAAATCACGATGAACTGCCGACATGACGTCAGGACTGTTCATGTCGACCCTTCCCTGCTGGAGGGTGACAAGGAAATCATGGAGGATCTCATTGCTGCGGCGTTCAACGACGCACTCAAGAAGACGGAAGCGAAGACCAGGGAAAGACTGGGCGGCATGACATCAGATATCAATTTGCCTGGCTTGACGAACCTGTTCTGACATCGTCACGGAAATATCCCCTTGGCCGACCCGCGCTCCGTAGATGTTCTCAAGCAGGCTCTCAGAAGGTTGCCGGGGGTCGGTCCGAAGTCTGCCCAGCGCATGGCGTTCCACTTGCTGGAGCGGGACCGTGATGGAGCCAGGCAGATCGGCGAGGCCATTCGCCAGGCCCTGTCGCGGATCAATCACTGCAAGCGGTGCAACAACTTCAGCGAAACGGAGTTGTGCGATATCTGCACCTCACCGAGTCGGCAGCAGGAACTGCTATGCGTGGTGGAAACCCCGGCAGATGTGGAAGCCATCGAACAGGCCGGCATTTTCAGGGGCATGTATTTTATCCTCATGGGAAGCCTGTCTCCCCTGGATGATATCGGTCCGGAACAGCTGGCAATTTCCGAACTGATCAGAATCCTGGATGATCATGATATCGAGGAAGTGATCCTGGCCACCAACTTGACGCTGGAAGGGCAGGCGACAGGGGATTACCTGTTTGATCTGCTGCAGCACCGATCCTTGAAAATCACGCGGCTCGCCCGGGGGATGCCGATCGGCGGAGAACTGGAGTACATGGATCCCGGCACTCTGGATCAGGCATTCTCCGGTCGCAGAACGCTCTAGTGTACCAGGGACTCAGTGCAGAAGCCGGAATCAAATCGCCATGCGGCGTGCATTGAATATCGGGGAACAGCCTACCACGGCTGGCAGAAGCAGTCGCATGCCGATTCGATTCAGGAAAGACTTGAACAGGCCGTCAGCAGGGTTGCTGACGAGCCCGTATCGGTAATTGCTTCCGGAAGGACGGATGCAGGTGTACACGCAATCGGGCAGATCATCCATTTTGACGCCAGGTGTGTACGCAGCCAGGACGAGTGGTTGCGAGGAATCAATACCTATCTGCCAAGGGATATTGCCGTACATTGGGTAGTACCGGTCGACCGGGCCTTCCATGCACGTTTCGGCTCAAGGGGGCGCAGCTATCGCTATGTCATCCTGAACCGGAGATACCGGCCGGGTTTCCTGGATGGACTGGTAACCTGGCATCGACCCCGGCTGGATGTTGTTTCCATGAGGCGTGCTGCAGCCTTGCTGATCGGCCGGCATGACTTCAGTGCATT
>JAJDVC010000181.1 GCA_022826305.1 Gammaproteobacteria bacterium | reverse complement strand
CTGACCTTGACGCCAATGTTTCATATATCAAGAATCCTGTTAGCCAGCGTTGCCGTTTCCCTCTCGATGAATGCGTCCACTATTGCACAAAGCGGCGATGCCGCCGCCGGAAAGCAGAAATCCGCCAACTGCGTTGCCTGCCATGGCGTTGATGGCAACAATCCCAGTGACCAGTTTCCCAAGCTTGCGGGCCAGGTTCCCGGATATATCGCGAATCAACTGGCCCTGTTCAAGTCCCAGGAACGAAAAGACCCTGTCATGGTCGCAATGGTCGCGGCACTCAACGAACAGGATATGCGTGATCTGGACGCATTTTATTCCAGTCAGGACATCGAGCCCGTTGCCATCCCGGCGGACCGGGCCGAGGACGCACTTGCCGGGAAGGCAATCTACCGATCAGGACTTGCCGAATACAGCGTGCCGGCGTGCATGGGATGCCATGGGCCGGCTGGCGCCGGCATTCCGCCCCAGTACCCGAGCCTGGGCGGACAGCATGCGGCATATATCGAATCCGCACTGCTTGCCTTCAAGTCCGGCGAGCGCGAAAACGCCATCATGCAATCGATTGCGTTTCCACTCTCGAAAAAGCAGGTCAGGCAACTGGCGCTTTACCTTTCCGCCCTGCACTAGCCATCAGCAATGCTGATCCAGACAGGAATACCAATCGACAATGGGGACAAGGAGGTTCCAGATCCTGGATACGCAGCCCGGTCAGAGATCGATATCCGTATCGTTATCCGAATCGGTGCTGCTGATTGGCAGGCTGTAATCCTGAGCCGGAAGATCTGAATTCCCTATCGGAGCCGCGTCCCTTGACATTCTGTGTCGCGGCGCTCTTCATTGACCGTTTTCTTTTCTGGATTCATTGAGTTCCGGGTTTATCCATGCATGGCTTCAGAGACACCCGAGACTGGCAACGGAGTGATGGAGAAGGATCTGGCCGGGCAGGGAAAGAGACGTGCCCCAGCTTCCGCCAAGCGCGGGTCGGTCAGCCCCTGGTCAACACTCAGGAATCGAACCCCTTCATGGGCACATGCAAATCAAATGCATCGATAGTCCGAGGCCGGAGCAGTTGCATGCAGGCCAGCAGCTCCTCGGCCGTCGATGTGATACCTGCGGAGAACAAATTGACTTCCGGCAGACAATGCCGGGCCGTCTAGGCAATGCAATCGGGCACCGTAACGCCAACCTGGCGGCAGGTGGCGATCAGCGTATTCCGCAACAGGCATGCAATCGTCATCGGTCCAACCCCACCAGGAACGGGTGTCAGGGCTCCGGCGACGTCCGCCACTTTCTCATAGTCCACATCCCCTACCAGACGACCCTTCCCTTCCCCGGAATCCACCCGATTGATACCGACATCAATCACCACTGCCCCGGGCTTGATCCAATCATCCTTGACCATCTCGGGCACACCTGCCGCTGCCACGACAATATCAGCCTCGCGACAGACTTCGGGCAGGTTCCGTGTCCTGGAATGCGCGATGGTGACAGTGCAGTGGTGCCGCAGCAACAGCATGGATACCGGCTTGCCTACGATATTGGACCGTCCGATGACAACCGCCCGCTTCCCGCTCAGGTCTCCAAGCCGATCCTTCAGCAGCATGATACAGCCGGCCGGGGTACAGGGAACCAGGGAATCCTCGCCGATTGACAGCTTCCCCACGTTCTCGACATGGAATCCGTCCACATCCTTCTCGACACTGATCATGTTGACGACCTTCTCTTCTGCGATATGTCCGGGCAACGGCAACTGGACAAGAATCCCGTGTACCTTCGGATCGTTGTTCAGTCGTTCCACCAGTCCAACAAGCTCATGCTCCGATGTGTCGGCCGACAGCCTGAACTCGAAAGACTCCATCCCCGCCTCCCTGGTTTGCCGACTCTTGTTGCGGACATACACCTGGCTAGCCGGGTTCTCACCGACCAGGACTACAGCCAGGCCGGGCGTGATCCGATGCTGCCGGGAGAGATCCGTCACGGCCTGTGCTATACGCTGCCTCAATCCCTCGGCAAATTTCTTCCCGTCAATTACTTCACTCATTTTCCAGATCCAGAATTCTTCCGTACAAAAAACGGGATTTATTGTACTTGCCCGCATGAAACCATGCTTGAACCATACCGGCCTTGTGTCAACTCGGAAAATCGATGGTATGGGATACCCTGCAATATCCGATCACAGCCCAAAGCCGACACCACTGCCTGCTCACGGGTACCGGATTGATTTGCGGGCAGAACCCGTCTGATGACAACGGATATCGATTGGCTGCATAATCCCGTGCGTCACCGAGTAACGGACCACTCCTGCACACATCCCGCTGGAACCGGCTGACAGAAAGCACCATTCCTGACACATCCGAGCATCTGACCGAACCATGAATAACAAGATTATCGCTTTCCTTTTCCCGGGACAGGGCTCCCAGTACGCAGGGATGGGCAAAGACCTCCATGACGCCCATCGCATCGTCCGTGATACCTACGATGAAGCGAGCGATACGCTCGGGTACGACATCGCAAGACTATCCTTCGAAGACCCTGACGACCGGATCGGCCTGACAAGATTCACGCAAACCGCTCTGCTAACACATTCTGTCGCCTGTCTCCGGGTGTTCAACCAGCAAACCGGCGGAGCCGTGATTCCCCATATCGCAGCAGGCCACAGCCTCGGCGAATATTCGGCCCTGTTCTGTGCAGGGAGCCTGAGCTTCTCCCAGGCCCTTGCACTGGTAAGGAAACGCGGAGAACTGATGGGACAATTCGGGCGAGGCGAAATGGAAGCCCTGATGACGGAACTCGAGACTGCCGTTGCGCTGGCCCAGAAGCATTATTGCGGCATAGCGGCCCTGAATCTGCCGAACCAGATTGTCGTGGGCGGTGATCCCGCAGATCTCGACCGACTTTCCGGGGAATTTGCGGCAAGTTCCGGGAAGCGGGGAACCCGGCTCAGGACTGAAGGGGCTTTTCATACCTATTACATGGTGGAAGCTGCACGGAGATTTCGCTCGACCCTCAAGGAATCCGAACTTTCCGTCCCCGGCATCCGGGTCATGTCGAACCTTACCGGGACCGCCCATGAACAAGACGTTGAATCCATACGGTCAGGACTGTTTCTGCAACTCTTCAATCCGGTCCTGTGGTACCAGAACCTGACTGCCATCAGGGAATCCGGGGCATCCATCCTGGTGGAATTCGGCGGCGGCATCGGTTCGGGAACAGTTGCCGCCGAGAAACGACCGAACCTGGAAGGCATCGTCAGGCGGGCCTTCAGGGGAAGCGGCTATACACCGTCCTACCTTTCCGTCATCAATCTGGAATCGCTGAACCGGGCTGTGGAATTCTTCACGACTGGCTGAGCACCCTGACATGCTCGGTGACCGACTCGGCAAGCGCGGCAAAGTCATATCCCCCTTCAAGCACGGAAATCAGCCGTCCGTCACAACACCGGTCCGCCAGCGTCATCATTTCGTCGGTCATCCAGGTGAAACTGCTGCTCCCAAGCCTGATCGCACCCAGGGGATCCGATTGATGCGCATCGAAACCAGCCGAGATGAGAACGGCATCAGGATTGAAATTGCGGGCTGCAGGAAGGATCCTGTCCGTAAACGCTTCACGATACGCCGCATCCCCGAGTCCCGGACTCATGGGGCAGTTCAAGGTTGTCCCCTCACCCTTTCCATATCCCGTCTCGGACAGGGAGCCGGTACCGGGGTAATGCGGATACTGGTGCAGGCTCATGTAAAAGACACTTGGATCCGCTTCAAAGGCATGCTGTGTTCCGTTGCCGTGATGCACGTCCCAGTCAAGTATCAGAACCCGCTCCAGTCCGTAATGTTCCTGCAGATACCGCGCAACGATCGCGATGCTGTTGAACAGGCAGAATCCCATGGCTTCCGACTCTTCCGCATGATGGCCCGGCGGGCGGACCAGGGCGAATCCGTTGTCCACATGGCGGCCCATCACCTGGTCTGCAAGCTCCAGCATGCTGCCTGCAGCCTTCAGCGAAATCTCACAGGATTCCCTGGAGACCCTGACATCGGGCGTATCGATCATCCTGTCACCTGCAGCACAGGCGGAATGGACCCGTGCGATGTACTCCGGAGAATGGACGCACCTTACCCACCGTTCGTCAGCAATCCTGGGCTGGAACCGATGAAGATCCCGGAACCATTCCTGCCGGCTCAGCAGTTCATGTGAAGCACTCAGCCTCCGACTGCACTCCGGATGGCTGGAACCGGTATCGTGCCGAAGGAACAGTGGATCGTAGATGTAAGCTGTTCTCATTCTCGACTATCTTCGCAAAGGCAGTACATGCACCCGGAAATGCCCGCAACTTTCAGGGTCTTGCAGTGTACACCCGTTGCGGGAGGATTGCATGCCGGGCAGGCAGATTCCCTTGAAATGCACTGCCCGGGAATCCTGTACCGGTTCGCCGCATGCCTGTTCCGGCAGTCCATTGGCCCGTTATCGCCGACGGCGGGATCGTGACTTCCTGGGCACCCGGGGCCTCGCAGCCCCGCCCGCAATGCTGAGATCACCCTGCAACTGTGCACGAGCACCTGCGGAAATCGATCCCAGCCTCGATTCGATGGCTACGGCATCGGGCACTTCTCCGCGAACATGAGTGTCAAGAGCACCCCGCATGCTCCGGACATGCTCACTGGTCGTTCCACAGCACCCGCCAATGATGTCAGCCCCCGCGTCGACCGCCAGCTTCACATACTCGGACATGGTTTCAACCGTCCCGCTGTAGACAATCCTGCCATCCACATATTCCGGAATTCCGCAGTTGGCCTTGACCACGATGGCCATTGACGAAACCGAATCCCGCCTGGCGCTCATGATGTTCACCAGGGCAGCAACAGTCTCCGCAGCGCCGGTTCCGCAATTCACCCCGATTGCCGCTGGCCGGTTCGGCGCGGCGTTTCCAAAGTCGAAGATGTCCGATGGAGACAGCCCCATCATGGTTCGTCCGTTCGTATCGACGCTGAACGTCAGCACCACTGGCAGGCTGACTGCCGATGTACCGATCAGGGCCGACTCGGCCTCCTCCCGCGAGGACATGGTCTCAATCCACAGCAAGTCAGCGCCGCCGCGTTCAAGCGCCCGGGCCTGCTCTGCAAAGGCATCGGCAGCCTGCTGGATCGACAATGAACCCAATGGTTCCAGTATTTCTCCGGTCGGGCCGATCGAGCCCCCGACCAGCACGGTGTGATCAAGAACGTCAACCTGCTCTCTTGCGATGCGTGCAGCCTTGAAATTCAGTTCATCAACCCGGTGCCCCGATCCATGCAAGCCGAGACGGTAACGGTTACCTCCGAAGGTATTCGTCAGTATGATGTCGGACCCGGATTCGATGAAGCTCCGGTAATTTCCGGCAATCCGTTCCGGATATTCGTCGTTCCACAATTCGGGAGAATCGCCAGTTTGCAACCCTGCCTCAAACAGGTTGGACCCGGTGGCGCCATCCGCCAGCAGGACACCACGCTCCCTCACCAGTTCACTTAACTTGTCCATCCGCACATCCACTTCAGCAACCTGTCATGCACCCCCTGACCATGCTAATCTACCCCACCCGACCTGCCATGCAAAACCCGAACGACCCGGCACCCCGATTTTGAAACAATGTATTCGTTCTCGTCGGGTAAAATGGACTTCTGGTTGAAATGCCTCCTTCAGAACAGTAACTGATTCTGGTATCTGGTGCGTTCAGGGGATATTTTTCTGCAGGCCCCGTTCCGTATGCGTCAGCCTTGCCACGAGTTTGCCTTGCCGTCCCGGACCGGCTTGCCGAATGCTCCGCATATCGGGCGCCACCGGATCAGGTGATCTCGGCAACCGCACGCAGGGCGTCCGGAGACGACAGGCTGTCGCAGGAGGAGGTTCCGGGGCAACGGGTGACAGGGTTCCTGTGATTCACTCCTTCCTGGGTGAGGGTAATGTCGGAATCAATGGACAGGGCTTGATATGTCTTCCTGAAAACCTTAGCATGTGGTTGACTGCGGTTCATGCGTGTGCGCCTGGTTCATGCGCGGGTCAGGCACCTGCTCGCACAAACGGATGACTGGGATCACGAAGCATGGGGCACACCAATCAGCGCAGCGAACCTTGGCCTTGCCATAGCCATCTTTTCCGAGAGACTGCTAAGGTTTGCGTCGCTGGTCGGGGCGCGTTTCACCCGGGAAGAGCAGGACAGCATTCTTGCGATCTGGCGATACACCGGCTACATCATGGGAATACCGGAAACGATTCTCTATTCCAGCGGCGCGGAGGCGAGGAAAATTTACAGGACCGGTTTTCTGTGCGAACCACCGCCAGGCGCCGAGTCGGTTGCCATGGCCAATAACCTGATCGGCGCCATTCCCGGTGTTGCGAATATAACTGACCCCTCGGAACGGGAGAAAGTAATCCGTCTGGCCTACCGGCTGTCTCGAGCCCTT
Organism: Gammaproteobacteria bacterium; assembly: GCA_022826305.1. GTDB lineage: Bacteria > Pseudomonadota > Gammaproteobacteria > Arenicellales > Poriferihabitantaceae > Poriferihabitans. Next base: position 15,188 of record JAJDVC010000181.1, on the reverse strand, counting down.
CTCGGCAACCAGTTGGCTGACCAGTTCCAGTATCCGAAGACCCTGGTGCCGGGAGCCCTGTTCGGGTTCAGGATGAAGCAACGCATGCACCGCTGGCTGAAGGCGTCCCAACTGATCAGCGCAGACAACTTCAGCCAGCTTCTGGACATCTCCGTGTATGATAAGGAGGGCATAAGCTACAAGCTACCCAGCCACGTCAGGCACACCTCCTCGAAACCATGGTAACCCCAGGCCCCGCCCTTGCGATGAGAACCGAAGAAAGACTGCCTGTACCGAACTGTCCGGTATGCCTGTGAAGTCGCTGGAGTATTACATCGGTTTCGTTATGCGACGGCGCTGGACGGTTGCCGGGCTCGCGGTGCTGATCATGGCCTGTGCAGCAATCGGTGCTCCCGGGATTACCGTCTCCGGAAGCTATCGTGTGCTGTTCGGCGAGGACAATGTCGACCTGCTGGCGTTCGACCGGTTGCAGGACACCTATTCCGCATCGAGATTCGCATTGATCACGATTTCTCCCCGGGAAGGAACGGTGTTCACCCGCGAGACCCTCACTGCGGTCGAGGAACTGACCGAGGCTGCCTGGCGGACGCCCCACTCGCTTCGGGTCACATCGCTTACCAACTACTTTCACAGCCAGGCGGTCGAGGACGACCTGATCATTGAACCGCTGGCGGAGGACGCGATGTCCTTGAGCGACGCCGAACTCGAGCGGATCAGGACCATCGCCCTGAACGAGCCTGAACTGGTCGGGCAGTTCGTGTCGGAGAACGGGCGGGCCGCCGGGCTGATCATCAGCTTTATCCTGTCCGAACCTGAGGAACCTGCATGGGCCGAAATTTCCGGGTATCTCGGTAATCTGCTGGATGAAGCAAGGGCCAACCACCCGGACCTTGCCTATTTCATGACCGGAAACGTGATCCTGAACCAGGCATTCGAAGATGCCGCACGGGACGCTGAAAGCCTTATCCCGGTCGTGTTTCTTGTCATTCTCGCGATCTCCATGCTCCTGTTACGCTCGGTATACGCTACCCTTGCCATCGCGGTTCTTCTTGTATTCACTGTCCTGAGCACCATGGGAGTGGCAGGCTGGTTCGGTATCCTGCTCACACCGGTCAGTGCCAGCTGGCCGATCGTCGTCATGACGGTCGGGGTCGCCCATGCAGTTCACATCATCACCATCACGCTGGCCGGCATGCGCCGCGGACTGGAACGGAACAGGGCACTCATTGAGTCCCTTCGGGACAACATGTACCCGGTGTTCCTCACATCCGCTACAACCGCCATCGGATTTCTCAGCCTGAACTCATCAAGTTCGCCGCCGTTCCAGGTTCTGGGCAATCTGGTCGCGCTCGGCATGCTGTTTGCATTCATCTATTCCGTAACAATCCTTCCGGCAATGCTTTCGATCCTGCCCATGCGCGCCCCGACCAGACGTGAACGGGTGGTCCCGTTCTTCGAACGTCTTGGGGACCGGGTCATCGCTCACCGCAAGCCGCTCCTGTGGTCCAGTATCCTGATGGTCGCGGTGCTGGCAACCGGTGTTCCCCGAAACGAGCTGAGCGATAACTGGTTGCACCATTTCGACGAGCGCTACACCTTCCGTACCGATACGGATTTCATCATCGACAACCTGACTGGACTGGACCAGCTTGAATACTCCCTCAGCTCTGGCCGCCCGGGCGGCATCACGGACCCCGAATACCTGCATACGGTCGATGCGTTCGCCAACTGGTATCGCACCCAGCCCGAGGTGCATCACGTCCTGGCGTTTCCGGACGTCATGAAACGCGTTAACCAGAACATGCATGAAGACGAGCCGACGTTCTACCGGATACCGGATGATCCCAATCTTGCTGCACAATTCTTCTTGCTTTATGAATCCTCACTGCCTTTCGGGGCCGATCTCAATGACCGTGTCGATATCGCAAAGTCCGCGACGCGAATGACTGTCGTGCTTGAAAACACATCCACGCGAGACCACCTTGAACTCGACAGGCGTGCGCGGGACTGGCTACAGGAAAATGCACCGGAACTCGCAGGACCGGCCTCGGGCTTCACCATGATTTCCGCCCACATGTCGAGCCAGAACATCAACAACATCCTGACCGGCACGATTCTCGCCACAAGCCTCATCTCGTTAATCCTGATCCTGGTCTTCCGGAATATCCGTATCGGGCTGATCTGCCTGGTGCCGAACTTCATTCCGGCGGTGATGGCCTTCGGCCTGTGGGGACATCTCGTCGGCCACATGGGGCTTGGTGCATCCGTTGTTACCGCGATAGCCATCGGCATCATCGTCGACGACACGATTCATTTTCTCACCAAGTACCTGAAAGGCCGACAACAAGGCATGAAGCCTTCCAGAGCCGTGCACGCCACGTTTGGTACAGTCGGCCCGGCAATGTGGGCGACGACCACCATCCTCACCGCCGGATTCCTGGTATTCTCCTCGTCCGGCTACGAACCCAGCGCCGTACTCGGTCTTCTGGTCGCCATCACGGTCTGCTTCGCGTTCATCGCAGACCTCACGCTTCTTCCCGCCCTGCTCATGGCTATTGACCGGAAAAACGAATGATCCGGCATGGCGGCCCGTCCTGTCCGGCATTACCGGAATTTCGACGCCAGCTACATGCTTCTCCCTGGAATTAGCTGTCATACTATACTCTGCCCCTGCATCAATACATTCCCGGAATACCTCATGAAACCCGATTTTCCGTGCCCGTACTTCCCTGAACCGCCACCGTCACCGCGGTTCATGCCTGATCAGACTGGACCTGTATGCCCGGCCCGATAAAACAGCCCTCGTGCATGTCACGAAGTGCAGCAGTGCCTAGCAGACTGATCGGACTTGCGGCAGGATTCCTGCTGTTCAGCGACGTTGCGCTTTCCGACCTGTCGCATATTGGAGCAAAACGGCTTGCTGCGCTACTGGAGCGGAATCATGAATTGGTCCTGGTTGATTTGCGACGCGAGGACGAATGGCGGGAAACCGGCGTTATCCAGGGCAGTTCCCTGAACACGTTCTTCGACCGGCAGGGACGGTACAACACCCGTCAATGGCTTTCCAGGCTAATGGAACGGGCATCATCGGATACGCCACTGGTGATGATATGCCAGCATGGGGTACGTTCCAGGATGGTTTCAGGCTGGCTTGAAAAGAACGACCTGTTTGACGAGATCTATAATCTCAAGGACGGGATAGTGGAGTGGCGAAAGGCCGGACTGCCATTACAGGCATACCCCTGAGCGATCCGCTTACCCGGGTCCAGTTCAATCCCGCTTCGAAACCGGGGGCTCGCCCCGGAAATACTACAGGTGAATCGTGCTCCGGTCAGTCCCGAACCGGTACTGTCGCCTATTATTTTATTTTCCCTTCCTTGTACACGACATGCTTCCTGGCTACAGGATCATACTTCCTGATCTGCATCTTTTCCGTCATGGTACGCTTGTTCTTGGTAGTTGTGTAGAAATGCCCGGTTCCTGCACTGGATACCAGCTTGATCTTGTCTCTCATTGCCTCTCTCCACCCAACCTGTTCAAATCTTCATGCCGCGGGCACGCATGTCGGACAGCACCTGATCGATACCTTGCTTGTCGATCAGCCTGAGGCCAGCGGAAGAAATCCGCAACCGGATCCAGCGGTTCTCGCTTTCCACCCAGAAGCGCCGACTGTGCAGGTTCGGCAGAAACTTGCGCTTCGTCTTGTTGTGCGCGTGAGAAACATTATGCCCCGTAATGGTGCTCTTGCCGGTTACCTGACATACTCTGGCCATGACCTTACCCTGCGTGTTGCCGATATACTCTGTGAGGGAGCGCATTTATACCAGAAAAACGCCGCAAATGACAGCGAAAATCAACTCCTGCAACAATCCCCATCATGCTGCACGGAGTGTTGATGTACGGCTCCATGCCAGGGGCACAGGGAAAGCATGTTTTGGTCCGATGGCCTGGAGTCGGTCTGCAGCGACCCGACGGACCGGCAAACCATGCACAAGACCTCCTGGCAGCTACCACAAGATTTTCATTCAGAACGCCGAAATGGGAATTGCTGCAACCCCTGTTCGCAATCGGGACTGGGCGGGCGGGAAACGGCTTCAAACGCTTCTCCAGACCGGGCCTGATTCCGTCCCAGGCTCCGGAACGGATTCTTCTCGATCCGTAAAACACATTTCCAGCTGTATGGGCGTCAGGTTGTAGAGCGGCCCGTCAAAGGATTCCCACATCTCCAGAAAGGACCTGTCCGAAACCGGATGTCGACGGTCAGGATACAGATCGGAAAGGGGTTTGAGCACAAATGCATAGCGTTCAATCTCGTCTCTTGGAATATTCAGTCGGGGATGGAACACCTGGTCTCCATAAAGCAGCAAGTCTATATCCAGAACCCGGTTACTGTGATCCTTCTTTCCCCTGATCCGTCCGGCATGGATCTCTATGGCATGCATGGCCTCCTGGATCCTGTCCGGAGTCTGATCGGAATGAATGCCGATCACCAGATTGTAGAACGCATGGCCCGAAAACCCCGCTGAATCGGTCTCGTAGACCGGAGATATTTCCACGTTCCCGTACACATCCCTGATGCGCCTGACCGCCTTCCTGATATTGTATTTCCGGTTGTTGTTGGTACCCACGCTGAGCACTACATGGGTCATGATCGGCTTCCCCGTTCAATGATCACGCCTACGCTCCGGGCTCCCCGCACGGCTGTGCCCTTGTCTATCCTCACCCTGCACCAGGAAACGGAAAACTCCTTTAGCAGGATGCCGGCAATCTCTTCCGCCAGCGTTTCGATCAGCCTGAAACCCGAGTCTGCAGCAAACACCCTGACCCGCTTTGCAACTCCCTTGTAGCTGAGCGTATCTTCCAGATCATCGCTTTTTGCGGCCAGAGCCGTATCGACACCCAGATCCAGGTCTATCGTGATACATTGGGTAATCCGCCTTTCCCATTCCCATACCCCAATTACACAATCGACCTTCAGGCCGTGTACGAAAATGATATCCATTCTTGAATACTCGAAACCAGTTCGCCATACTTTAGCATCTGTCGCATATCCGGACTCGGTACAATGCCGATTGTCGATTATACCCTTCCTTTTCTCGCCTATTGCCTGGGCTCGATCTCAAGCTCCGTCCTGGTATGCAGGCTCATGAACCTGCCTGACCCCCGCATGCAGGGGTCAGGGAATCCAGGCGCCAGCAATGTGCTTCGGATAGGCGGCAAGAAAGCCGCACTGCTGACGCTGGCCGGAGACATGCTCAAGGGCCTGGCGCCGGTGATCCTCGCAGTAATCATTTCAGACAATCCGACCATCATCGCACTGGTGGGTCTCGCCGCATTTCTGGGACATCTCTATCCTGTTTTCTTCGGTTTTTCGGGAGGCAAGGGGGTAGCGACAGCGGCAGGGGTATACGTCGGCATCAGCCCGCTGCTGTCGCTGGCACTGCTCGGAATATGGCTGTTGACGGCCGTACTCACCCGGTATTCCTCGCTGTCCGCGCTGATGGCGGCCGCACTGTCCCCGGTACTCGCCTACCTGCTTGTCGCCGACCCCGCATACACCGTGCTTTGCGTTGCCATTGTTCCACTACTGTTCTGGCGGCACAGGGAAAACATATCAAGACTGCTTGACGGGACGGAAAGCCGGATTGTCCTGAACAAATGAAGCTGCCCATCCCGACCCCGATGGCTTCATTCTGATGGACCACGTGTCGCATGAATTTGACGAATCCGCCGACAAGCGGGCCAACCCGAAACCATCAGTCTGCAGTCGTTGATCGATTGCATGCCTGCGCCATCCGAAGACACCGACCCGGAACTGTCCTTCCGTTTTCCACACTGACGGCTCTGGAAACGCCGTGACATGGACTTCCGGTAGGGATGAATCCCTCATGACGGAATCCGGCAGGAAAAGGTCGACCGCGAGGCGGTTCCTGCAGATGATTATCGTCACACTGTCCGGCCTTGCCACGGTGTTTGTCAACGTGACTGGATCGTCGCACCCCTGCGGAAGGAAGAGAGTCAGGCCTGAAGCGGAGAATGGTCGCGTATTTCCCGCAATTTCCGGGATGGCAGATACCCTCCAGCCGGGGCAAACATGGCACCGGAGAATACGAATCGGCAACAGGGAGCGTCGCTTGCCCTGCGGTGAAAGAACACGCTTGCCGGATAAGGATCTGCTGCTCAGGGAGCCTGGATATCCTCAAGGCTCCATCTTGGCCTGACGTCGAATCCCCGGTCCCGATCATTATCATATCCGCTTCTCCCACCGTCCAGAAGCCATCGAAAATAACCGGCATAGGCGATCATCGCGCCGTTGTCGGTGCAAAACTCCGGCCGGGGATAGAACACCCCGAATCCGCGCTCTTCCCCAGCCTGCTTCAGACGGCTCCTGAGACGCCAATTCGCACCGACTCCGCCTGCGACCACCAGCCTTGTGTGCCCGGCCGCCTCAAGCGCCCGCCTGCACTTGACAAGCAACGTGTCGACGACGGCCAGTTCAAATGCCAGGGCGATATCCGAAATCGTCTGCTCGTCCAGCGGCCCGGACTGCTGTATGGTCGTCAGGGTGTGGGTCTTCAGGCCGCTGAAACTGAAATCCAGTCCCGGCCGCCTGGTCATCGGCCTGGGGAAGACGAATCTTTGCGGATCCCCGTTTTGCGCGACGCGCGCAATGGAGGGACCGCCCGGGTAAGGCAGACCGAGCAACTTGGCGACCTTGTCGAATGCCTCGCCCGCCGCATCGTCCACCGACTGACCGAGGATTCGGTAATCACCCTCGCGACGGACGTCGACCAGCATGGAATGCCCGCCGGATACGAGAAGCGCCACGAATGGATAATCCGGCGGATTCTCCTCCAGCATCGGCGCCAGCAGGTGCCCTTCCATGTGATGCACGGGAATTGCCGGGACATCCCACGCATAAGCCAGACTTTCCGCAACCGAGGCACCGACCAAAAGCGCACCGGCCAGCCCCGGGCCTGCAGTATAGGCGATGGCATCCACTGCCTGATCCTGCTCGCCGAGCTCCCCGAACAGATAGTGCACCAGGGGAATCAGCCTGCAGATATGGTCCCTTGCGGCCAATTCCGGCACTACACCGCCGTATGCATCGTGTAGCGCCACCTGGGAAAACAGCTTGTGGGCCAGCAGGCCTCTCTCGCTGTCGTAGACTGCGACCCCGGTATCATCGCAGGAAGTTTCTATTCCCAGGATTCTCATCGTTGTGGGCCGTTACGGCAGGAGTGCAGGAAAAGGGCCTGATTGTCAGCATGAAACCCGTACTCGATTTTACTTTTGCGGGGACTTACAATGCAATCAAGCACGATTGAAACGCCTGCAGGATCTTGCCGAAATTGAACGCACGGATCATTCCCGTTGACCGGTTCCCGGATGTGCAGCACGCCTCCCGGAACGGGTTGCTTGCGGCAGGAGGCGACTTGAGCCCTGAATGCCTGATGCATGCGTACAACCGGGGTATTTTTCCCTGGTACTCGTCCGAAGGACCCATACTGTGGTGGTCCCCGGATCCCCGTTGTGTCATCTTTCCCGACAGGTTCAGGCCCACCCGCAGCCTCAGAAGATCGATCCGCAGAAACCGCTTCCGCTGTACCGTGAACCGGGCGTTCGGAGATGTCATTGGAAACTGCGCGGAAAAACGCCCTGAAAGGCCGGAAACCTGGATCACGCCCGACATGCTGAATGCCTACATGGTGTTACACCGCAGGGGCTGTGCTCATTCCGTGGAAACCTGGCTGGGAGACAGGCTGGTCGGCGGACTGTACGGGGTCCGTTCCGGCCGGGTCTTTTTCGGAGAAAGCATGTTCAGCGCGGTGAGCGACGCATCGAAGGCCGCCCTGAACCATCTGGCAAACCTGATGCAGGCCGAGAACTGTCCGATTATCGACTGCCAGATCACCTCCTCACACCTGCTCAGCCTGGGCGCCGAAGAGATTCCGAGATCACGGTTCATGAGCATCATCAGAAACTGTGTCGACAACAGCCTCTGCCCGGAGGCTTTCCGGACATCCGGCCTGTACGCGATATCGGGAGAAACGGCGTACCGGAAGTATCCGGCATGACCATCCAGGCAGATCTGCCGAGGCTGTATGTTTCCCTGCCCCACAGTTGTCCATACCTTGCCGGCAAGGTGACAACGACCGTCATGCTGGATCCGGAGTACCGGACTGACAACACGGTGTTCAGCCTGCTGGTCAAATCCGGATTCCGCAGAAGCGGCAAGACCATCTACAAGCCGCAGTGCAAGACCTGCGATGCCTGTATCTCCGTACGGATACCCGCTGACGCCTACAAGCCGAACCGCGCGCAGAGAAGATGCTACGCGAAAAACAGCGACATCCGGGTCTCCATGATTCCCCCGGCATTCAACGAGGAACACTTTCTCCTGTACCGCCAGTACCAGTCCCGGCGGCACAAGGGAGACATCATGGACCAGGACGATCCGAAGTGGTATCGACAGTTCATGGTCGACTCCTCCACGGAAACCATTCTGCTTGAATTCCGGCTCGGGGAAAGACTGGTATCCGTTTCCGTATGCGACCTGACTGATGACGGCATGTCGGCAGTCTACACCTACTACGACCCCAATCTGTCCGAACGCAGCCTCGGAACCCTTGCAGTAATGAAACAACTCGAATACGTCCGGGAAATGGGGCTTGAATGGCTGTACATCGGATACTGGATAGAGGGCTGCCGGAAAATGGATTACAAGATCTCCTTCAGGCCCATTTTCGGATTCATGAACGGAGAATGGCGACTGCTCCGCCTGTAGCCTCGTCTCTACAGCGGGTTATGCCCGTACAGCAGCCTTTCGATCAGGGCAAGCTGGCTGACATGCCGGAAAGGTTCGGCCGTCAACAGTTCGGGGGGCTGGTTCAGCGCTGAAAGCGCGCGGTTCCGCAGTGCCGTATCATCCAGCAGCCGTGCCAGTCGCAAGGCAGTCTCGATCAGGACTGCCGAGGGAGACCGGATCGCACCATCGCCCAGCAATCGTGCACCTGCCAAGGACGGCAGCAGATCGCCTTGCCCCCAATGCCAGCCATGTCCCCGGTAGAAGCGTCTCCACCCCGCTTCGGATATCCGGTATGCCAGTTGCATGTCGGGCTGGCTATCCATGAAAAGCGCCCAGTCAAGCAGGCCCTTGGAAACATGGGCATAGTCCTCGATCGATGCGGAACCCACCGGACGGCCTCCCGCCATGGCTCTCGACAACTGTTTGCCGTCCCAGGCGCGCTCCGCCAGAAAGTCCCGCACCGATCCCGCCATCGTCAGGTATCCCGCATCGGGAAAAACCCGTGCAGCCCGCACCAGCAATGACAGGGCCATGCCGTTCCAGCCCGCGATCAGCTTGCTGTCCACGGGAATTTTCCGCCTGTCCCGAAATCCGAGGAGTCTTGTACGGACCTCCCGATACATTTCGTCGACACGGCTACGGGCGATGCCATGTCTCTGTGCATACTGTTCGGGAGTGACAACGAACCGCAGATGATGGCCTGCGGGAAACTCCGCCGGGCGATCAAGTCCCCAGATTTCACGAACGAATCCTGCAAGCCGCGCATCCAGAACCGATTCGATCTGGTCCATCGACCAGAGATAACCGCCGCCTTCCTCAAGATTCTCGTCCACTGCGGAAATGGATGAAATCAGTGCACCGGAATCATCTCGCATCCTTGTCCTGAGGAACTCGAGCGTATTCCGGGCAGTCTCCATGTACGCAGGCCGGGCGAGCAGGTCGGCGGCATCCAGGTAGATTTCCGCCAGCCCGACACTGTCATACAGCATTTTCTCGAAATGCGGCGTTTCCCAATCCGGGTCCACAGTGTACCGGAAGAAGCCTCCGGCAAGGTGATCATGCAACCCCCTTTCGGACATCACGTCCAGTGTCAGTTCGAGAAACTCTCTCAGTTCCCGATCCCTGCCGGACTGGTACCGATGCAGCAGGTAGGCCAGTTGCGGCACGGATGGAAACTTCTGCTGGTCCCCGAACCCGCCGTTGAAGTGGTCGGCACTGGCCAGCACCCCGGTTACGGCATCCTTCACCACCTCTGCATAGAGTTCCGGTTCGATCTCCGGAACCGGCTCGGGGTAGGGCCGGTCGGCCTCCTGCCTGATCAGATCACGTACCTGCTGTGGATGCTGCTGCCATACTGCATGGATACGACGAAGCGCCGCAAGGAATTCGCCGGGCGGTACGTACAGGACCGAATAGACCGGGTATCCTTCAGGCAGCAGGAAAACCTGCAGCGGCCAACCGCTGCGGCCCAGTAGTCCCTGGGTAAAATGCATCATGCGTTCGTTCAGGGCGGGTTCAAGCTCCCTGTCGACCTTGACCGGGACAAAATGCCTGTTCAGGAATCGCGCGATTTCAGGGTCGCGGAAGGATTCCTGCTGCATGACGTGGCACCAGTGGCACGAAAAATACCCGATGGACAGCATCATCAGCCTGTCCTGCACCCGCGCAAGCCCTGTCGTCCGTTCGTTCCACTGCTGCCATGCAACCGGATCCTGCCCGTGCAGGGCCAGATAGGGCGATGGATGATCCTGCAACTGATTCTGCAGGCCAGCTGCGTCGGCGAACCTGAACAGCAGGACGCATGACACAAGCAACCGCACCATATCGAAGCGCCAGCCGTCCCCCGGGACAGGGGAACTCAGCCGGTCCCCGCCACCTGGCACGGCCACTGGCACGTTGACGGTGCGTTATTCGGATTCGAGATCAATCGAATCCCCATCAGGCTCCTGCTCCTCGTCCTTCTTGAGAAAACGGCTACAGTACAGCCCGGCCTCGAACAGTGCCCAGACAGGCAGGGCAAGCAGCGTTTGTGAAAATACGTCAGGCGGTGTCAGCAACATTCCGACAACAAAGGCAGCGACAATTATGTATGGCCGTTTTCTGCGCAGGCTTTCAACCGTAGTGATGCCCATGTACACCATCAGCACGGTTGCGACCGGGACCTCGAAAGCCATCCCGAAGGCGAAGAAAAGCTTGATGACGAACCCCAGGTACGCGTTGATATCGGTCATCACAGCCACGCCTTCCGGAGCGGTATTGGCGAAAAAGGTGAAGATGATCGGAAAAACCACGTAGTATGAAAAGAGAATGCCGAGATAAAACAGGGCGCTGCTTGACAGCAGCAGAGGCATCACCAGCCGTTTTTCATTCTGGTACAGGCCCGGCGCGACGAATGCCCATATCTGGTACAACAGATAGGGGACGGCCAGCGCGACCGCACAGGCAAAAGCGAACTTGAAGGGAACGAAAAACGGTCCGTGCGGTTCCGTCGAAATCATGCTGTTCCCTTCGGGAAGCGCTTCCATCAGGGGACTGGCAAGGTACTCATACAACGTGTTGGCGAACGGTACCAGCAGGATGAAGAACACCAGTACGGACAACACTCCCCTGAGCAGACGATCCCTCAGTTCAATGAGGTGAAAGACCAGCGAACCCTCCGATCTGGATCGCTCCTTGTCTACCTGTAAACTGGTGTTTGCCATGGCATGTCAGGCCGTGTGGATCGATATCGGAAAGTCAGGCGCCGGACAGGTCCTGCTTCGTCCCCGTTGCCCGGGACGTGTTCCTTGCCGCTGTCTTCTTCGTCAGCCTGGCCGGCCGGGTTTTCCTGGCGGAACCAGCCGTGGCGGACCTGCGCTTCGCCGCCATCTTCCCGCTCGTCGGGTCCTGGTCTGACGTTTTCTTCTTTCTGCCCGTGCCGGTCGAACGCGTGGCCGTCGTCGACTGCTTCTTGCCCGGTGCGTTTCCCCCGACTGTCTTCTTTTTCCGTGATGCGGCCTTTTTCCCCGCAGTCCGCTTGGCGGAGCGCTGTCCGCCGGGTTTGCCGACCGCCTTTGGACCAGCGGAACTGTCCGGCGGCGTATTCAGGGTTTCAACGCCGCCCAGATCCTTTTTCATTTCATCCATGGTCCGGTTGACATGCCCGGTCGCTTCCCTGACATCCGCATCATCCGCAACCCGCCTGAAATCCTCTGCCGTGGACCTGATTTCCCTTTGCAGGTTCTTTACGGACTGCATGTCGGCCTGGTCCATCTCCCGCCTGAAATCCCGCTTGACGTCATTGACCATGCGCCGTGCCCTGGCGAACCAGGCGCCCGCCGTCCTGACCACGCCCGGCATCCTCTCGGGACCGATGATCACCAGGGCGATCACCCCGATAAAGGCCATCTCCCAGAAGCCGACATCAATCACGGGAGGTTACCGGGAAGGAATCAGGTATCGGTCTTCGGAGCTTCCGTTTTCCCGGATTCGCTTTTGGCCGATTCTGACGGATCGACAGCGGCCTCACTCTCTCCGGCATTTTCCAGTTCCCCCTGGGTCTCCTCCTCCTTGACCGCCTTCTTGAAACCCCTGATTGCTCCCCCGAGGTCCGTACCGAGGTTACGCAGCTTCTTGGTACCGAAAATGAGCAACACGATTATCAGGATGATAATCAGCTGCCACGGACTAATTCCACCAAAACCCATATCGCTTCACCACCTTTTTCCTGTCTATCGTATGTTCGGAACGCAACAATACTCCTGAGTGCCGGACTTGACCTGTCGCATTCAATGCCCTGCATTGAAGAAACCCGATTCTAAACGGTTAGGACAGGAAATACTAAACTGATTTTCCGCCCGCACCTTTCGCATAGATCTCTCCCGGATCCCGGATAACGGGTTCGACATCCTGCCACACGCCGCCCTCCTGTCTCCTGTAGAAGCAGCTGTGCCGACCAGTGTGGCAGGCAATGCCTCCAGCCTGATCAACCTGCAGCAGCAGAACATCGCTGTCGCAATCCGTCCGTATTTCCCTGAGATGCTGTACATGACCGGACTCCTCTCCCTTGCGCCAGAGCTTCTGTCGAGAACGGGACCAGTAGACGGCACGACCCTCCTTCAGGGTAGCTGACAATGCTTCCCGATTCATCCATGCGACCATCAGCACCCTGCCCGTGTCGTACTGCTGGGCAATGGCCGGCACCAGTCCGGATTCATTCCATCTGATGGCATCGAGAATCGGGTCTGTCATGTTCACGTCTCCATGGTTTTCAAAGCCGGACCTCAATTCCCCGGTCGGCCATGTGCTGCTTGGCCTGCCGGATGGTATGCTGTCCGTAGTGGAATATGCTTGCGGCAAGAACCGCCTGGGCACCGCCCTGCAGAACCCCCTCGGCAAGATGATCCAGGGTTCCCACACCGCCTGAGGCAATCACCGGTATGCTTACCCGACTGGTTATGCGCCTGATCAGCGTCAGGTCAAAGCCATGCCTGGTGCCGTCCCTGTCCATGCTGGTTACCAGCAGTTCTCCGGCGCCGTATTCGGCCATCCTGGATGCCCATTCCAGGGCATCCAGGCCGGTCCGTCTGCGCCCGCCGTGGGTGAAAATCTCCCATCGGGGTTCCGACCTTTCCACGGAACTGCCGGCAACCTGCTTCGCATCGATAGCCACGACGATGCACTGGTTCCCGAAGTGATCGCTTGCGGCCCGTATGAAATCGGGATTGCTTACCGCCGTGGTGTTGATGGAAACCTTGTCGGCACCTGAATTCAGCATCAGGGTAATATCCTTCAGGTCCCGGATTCCGCCGCCGACGGTAAGCGGAATGAATACCTGCTCGGCAACCCGCTCGACCACCTGTACCAGCGTATCGCGATTATCCGAACTCGCGGTAATATCCAGAAACGCCAGTTCATCAGCGCCCTGCTGATCGTAACGCCTGGCCACCTCAACAGGGTCTCCGGCATCCCGGATGTCCACGAACCGGACGCCCTTGACGACGCGCCCTGCATCGACATCCAGGCAGGGAATGATCCTCTTTGCCAGAGACATTTCCCGCTACCGGCGGTACGCCGCGCACGGCCTTCTACAGTCCATAGCTCCCCACCCCGGACAGTTCATCGGCAACCTGCTGGGCCGTCGCCAAATCGAGCGCACCTTCATAAAGCGCCCGGCCGGTTATGGCCCCTATGATTCCGGAACCGGATTCCGATGCCAGTTTCCTGATATCCTCGAGACTCTGGATACCACCTGATGCAATAACCGGAATATTCACGGATTCCGCCAGGGTCACCGTAGCCTCTATGTTCACCCCCCTCATCATGCCGTCCCGCGAGATGTCCGTGTAGATGATTCCTTCCACCCCCTCATTGCCGAAACGCCGCGCCGTGTCGATCACATCATGCCTCGACAGTTTAGACCAGCCCTCTATGGCCACCTTGCCGTCCCTGGCATCCAGCCCGATCATTACGTGTGTCGGAAACTCCGAACACAGGTCACTGACAAGATGCGGTTCCTTGATTGCCTGCGTTCCGATAATCACATAGCGGACCCCCGCCTGGATATAGACATCCACCGTATCCTCATCGCGAATCCCGCCTCCCACCTGGATGGGTATCTCCGGACATGCGTCGGCGATCCGGTGAATCATCTCCGCATTGACGGGTTCCCCCCTGGCCGCGCCGTCGAGATCCACGATATGCAGCCTGCGCGCGCCTTCGCCCACCCATTTCTCCGCCATGACCACAGGATCTTCGGCATAGACCGTTTCCTGATCCATATCGCCCTGTCTGAGGCGCACACACTTGCCGTCCTTGATGTCGATTGCCGGAATAACTAACATGACTATATCGTCCCATTCCAGTTGATGAAGTTCCTGAGCAGGATCAAGCCGGCCTGCTGGCTCTTTTCCGGGTGGAATTGCAGGGCAAAGAGATTGTTCCGGCCAGCCGCCGCCGTAAACGGAATCCCGAATTCGCATTGACCCATTACCTGTGCCCGGTCTTCTCCGAGCGCATAGTAGCTGTGCACGAAGTAAAAACGCTCCCCGCTCCTTATGCCTTCCCAGAGCGGGTGATCGGAATTATGCCAGACCCGGTTCCAGCCCATATGAGGCACCTTGAGTTCCGACCCCATCATATCGATCCCGGCCGCCTCAAATCCTTCAGCAAAATGGCGCACATTGCCGGAAAGGATACCGAGACCACGGGTACCGCCACTTTCACTGCTGTGACGGTACAGGGCCTGAAGACCCAGGCATATGCCGAGCACGGGACCGGCATGCAGCCGCTCCTGTACGCTTTCAAGCAATGCACAATCGCCATTCAACTGATCGAACCAGGTTCCGATAGCCCCCTGTCCGGGCAGGATCAGGTGGTCCGCACCGGCGATCATCTCGGG
>JAJDVC010000195.1 GCA_022826305.1 Gammaproteobacteria bacterium | reverse complement strand
TATCGTACGGGTTCATCAGCACGGTGCGGAGGGCATGAGTAAATCACGCTGCGGTCCGGGCACGAAGATTCATGCGGCGGTGGATGCCCCGGGCAATCCGCTTCGTCTCATGCTCAGTCCGGGCCAGCACGGCGAAATGCTGCAGATCCGGGCCCTGATCGAAGGTATCCGGTCGGACCATGTGATGGCCGACAAGGGCCATGATACCGATTCCTTCATCCGGGCCATTAAACATGACGGAGCCATATCGGTGATTCCGCTAGCCCGAAAAATGCATGAGCAGGGAGGGTGAAATCTCCATTATGTAATATAATTCAATGGTTTAAAACAGAATTACAGGAGCTTCCACCCATGACACATTGTACCCGATCACGCCACGGCGTGAGGACGGTTCCTGCCCGGCGCTACCGCAAGCGGCGGCCCGGAGGCCTGTTGCCTGCCCTCTGAAACGACTTTCTCCGCACAAAATACCGGACAAACCGGCTACGTATCGTCGATACGGACCCCACCGTCTCTTGATATCGTAAATCCCGCCAACTTCCCGGTGCTCGTGCAATGTTCGGGTATAGCTCTGTAATCCTGACAGCACTTGCACCTGCTATCGTGGAGGCCATTCTGGATGACCGTGTGCCACCAGCATTGACCTTGTTCGATCTGGCAGTAGAACCCACCCAAACTATGGAGCAAAGGAAAAATTACAACCTGAAATCCTGGTGTAAACTTTTCCAGTGCTCAATTAACTTTTCTTTGTGCGACTCATTCATCGGGAGACCTTCAAGGGCGGAATGCCACAAAACTCTTGCCTTATCCATTACTTCTTCCAGATGAGGCTTTATTACTCGCCATGGTATACCTGATTTTTCGGACCATGCTTTAAAATTCGAGTAGGATACGGTATACCAATTTTTTGTTTTTCCCAGATTTAAAGCAAATCTATGCTCTCCATCGATATAAACATTTGTCGTAACTATGTCATAGGCAGGAGATAGTCTGGGAGTCACCTTGTCTTCGTATAAAAGACTCCAGTTTTTCAAATGTGCATCACCATTTGCTAACAAAACATTAACCAACAAACGCCTTGCAAACTGCTGAACATCAGTTAGTGCATCACCTGAAAACTCATACAGAACTCGACCAATCTGCTCATAATTAGCAGAGTTATATTTTTCATGAGGATATTTCATCAAGACTTGCGCAAAGTCTTCCATATGGATTCGTGTGTTTTCTTGCCGGTCAAAGCGTTTTATCCCGAAAGCAAGGGTTTCATCAGGTAAATTGATTTGTGGCAGGTTGTCCAACTGCCTCATATCAACTAGCTTAATTTCCGGTATATCAATTCCCACCAATGATGCAAGTGTCATCGCCGTGTATTCATTTACAGGAACATTTTTATGCTTTGTTGATGGCGTTTTTATAATCCAGTCACCTAAAGCACCTGACCTTGAAAGGTTGTAGCGCCCATCTTTTTCTTTCATTGAAAACTTCATCTGGACGCCAGCCAGTGAAAATTTATTTTCTCGTTCCAATTTCTCAAATTTCACGACCTTCGTATTTCGGTAATGATCACCGGAAATAAGTGACAGAACATTATCAGGAACATCTTCTGGCTCTAAAGGCGAGGCCATAATCGCTCCGGGCAGGTCTTCCCCTAAATAGGAAAAGATATGGAACTCATTATCGACATGCACCTTTAATCCTTGTGCGACAAGTTCTCGTAGCGACCCTTCTGGTAATAGATTTGATAGTGTTGGGTGTAAGCGCTGATTTCGTTTCCAAGGTTTTGACATTAACTTATTTGAATACGGAAACGCAGGATGGGTGATAAAGCTAAACGTTGAACGATGGGCGTTACTGCTGAACTCATCAGCAAAAACAAGCACATTCCTCCCATTCAGGTAACCAGCCAGATAGCCTACAAGTTCCCCATGAAGAGTCAGCTTGATGACATTAACATCGTTGCTCACGAATCATCTCCAAGCAAATCTTGCCATGGATCATCAAACAAGCTTTTCTTGCTTTCTGACTTAGACTTGCCTCGCTCACCAGAACTAAGGTTGCCAGAACCGGCTCTTGCAAATTCAGTTTCCAGTTCTTCAAAAGAGTGTCCTTCTAAAACTGCTGACACAGCACCGAGCCTCTCTTTGGGTATCAGCATTATCTCGCTATTCAAGCCTTTTGCTATCAATTCGAGCGTTTCCAACCTTGGGTTCCCTTTTGACTCCAAGCGCTGATATTGCTGGCGAGAGACGCCAATACGCATCATCATGTCGTTTTGCTTAAGACCTAAATCTAAACGCCTTTTCTTAAGTTGCTGAAGCAGAGTATTCATATCATCTTGTCAACATATTAGCTGCTTTACCAATAAAGAAACATATTAGCTTCACTTTTCATGAAAAGCAACTAATATATTGCTTTAGAGATGATTTGGGCAGAAAACCCTTACAAGCAACTTATTCGTTGCTTTTTGAGTTTGCATAATGACATATAGGGCGTGTTAACATTGTCTCAGTGCCTCGACGATGAGCACGAACACGATGAAACCGAGGAAGATGACATCAGGCTGGTCGAATCGCGAGGAGATTCTGCGAAAGCCCTTGAGGCGCCGGAACAGACGCTCGGCCTCGTTGCGCCGCTTGTACAGTTCCCTGTCATACTGCCAGGGAGCGACCCGATTCCGCTTCGGCGGAACCACGGGATTGAGGCCACGCGCATAGGCCAGTCGGCGGGTGTCATCGTCCTCGTATGCCCGGTCCATGAGCAGTGCCGGTCTGTTCGAGGGCTCCGCCAGCCGACTCAGGAGCTGCCGCCCCGGCGGCGCGTCATGCGCGTTGCCGGGAGAGCATTCGAAGGCAACCGCTGTTCGGGCATCCGTGGCAACCAGATGAAGTCTGGTGTTCCAGCCGCCGCAGGACTTGCCGATGGCTTGCGGACCGTTTTTTTTCGCGCGCCCGTACCATCGGGATGAACCTTGATGCCGGTACTGTCGAGACTCAGTGCCGCGCTCCGCATCCGGATGATCTGCTCCCGTTGCAGCCGTGTTCCGCCACATACAGAATCGCGTCGTGTACCTGCAGATTCGGCAGATTCACATTGCCCCGGGGCTTCGGCAGCAACGGCGCGATGCGCGCGTATTGGCTCTCTGTCAGTGCCACGTTCCATTCCTCTCTGTATCATTGAAAACTACCGATAATGAGTATGCCTTATTCATGCCAATTACGTTAACACGACCTAGTGTACCGTCATTCATGATATGTCGTATATGGGGTGATAGAACCCCCGTTTTGTTTGAGAAGTCGGTGACTTGGGTATGGAACGCCATGTAGTAACGATGGATGAGTTGGAGCGCAGGGAGCTGAAAGGTATCACGAGCAAGGGATCGCATCGTTCGCAGAAGGTGATCAACGCATTGATCCTGCTCAACTGCGATGCGGGGAAGTTCAATGATCGGCAGTCCACCGGGGAAGACATCGCGGAGATTCTGCAGATCAATATGCGCAAGGTGGATCGCGTGAAGAAGCGATTCGTGGAAGAAGGCCTGGCAGCGACGCTGTGCGGTCGCTTGGGACGCCGGAACACGTATTTGACCAAGGCCGACAGCGAGTTCGGCGCATCTGGTGGCGCTGGCCTGCGGCGAGCCGCCGGCGGACCGTGTCGTGGAACCGGTTTATATCGAAGCGGTCTCCCACGAGACGGTGCGTCGGGTTCTGAAAAAAACGCACTCAGGCCGTGGCAGCGGGTCAGGTGTGTGATTCCGCCGCCGGGTAACGCCGGTTTCGTCGCGCTGATGGAAAAGATGCTGGATGTTTACCAGCGCCACGATTATGGGTACCAGCGCTGCGGGACCTGCAATGTCTTCATGGCCACCGAACCCCTGGCCGACCAGCGCATGACCAGGGTGACCGAACGCCGGATCAGGACCGAATGGGTACAGTTCCTCACTGATATTGACGCACATTATCGACAAGTCACCCGCGTCACTCTGGTGGTGGACAATCTCAACACCCATCAGCCCGGCGCGCGCTACGAGACCTATCCACCGGCACAGACCAAGGCATTGGGATCGCTTCGAGTGCGTTTACACCCCGAAGCACGGCAGTTGGCTGAACGTGGACGAGGTCGAACTCAATGTCATGATCCGCCAATGCCTGAACCGGCGCATCGACAGCATGGATGTCCTGAAACGGGAGGTCGCTGAATAGCAGGCTTCGCGCGATCGACTCCAGGCCAAGGTGGACTGGCAGTTCACGGCCCAAGACGTACGACTCAAACTGAAACGATTATATCCGCCATATCATGCGGGGCGTTACACCAGTATCCGCCTCAAAACGCTGATATCGAGGATATTGTATTGACCTGCTGCCAGCACGCCAACATACAATGTACATCTCTGATACGACAAAATGAGCATTGCTCCCTCACCACATACCATGTCCAGATTTCCTGCTGCGAAAAATCTTCTTCTTTCGAGACTCTTCAGAATATGCTCGGTTACCTGCGTACTCGTCTGGCCAAGAATTCGTCCTGATGATGCCGGACCGTTTGAGATTCCATTGTCAGCCTTCGATCCGATAGCTGGTCCGCTGCCGAAGTCTCACGGGAGATCCCGATCCCTGTAGGTTGACGGCGAAAAACGACGGGCATGGCGCCCATGCACCTTGCCGGAATCAATGTCGGCGAACAGGATTCCGGAACTTCCGTACGGCAGATGATCCAGACAATCCCCTTCAGGAGATATCAGCGCTGTCGCTGCCTCCTGGCAACGAAGCGCATAACCGACACTCGCGAAGAAAACTCCGTTCTCGAGTGCCCGACACATCATCGCACGTTCGTAATAGGCAGAGTTCGTAATAGGCAGAGTCGGCAGCCGCGAAGGTATCCGGAAGCATGTCCTCCGAGTCGTTTCCCGCATGATGCGGGTGAAAAACGACGGCTGCGCCCCTGACGGCAGGCCAGCGCACGGTCTCCGGATAGCGCCAGCCCTCGTGACAGATGCTGATACCGAAGGACAGCGCACCCAGCCTGAACATCTGCCTGCCGTATCCGGGGACATAATGCCAATCCTCCTCCGGCGCCAACTGGTTCCTGGGCTGGCATCCGAGAACCCGCCCTTCCCCGGAAATGACGAATGCAACATTCAGGATCCCGTGCGGACAACCCCATTCCATCGGCAGGATGACACCTATCCGATACCGGGCCGCCATATCGCACACCTGTTGCCGGGCCACGGAAAGCCCGGCAGGGTCGTGCTCCTGCACGACCCTGTCCTGTCCGCGCAGGCCGGGAACACAGGATTCGGGGAAACAGACTATCTCGGCGCCCCGTCCGCCGCTTCGTCAATGTAACGCGCTACCAAGGGCATGGCTGCATTGATGGAACCCGATGCCGGGAGAGAGGCAAGGGCTATGCGAACCACGGGTTCCACGCAGGGTTTATGCGACCGGATCTGGTGCGAACGCACTGGACCGCCGACGTTCCACGGTCCATGCACCCCGGACAGCGGCCGGAATATCCCCTCCCGGAACAGACCCCGGGTGCGAGGCCCTGCCATCAGGTACCGGAAGAGCCGGCGTCTTTGCGGATATCGAACTCAAGACCGGAACCGGAACATCTCACGGTCACGTGACCGCCCTTTGCGAGCTTGCCGAACAGCAACTCCTCGGCCAGGGCCTGCTTGATTTCCTGCTGCACCACGCGGGCCATCGGGCGGGCGCCCATCAACGGGTCATACCCCTTCTCCGCCAGCCATTCGATGGCGGCATCCTCCACCTCCATGCTGACATTCTTTTCGGCGAGCTGCTGTTCCAGTTCAAGCAGGAACTTCTTCACGATATGGTTGATCGTCTCCTGGTCCAGCCCCTTGAAGCGTATGATCCCGTCCAGCCTGTTGCGAAATTCCGGGGTAAACAGTCCCTTGATTGCCTGCATGTCGTCCGTGCTGTTGTCCTGTGCAACAAAGCCAACCGATTCCCTGGCTGCCTGGGCAGCGCCGGCGTTGGTCGTCATGACGATAATGACGTTGCGGAAATCGGCTTTCCGTCCGTTGTTGTCGGTCAGGCTGCCATAATCCATTACCTGCAACAGTATGTTGAAGATGTCGGGATGGGCCTTTTCGATTTCGTCAAACAGCAGCACGGCATGGGGATGTCTGGTTATGGCGTCAGTGAGCAGTCCGCCCTGATCAAAACCCACGTAGCCCGGCGGCGCTCCGATCAACCGGGAAACGGTGTGTCGTTCCATGTATTCGGACATGTCGAACCGGATGAACTCGATGCCGAGCGTCATAGCGAGTTGCCGGGTAACCTCGGTCTTGCCTACTCCGGTAGGACCGGAAAACAGGAACGAGGCAATCGGCCTTTCCATATTGCCCATTCCCGCCCGGGCCATCTTGACCGATGATGCCAGGGCGGAAATTGCTTCGTCCTGGCCGAATACGACCATTTTCAGGTCGC
The DNA here is from genome assembly GCA_022826305.1 of Gammaproteobacteria bacterium. Taxonomy (GTDB): domain Bacteria; phylum Pseudomonadota; class Gammaproteobacteria; order Arenicellales; family Poriferihabitantaceae; genus Poriferihabitans. The sequence goes on along the minus strand of JAJDVC010000195.1, from coordinate 13,578 downwards.
GCTCGAGGCTCTTGAGCGACTGCAGGTCGGATGCCGAGACATGCTTCGGAGGGATGCGCGCGATGGATGCCACCATCGACTCGATATCCTTGACGCCAATGGTCTTGCGCCTGCCCTTGTCACGCAGTCTCGTTCTTGCCCCGGCCTCGTCGATGACGTCTATGGCCGTATCAGGCAACCGCCGGTCCGCAAGGTAGCGCGCCGAAAGCTCGACGGCGGAACGCAATGCCTGGTGGGTGTACCGGACCTCATGGTGCGCCTCGAAACGGGACTTGAGTCCACGCAGGATCGCCACGGCGTCATCTATCGTCGGCTCGACGATATCAACCTTCTGGAACCGCCTGGACAGGGCCCTATCCTTTTCGAAGATTCCCCGGTATTCCTTGTAGGTGGTTGACCCGATGCACTTGATCTCACCGGATGACAGCATCGGCTTGAGCAGGTTGGACGCATCCAGCGCACCGCCCGACACCGCTCCGGCACCGATAATGGTATGAATCTCATCGATGAACAGGATGGAACCGGGAGAGCTTTCCAGGGATTTCAGTACGTGTTTCAGCCGCTGCTCGAAATCCCCCCGGTACTTGGTGCCTGCCAGCAGTGCACCCATGTCCAGGCTGTAGATCACGCTGTCCGCCAGCACGGATGGAACTTCCCTGCTCACGATCTTTCGTGCAAGACCCTCTGCAATCGCCGTCTTGCCAACACCGGCCTCGCCGACGTAAAGCGGATTGTTCTTCCTGCGGCGACACAGGATCTGGATCGTCCTGTCGAGTTCGGCCTGACGCCCGATCAGCGGATCGATCTTGCCTTCCTCCGCCTGCTGATTCAGATTGATCGTATACTGTTCGAGCGGACCATCGGATTCGTCTGCCTGTCCATCATGCTCCAGGTCCTGTCCGTCCGGAGCCGGCAGACGATCCTCTGCCGGCACCTTTGCAATTCCGTGCGAGATATAGTTGATCACGTCAAAACGGGTGATTTCCTGCTGGTTCAGAAAGTAGACCGCAAAGGAGTCCTTCTCGCCGAATACGGCCACCAGCACATTGTTTCCCCTGACTTCCTTGTTTCCTGAGCGCTGGACATGCATCACCGCACGCTGCAGAACCCGCTGGAATCCCATGCCCGGCTGCGGTTCGCCCGTTTTCTGCAGCAGCGGAACCTCATGCTCGAGATACTCCCTCAAGGACGACCTGAGACGGTTGATGTCACCGCCACAGGAAATCAGGGTAGTTCTGGTTTCCTTGTCGTCCAGCAGGGAGTACAGGAGATGTTCGACCGTAATGAACTCGTGACGCTCCTTGCGCGCCAGCGTCACGGCGTTGCCCAGGGCGATTTCCAGCTGCTCCGAAAGCACGGCGCTACTCCTTCTCCATCGTACACTGCAACGGGTGCTCGTTCTCTCCCGCGAATTCCAGCACCAGCCTTACCTTGGTTTCGGCAATTTCCCGCGGATACACGCCGCACAGACCGATGCCCTTGGTATGGATCTGCAACATGGTTTGCTCGGCCTGCCCCTGGTTCATGTTGAAAAAACGCATCAGCAGAAGTACCACGAACTCCATCGGGGTGTAATCGTCATTCAGCAACAGGACCTTGTAGAGCGGCGGTTTCTTCGGCTTGGCTCGGGATTTCTCGGCTACAAGGCTGGAGCCCGTCGCTCCGGATGCATCTTTTCGATCATTTTCCGTCATGCATGTGCTCCCCGACCCTAGAAAGCGCCGCCCCCGCAGCCGCCGCAGGCTCCGCTACCGCCGACAGCCTGAAAGACGTTATTGAACACAAAGGTCGCGTTGATGCCGTCATCCACATAATCGACCTCTGCGCCGCCAAGGAAACTCAGCGCAAACGGGTCCACCACGACCTTGAATCCTTTATCGTCACTGATCACGCTGTCCTTCTCTTCCGCCTCCTCCGCGAAGGTCATGCCGTAATTCATGCCCGAGCATCCACCACCCGAGACGTAAATCCTGACTGCCGATGCCTCGCCGTCGGTATCACCGATCAGCGCCGCAATCTTGTCTCGTGCGGCATTGGTCACCAGCAGATCCTCCTGGGTCAGTATCTGGTTGTATTCACTCATGATAAAATACCCTTACGTGACTTCTTCAAGCTATAACCGATCGGAAAATGCCAGATCGTTCTGCATTTCCCGCCATACCTTATTATACAGGTAGCATTTTATACATATTCAAACAATCGACAACCCTGGCGGCGAATTAAAACCATCAGGGCACATTCTTGTTCGAAATCTTATCACCGGAACCGACAAATGACTCGAACCGTTAACTGCGCTTTTCTGAACAGGGAAGCCGAGGGCCTGGACAGCCCCCCCTATCCCGGGGAAATCGGGCAAAGGATATTCGAAAACATTTCCCGCGAGGCGTGGCAGCAGTGGCTCGAACGCTCGGTCATGATCATCAACGAGTATCAGCTGAACTCCGCGGATCTGGCCCATCAGGAACTGATTGAGAAACACCTTCTGGGATTTCTGTTCAACGAAGGACAGTACGGCCAGGCACCGGCCGGATACAATCCGGGCTGAATACGGCTGACTGAACGACACCGGATTCAGCCCGGACAGAACAGATTCGGGTGCACCGAGTCAGGCTTCGGCCCTGTCTGCCGACGAGAACAGCGTAAAGAAATTCTCGGTCGTCCTGTGTGCGAAATCGGCAAACGGGGTCTTGCGCAGGTCGGCCAGGCATTCGGCCGTGTAACGTACCAATGCGGGCTCGTTGGTCTTGCCCCGGCAGGGTACCGGGGCAAGATAGGGCGCATCGGTCTCGACCAGGATCCGGTCATCCGGAACCTTTGCCGCAACACTGCGCAGGGTTTCAGCGTTCCTGAATGTCACGATACCGGAAAAGGAGATGTAAAAGCCGATATCCAGGGCCCGCCTGGCCGTTGCCCAGTCCTCCGAAAAGCAATGCATCACGCCTCGGCATGATGCAGCATCCAGGGACTCAAGCATGTCCATGGTGTCCCCGGCCGCAGACCGGGTGTGGATGATGAGCGGTTTGCCGGCGATTTTCGCCGCTTCTATATGGTTCTCGAAGCGCTTTTTCTGCCAGTCGGTACCCTGTTCGCTGCGAAAGTAGTCCAGCCCGGTTTCACCCACTGCCACCACCCGGGAGTTTTCGGCAAGGCTGGTCAGTTCCGGGACCGTCGGTTCATGACAATCCCGATAGTTGGGATGGACCCCCACCGAGGAGAAAATGTTCGGATAATCCGCCGCCAGGGACGCGACGTCAGGATAATCCTCGAGACAGACCGAAACGCACAGCAGGTAGTCGACACTGTTGTCGTGCGCCCTTTGAAGGATTCCGGCCGTATCCTCGCCAAGCGGTTCGAAATTGATATGGCAGTGTGAGTCGACAAGTTGCATCAGGAACGGGAGACAGGTAGCGCTGGCGTCTCGGGAGGCGCCAGCCGGATCACATTGTATAGGTCGGGTTGGAATTGTTCACGCTCGGGCCCAGGATTCCTTCGATACGTCCCTTCATCTGTTCCCCGTCCTTTCCCTTGAACTCCACGCCAATCCCTTCTTTCTGCCCATCGATGGAACCCGCGGATGTTATCCAGACCACATTCCCGGACACCGGGACCGGCTTGGCGTCATCCATCAGTGTAACCAGCAGGAACAACTCCTCGTTCAATTCGAAATCAGAGGAAGTGGGGAAGAAGAGCCCACCGCTTTTCAGAAAGGACATGTAAGCCTTGTACAGGCTGTCCTTGTCGGGATAGGACAACGGAATTACCAGCGAGCGGCGTCTTGACGCGCCCGCCGCCCCGTTACCGTCTTGTCCCGCATTTGCAGATTTCTCATCAGCCATGTCGTTTACCGGTTGATTTCCTTTATCCGGAACCGCACCGCGCGTTTTTTCGCACTCATCGTATCCATGCGGCATTGCAAGGGATCATGCAGTCTTGCGCAGGAAGATCAACAGTTCCTCCAATGCAAGCTGCTCGTTCAGATTTCCTCTTGAAATACTGCGGTAATGGGTAACCTTATCATAAAACCCGAACAGCCTGCGCGAACTGATGTTGTCCGGGCTGATGGTAAAACGCTGTTCCCACCACGGCGCGACACCCGTTTCCTTCCACCTGATGACATCGGCGGCAAAGGACTGAATCCACTGCAGCACCTCTTCGAATTCCGCCTTGCCCAGGGCCGCGGCAGCATCCAGGGCAGGCATGGCGCCGGACAGTACGCCAGCGAGTCGCCTCAGGACATCAAGCCTGGTCTCAGCGTCCCCGGATGCATGCACAGATCTGGCGGCAAGGGGGCGATTGCGGGACAGCGCAAGCGCCGCCTCGATCTCGTCGGCAGGGATATGCTCTTCGAGCCAGGATCTGGCCTGCTCGCGGTCCGGTCCCGGCAGAGCGAACTGGACGCACCGGCTGATGACGGTTTTCGGCAGGTGCGACGGTTCGGAGGTCGCAAGAATGAACACCGAATCATCGGGCGGTTCCTCCAGCAGCTTCAGGAAAGCATTTGCGGCATTGACGTTGAGTCGGTCCGCAGCGATGAACAGCGCTACCTTTCTCGCCGATATGTGGGCATGAGTGGAAAACCGCTCGATCAGTTTTCTGATCTGGTCAATGGGAATCGTCCGGGAAAGCCTGGTTTTTTTCTGCCGGTTTCCGGTATCCTGGTACCGGGCGCTGTATGCCATGACCAGATCGATCTCCCCTCTTGCCGACTCCTGCTCGGTCGTGACAAGATGAAAATCCGGGTGTGTGTGCGCAGCAAACAGTCGACAACTCTGGCATTTCCCGCACCAGGTCTCCCGGTCGGCATCAGGTTCCGAACACAGCAGCAACCGACCGGCATCCACACAGAACCCTTCGAGACCGGTGCCGGGCGGCGCAATCACCAGTTGCCCGTGATGAACCGTCGGCGCACCCCGGCAGAACCGGCCCCATGCCTGCTGATGCCAGGGCAGCACCATGCTACATCCCAGCGAACGACCGATCAAAGCCGGCTAGCGCCCGGTCAATCTGACAGCGGGCGTCCTTGATGCTGCCGTTCGAGTCAATCACCTTGATCCTGCCGGGAAACCGATCGGCACGCTCCAGATACTGCTGCCTGACGGCCAGCTTGAAATCCCTGCCCTGCCGCTCGAAATGATCACGGTCGGTGCCTCTTGAGCGGGTTCTTTGTGCGGCAAACTCCAGCGTGGCGTCAAACAACAATGTAAGATCAGGCTGAAGACCCTCCTGTACCCATTCCTCGAGTATCCGGATCCTGCTTTCCGGCACTGCGCGCCCGCCCCCCTGATATGCGTACGTGGCATCCGTAAAACGATCGCACAGGACCCATGTCCCGGCATCCAGTGCGGGACCGACAACCTGTTCGATATGCTGGATCCGGGAAGCGAAAATCAGCATCAGCTCGCTCCGGGAACCGATGCTGAGGTCGCCCCGGTCAAGCAGCATGGTCCGGATCCGCTCTCCCAGTTCCGTACCACCCGGTTCCCGGGTTGACACGAGCGGCATGCCGGCATCCCGTATCCGGTTCTCGATATACGCCATATGGGTCGTCTTGCCTGCTCCGTCCAGACCTTCAATGGTAATGAATTTACCCGTTCTCATCTGCCTTTCTGCCTCCTGATGTATTTTCGGACAGCCCTGTTATGCTCCTCCAGGGTCCGGGAAAAAACATGTCTCCCATCCCCGCTCGCCACGAAATACACCGCCCGTGTATCCGAGGGATTGACTGCAGCCGCCAGAGCCGCCTGTCCCGGCAGGCTGATCGGCGTTGGTGGCAATCCGCTGCGAGTATAGGTATTGTAGGGCGAATCCGCCCGCAGATGCGATTTCGACAGGTTCCCGTTGAACGATTCCCCCATGCCGTATATCACGGTGGGATCCGCCTGCATGCGCATCCCCAGTCTCAACCGGTTGTGGAACACGCCCGAAATATCCCGCAACTCATCCCTGGCCTGGCTTTCCTTTTCGATGATGGATGCCATGATCAGCGCCTCGTACGGATCGGTCAGCACGATATCCGGCTGCCTGCCATCCCACGCCGCATCCAGCCGCTCCTGCATAAGCCTGTAGGATGTCCTGAAAATGCTCAGGTCGCTGTCCCCGGCCCGATAAACATAAGTATCCGGGTAAAACCGGCCTTCCGGGTGTATTCCGGGGGCGCCGAGCTCGGCCATGAGCTGCTGGTCGCTCCAGCCGGGGGTCACCTGTTCCAGTTTTGCCGCGGAATTGACCAGCGCACGCATCTGGCCGAATGTCCAGCCCTCGATAATGGTAAGCTTGTGGACAATCTGCCCCTGCCCGGTAGCCAGCCTGTCGATCAACCCGGAAACGGAAATCTCTTCCGTGAAGGCATATTCACCGCTCATCACCAGACCGCCCAAGTCGTTCAATCGCCGATACAGGTGGACCGGCCATGCATACTTGAGCTGGCCATCCGAAACCAGTTTCCGGGTAATGGAATTCAGTGTATCGCCCCGCTCGACGACCAGCACCTGCTCCTTGAATGCGAGCGGAGTGGACACGACAGTGTGGTACTGGAAACCGAAGAAGACACCTGTCGCAAGCACCAGCAGGCAGGCCAGAAGAATCCATGGCCCCTGTCTGTCCTTCGAGCCGGGCTTGCCCCGGGTAACCGCATCATCGTCGCAGGGCAACGGGCTATATCCTGCCGAAAACCAGGGTCACGTTGGTGCCGCCGAAGCCGAAGGAGTTGCTGAGGGCCGTCTCGACCCTGGCCTGGCGGGAATCTCCCGGAACATAATCCAGATCGCATTGCGGACCAGGGTCATCGAGATTGATGGTCGGCGTAATCGCCTGCTGATGGATCGTCATCGCGGTCATCACGGCCTCCACACCGCCGGCAGCGCCCAGCAGGTGGCCGATCATCGACTTGTTGGAACTGATCATGAGCTTTCCGGCGTGATCCCCGAAACTCCGCCTTACCGCCAGTGTTTCGGCAATATCCCCCAATGGCGTTGAAGTCCCGTGTGCGTTCAGGTACTGGACGTCCGAATGGTTCCTCGCGGCATTTTTCAGCGCGTTGTCCATGCAACGGGAAGCTCCTTCCCCTCCCGGCGCGGGACTGGTCATGTGGTAGGCGTCTCCGCTCATGCCGAAACCGCATAACTCGGCATAGATCCTGGCGCCACGCGCCTTCGCGTGCGCATACTCCTCAAGCACCATGATGCCGGCCCCTTCTCCCATGACAAAGCCATCCCGTCCCGTATCCCAGGGGCGGCTGGCGGTGCCAGGATCGTCGTTCCTGCGACTGAGGGCCCTTGCGGAAGAAAACCCGGCAAGGGAGGTCGGTGTGATCGGGGCTTCCGAGCCACCCGCAATCATGACATCCGCATCGCCGTATTCGATCAGCCGCCCCGCTTCGCCTATGGCGTGGCCGCCGGTACTGCAGGCCGTCACCATGGACAGGTTCGGCCCCTTCAGTCCGTACAGGACCGACAGGTTGCCGGATATCATGTTGGTGATGGTCATCGGTATGTAGAAGGGAGAAACACGCCGGGGGCCCTTTTCCCTGAGCAGCAGGGTCGTGTCCTCGATCGTCTTCACCCCGCCGATTCCCGAACCTATGTATACCCCCATCCGCTCGGTGTCCAGAGCGGAGAAATCCAGCCCTGCGTCCTCAACGGCCTCCATGCCGCAGGCCATGCCGATCTGCATGAAGCGGTCCATCTTCCGGGACTCCTTGGCCGGGAAGAACCGATCCGGATCGAACAGCCTCGCCTCGCCTGCAAACGTGCAGGAAAAACCGGAGGCATCGAACAGGGTAACCGGGCCGATCCCGTTGGTACCGGCCAGCATGGCATGCCATGAGTCCTGCAAGCCGATTCCCACGGGGGTGATCGCCCCCATTCCGGTGATGACTACGCGCCGCTTGCTCATTCAGTATTGCAGTAGTATGGCTGTTTCCAGGTTACACGGAAAGCCCTGCCGCAAGCTCCCCGCACACCAAAATGCACCTGCGGATACAAAAACCGCAGACTGGTATAGAGTCTGCGGCTCTCGGGATCGCTGCCTGTCCACCCTCCATCCCCTGCCCGGGATGGAGTATCCGGGTCAGTTTTCGCCAATTGTGTTCTGGATGTAGTCCACGGCATCCTTGACCTTCGTAATGCTTTCCGCCTTGTCGTCGGGAATTTCGGCTTCGAACTCTTCCTCCAGGGCCATGACAAGTTCCACCGTATCAAGGGAATCCGCACCCAGATCATCGACAAAAGAAGCCTCAGGCGTAACCTGTTCTTCCGCCACCCCCAGTTGCTCCACGACAACTTTCCTTACGCGTTCTTCAATTGTGCTCATTCGGAATCTATCCTCCAATTCTCTGTAAATTTAAGCTGATTCGGGATACCTGCTGACTCGTCAACCTCATACCATTTCTGAACAACGAGCCTACTGATTACCAGTGACTGCATGGGAAATGGATATTAAACAATGGACCGAATTATGTCCATCATTAATTCCGGATCAGTGCCCATCCGGATGGCGTCGCAGCCTGACCGGGTATCCCCCTCAGCACCCCGGACCACAGCAGGTCATGGCCTGCACAAGCCGCCATTGACATGCAATGTCTGCCCGGTAATGTAGTTGCCCGTGCAGGAAGCCAGGAACAATGCCGCGCCGGCAATATCCTGCGGCAACCCGAAGCGTTTAAGCGGTATCTCGCGCATCATCGCCGCGCGCTGCTCATCGTTCAGGGCGGCGGTCATGTCCGTCTCGATGAATCCCGGCGAGATCGCATTGACCGTAATCCCCCGCGCCGCAACCTCAAGCGCCAGCGACTTGGTGAATCCGATCATGCCGGCCTTGGTGGCGGCATAGTTGGCCTGCCCGGCGTTGCCGGTCGTCCCCACCACGGAAGAAATGTTGATGATCCGGCCATGCCGCACCCTGACCATCCCGCGCAGTACCGCCCTGCTGACCCGGAAAACGGAGGTCATGTTGGTCCTGACGACATCCTCCCATTCGTCATCGCGCATCCTGAGCATCAGGTTATCCCGGATTATGCCGGCATTGTTGACCAGGATCGCGGGAGTGCCGGAACGATCCGTGATCTCCTTCACCAGATCGGTGATGCCTCCCGCATCATTGACGTTCAGCACCCGTCCGTACCCGTCCAGCCCCGCCTCGGCAAAAGCCTTCTCAATCCCGGCCGCACCCGGTCCGGTCGTCGCGGTACCGTACACCGTGCCACCCTCCCTGGCAAATGCCAGTGCTATCGCCTGGCCGATCCCCCGCGAGGCGCCGGTCACCAGGCACACCTGTTCGCTCAGCATTCCCGTCATGAAACCAACCCGTGTCGTCAATCGGTGGTTCTACATTCTTATCAGGGCGGAACCCCAGGTGAACCCGCCGCCGAAACCTTCGATCAGCACATGATCTCCCTGGCGGATCCTGCCGTCCCTGACTCCTTCGTCCAGCGCCAGCGGCACGGATGCCGCAGACGTGTTACCGTGCCTGTCGACGGTAACTATGACCTTCTCACCGGGAATCCTGGCCCGCTTGCCCACCGCATTGATGATGCGGATATTTGCCTGATGCGGTACCAGCCAGTCTATCTGGGTCCGGTCCATGCTGTTGGCAACCAGCGTCTCATCAATGATATCACTCATCGCCGTCACTGCCCAGCGGAAGACTTCACCGCCGTCCATGGTGGCAAATGCCTCTCCTACCTTTATCTTGTCGAAATTCCTCGAAACCCCGACCGGCACGCACAACAGATCGTTGTACCTGCCGTCGCTGTGCAGATGCGTGGACAGGATGCCGGGGCGTTCGTCAGCCTCCAGCACGACCGCGCCAGCCCCGTCGCCGAACAGGACGCAGACTCGCCGATCCGTCCAGTCGACGATCCTTGAAAAGGTTTCGGCCCCGATGACCAGCGCACGGGTCGCGCTGCCCGTCCGGATGAACTTGTCCGCGACATCAATGGCGAACAGGAATCCCGCGCACACCGCCTGCACATCGAATGCGGGGGCGCCAGCCACACCCAGGCGCTCCTGCAACAGGCACGCCGTGCTCGGAAACACCAGGTCCGGCGTCGTCGTGGCAACGATGATCAGATCGATGTCACCGGGGGTAGTGCCCGCAGACTCGATGGCGGACAGGGCCGCCCGTTCGGCCAGATCGCAGGTAAACTCGTCCTCGGCCGCGATTCTGCGCTCCCGGATGCCGGAACGCGACCTGATCCATTCATCACTGGTATCGACCATCTCTTCCAGATCGGCATTGGTTATCACCCGCTCGGGAAGATAACTGCCTGTTCCGGCGATTCTGGAATAGGTATTCAAGGGCCCTTGCCTCCTGTTGTTTGCCGCATTGCCCCTGCATGGGGATGTTCCAGCAGATTACAGGAAATATGCCTTCACGGAAAGGACTGCGTGATCTTGTCGACCAGTTCGTTCCTGGCCTCCTGCAGGGCTACCTCGATGGCGTTCCGGAACCCAACCGCATCGGTGCCGCCGTGCGACTTGACCACGCTGCCCTGCAGACCCAGCAGGCTGGCCCCGTTGTACAGCCTCGGATCCAGGCGCCGCTTCACGACATCGAGCACGGGCTTGGCAATCAGGCCCGATCCCCTGTGCAACACGGAGCGGTGGAATTCCTCACGCATGACGCTCATGAACATCTTGGCAACGCCTTCCGACGCCTTGAGCGCGACATTGCCCAGCACGCCGTCACAAACGACAAGGTCCGTATCCCCCAGGTAGATCTCGTCGGCCTCCACGAAACCCGTATAGTTCAGGTCGCTCTGCCTGAACAGTTCGGCGGCAGCCTTGATGATCTCGCTCCCCTTCGTTTCCTCGACCCCGATGTTGAGCAGGCCGACACTCGGCCTGCTATTGCCGACCATGCAATCAATCAGCTGGGATCCCATGATACCGAACTGAAGCAGGATCTCCGGCGGCGAATCGACGTTGGCACCCAGATCCAGCATGTGGGTGCAACCGTCCATACGCGGAAGCGTACTGCAGATGGCCGGACGGTCGATCCCGGGGATGGTACGCAACACGAACCGTGCGATCGCCATCAGGGCGCCGGTATTGCCGGCACTGACGCAGGCATCCGCCCTGCCATCCTTGATCAGGTCTATGGCAACCCGCATCGAGGAATCCTTTTTCTTGCGCAATGCGGACTGCGGCGCCTCTTCCATGCTGACGACCTCGCTCGCATGCCGGACTGTTATGCGGCCATCATTGTGCGCGCCGAGCTTTCTCAGCTTGTCATGAACCTGTTGCTCGTCACCGACCAGCACCAGTTTCGTGTCCGGATGCGAAACAAGGATATTGACCGATGCCGGTACGGTTGCCTCCAGGCCGAGATCCCCGCCCATGGCATCTATTGAAACAGTCGGCATAATCAGGCCAGACAGTTTCCGGCATGATGAGCATGCCGGAAAACATATTGCGGGAACCCGATCTAGAACTGACTGTCCGAGTTCACGACCTGCTTGCCGCGATAGTAGCCGCTGGTCGTGACATGGTGCCGGCGGTGGGTTTCTCCGGTCGTCGTGTCAATGGAAAGCGTCGAACGCTTGAGGGAATCGTGGGATCTGCGCATACCCCTTTTGGAAGGTGTCTTCCGGTTCTGTTGTACGGCCATGTCATCCTCTGTTGATGATATCTGTAAACTGTCTCGCTTCCCGCTTGCCCGTTTCGCAACAGTCGGCGCGCCGCAAAACCCCTCGTACCAGACGCGCCGTGCAACGAAACGAAACAGGACTTGCCGCAACGTTTCCCCGATCCGGGGAGATGCCGCCCTGAAGCTCCAACGGGCGGCGTATTATAGTCAACATGTACTGCCTGCGTCAAAATTACCGCCAGTGATCGGGTTTGAAAATCAGGGGACTGGGTATATAGTGGATGGATTCATGCCTGTCACGATTGTGCCGGATGCATGAAAACAGTGATTTGTCTGACCAAAGGAATTCCCAATGAGCGATTTTGACCTCGACAAACCCCGCTTTCAGGTGTCGGCGGTGTCGACGGAAGCCGCAAGGAAAATCCTGGAGAGGAGCGGCGACAACGTCCACTGCTGCATTATGAGAATTGACAATGATGCACACGAAAACCTGGCGTTTCACATGACAAGCTGGATTGATCGTTGGATCTGGGGCCTGGTGGAGTCGGTGCAGCAATGGTGGAGGGACCGCCAAAAGTCTCGCCGTCAGGCGCCGTTTTCGCCGAACCGAGCTTGCAGCAGACACACGAACCGGTCCGAATAAAACGTTCCCTAGATACCTGCCAGTCTGACAAGCCGATGGTAGACGTGGACATTGCCACGGCTAGCCGGAGACCCTCCTGAAAAGGAGCGTGCCAGCCCTGAATTTCAGGGACCTCGCGGCTATGATCATAGTCAACATGCTCCCCGCATGTCAAAATTCCTGTAGCATCCGCAACATGTACGAGAGTTGCCGGGGTTGGGGTCGTTCGACTTGCCTTCGGCAACCTTTGTAATCAGGGGGTGATTCTGGATGTCGAGGCGGATGAGAAGAATATATACCGCACGACCAGTGCAGAACAGATCAAGGCGCTTCTGAAGTCACATCTTGAAGGCGATGAGGATCGCTTCTACTCCGTTGCCATGCAGCTTGCTACTCACGAAGCAAGACTGGACCATGGCTGGGCTGAAGAACCGCGAAAGATGGTCGACGATGCCAAGAGCCTGTCGCGGCACCAACTCTCCGGCACCGATCAACCGCTTGCGCGACGAGTTTGCCAACCTGCTTGAAATTTCCTGCCCGAAAACCAGGCTGGCGCAAATGATTCTGGGCTAGAGGGCTTCCAGATTCACGACCTGCGGCACAGTTTCGCGTCGCGGGCACTGGCGCTCGGTGAGAGCCTAGCGGCCATCGGCAGGTTGCTGGGCCATGCCCGGGTGGAGACTACCGCACGCTATCCCGAACATTGCATGAGCACCGAGAAGCTGGCGAGATTGACGATATCAGGAGACGGTGAGGTCCGTATCGAGGACAGGGAGCGGTCTTTCCCGGCATTTCCTGCGGTGAAAGCCGCTTCGGAGGGCAGGCAACCAGCCTCCAGGCCGTCGCTTGCGGGCGTTGCCGGAGGTCCGGGCAGGAGCAGTCCTCATGCCGTGGCGTGATCGGGCATCAGGGCGCAAGGGTAGTCGTCATCAGGGCGCCAGCTGTACCGCGAGGCGGAACAGGTCCCGGTACGGACAAACTTCCGGACAGCATGAAGACGACCTGCCGGGTATTGCGCACGATCACCGCACCGCTGCGCAGCAGCTGCAGGCGCAGCGTGCCGACATGCGCCCGGGCCAGCCGCGTACCGTACAGCCCGTTGCGGCGGACCTGCTCCGGCAGCACATGAGCCAGTCCGCCGAGCAGCATGCGGTACCGGTTCGGCCACCGCGGCGAACAACTGGCACGGTCGGCGAACAGGTCCGGCTGCTGCTCCCTGATCCGGTTCTCCATCTCGCCCCGGGCGCAGTACACCTGGTCGTACAACTCCTGCGGATCGCCTTCGAGGTTGGTGACGACGTGAAGCGGATTGGCTCCCCCGACCAGATGCTCCGCCTTCACCAGAACACGGCGTGGACGCTGCCAGGTCT